>DASUFJ010000001.1:0-2968 GCA_036274575.1 Candidatus Limnocylindria bacterium
ACAGGATGGGGGTCAGGCCGCCCATGTCCAGCGCCAGGAAACCCATCATCAGGCCGTGGCTGAACACCCGGTTCAGCTCCACGACCAGCGCACGGATGTACTCGGCACGCGGGGGTGCCTTGATGCCGTACAGCTTCTCGAACGCGATGGCCGGCGCGTGCTCGTTGTGCATCGAGGAGAGGTAGTCCATCGGGTCGACGTACGTCAGGACCGTGGTGTACGTCGCGTTCTCGCACAGCTTCTCGATGCCGCGATGGAGGTAGCCGAGCACCGGATCGATGTCGACGATCACCTCGCCGCGGACCTTGACCACGAGCCGCATGACGCCGTGGGTGGACGGGTGCTGTGGCCCGAGGTTGATGAGCATCTCCCCCTCGTTGAGGGTATAGACCTCGCGCTCCCGCTCCGTCTGAGGCGGTCGATCCGGGATGCCGACGCTCTCGAAGCCGGCGTATTCGCCGCCCTCGCGCGGCGCCGGGCCGAGGCCGGCGGCCGCCCTCAGGCGGGCTTCCTCGGCCTCGTCGAGCTCGATGGGATCGGGACTGCGGGTCTCGGGATCGACGGTGGTCATCGCGGTCGGCTCTTGTCGCTCTCGGTCTTGCCGCTCTCCAGGGCCGGGGGCGGTCCGCCACGCTCGCCGAGGGGCGGGAAGGTGACGGCCGGCGCGTCGCGGAAGCGCGCGAGGTCCCAGGTCTCGGGCCGCTCGAGTGGGTTCACCCCGGCGGCCGGCGAGTCCGCGGCATCGTCGGGAAGGATGAAGTCCCTGCGCTGCGGGAAGGATCGGTAATCGGGCGACATGTAGATACGCCGCAGGTCGCGGTTGCCCTCGAAGACGATGCCCATCATGTCGTAGGCCTCGCGCTCGTGGAACATCGCGCCCTCCCAGATATGGGTGATGGTGCCGATGCGAGGATCGTCGCGATCGACCCGGGCACGGACGCGGAGCCAGGCGGGGTGCTTCCAGCTGAACAGGTGGTAGACGACCTCGAGGTGCTCGCCGACGCCGTAGTCGACTGCCGCCTCGTCAGCGAGCATGAAGAAGTCGAGGTCCGGGTCGTCGTGGAGCGTGGTGAGGACGTCGACGGCGCGTGCGCCATCGACCTGGAACTCGACGGTGTCCTCATCGGTCCACAGGTGCTCGAGGTCGGACCCGAGGCGCTCGGTGATCAGCCTGACGAGCGACCCGGCGACGGCCGGCGCGCTCAGCGAACGTCTCCTTCCCAGCGCGTCCGCTGCGGCCCGCGGTCGACATACGTGCGCCATTCCCCGCGCCGCTCCTTGACGAGCTCGTGGAGCTTCATCATCCCGTAGATGAGCCCCTCCGGACGAGGCGGGCAGCCGGGGACGTACACGTCGACCGGCATGACGCGGTCGACGCCCTGGACGACGCTGTAGCTGCGCTTGAAGCGACCGCCGGACGTGGTGCAGGTGCCCATGGCGACGCACCACTTCGGCTCCGGCATCTGCTCCCAGAGGCGGACCAGCGGTCCCGCCATCTTCGTCGTCAGCGTGCCGGCCACGATCAACACGTCCGCCTGGCGAGGGCTCGCCCGGAACGGGAACATATTGAAGCGGTCCATGTCGTTCTTGGACGTGGCCGCGGACATCATCTCCATGGCGCAGCAGGCCAGACCGGAGAGCAGTGGCCAGAGGCTGTTCAGTCGGATCAGATCGAGGACGTAGTCCGCCTTCGTGGGGATTACGTCGAGCGCGGCCCAGCGACCGTTGTTCGACTTGTCACCCAGCTCCAGCTCGCGCAGGTGCGTGACCTGTGACGGCATGCCGCCCGAATACGCCTGCGGGTTGGCGGGCGTCCAGAGGGTGTTCTCGACGATGATCGGCTCCGCGAGGGCCGTGGTCGTTTCGACGGGCAGGTATGCGGGATCGTTGCCTGGCTGATCCGACGGCATTTGCATTGGCTCGAGCGGATCGCTCTGGTGATCGCTGTTGCGGGCGTCAGTCATTGTCTTCTTGCCCTGTCACTTCCATGTGAGCACGCCCTTGCGCCAGGCGTACCCGAGTCCGAGTAGAAGGATCGCGACGAAAACCAGCATCGCCACGAAGCCGCCGAAAAGCACGTCGCGGAAGACCATCGCCCACAGGTAGATGAAGATGATCTCAATGTCGAAGGCGACGAACAGAAGCGCATAGATGTAGAACGACAGGCCGACGCGGCCCCAGGTGTAGCCGAAGGTGTCGATGCCCGACTCATAGGGCAGGCCCTTATGGCGGTCGCCCTTGCTGCGATGGCTCACGAGCCAGGCAAAGATGATCGTGATGAAGACGAACGTAGTGCCCGCGAAAGCGAACCCGAGCACGTACCACAGTCCGGTTGTCATCAGACCTCGTCAGGCGCCACGGTCCAAGGTGGAATAAGGCATGGGTTTGTGGGCGGGCCGCAGCTGCGCCTCAATTCTACGCCAGCGCCCAGCGTGTTTCGAATTCGACACCCGGACCGTTTCCGTCGAAACCTGAGCGTGACGCCTGCGCACCTAGGTTGCCTCCAAAAGGAGGTGGCGAATGCCAGCCAAGACCGAAAAGCAGCGCAAGTTCATGGGCGCCGAGCTGCAACGCAAGCGCGAGGGCAAGAAGACCCAGACGGGCATGTCCGAGAACGAACTCGAGAAGATGGCCAGCAAGCCGAGCCATTCCAAGAAGAAGGATTAGCGCCTTCTCGGCGACCGCCGCTATCCCTTCAGCACGAGGGGCAGCCCGGGGCCAACCAGGCTGTGGCCACCCATCAGGATGGGCAGGGGGCCGTTCGCGGACTGTGTGAGGGCTTTCAGCCACGCGTCCTTGACGTGATCCGCGCGGAGCAGGTCGCTGGCAAATCGATCTGCCGCGGACGGCCAGCCCGACTCATCTGTCCCCAGTCGATGCGCCAGCAGCACACGCGAGTCGAGGATCGCGCCGTCGCCCAGGCTGGCGACGATCTCGCTGAGCCGTTCCGGGCCGCGTTCGTCCAGCA
>DASUFJ010000002.1:0-4604 GCA_036274575.1 Candidatus Limnocylindria bacterium
CGCGGCTGACCCGGTCCATCTTGTCGAGCCGGTCCCGGTCGACGGTCACGACCGGCGACGGGCACCGCGGGTTGCGCTTGACCCCGAGTTCGGTCAGCCGCTGGTCGGTGTCGTCGGACGAGCCGACCACCAGGTCGGCGCCGTGGTCGCGGACGGGCTTTCCGCCCTCCTTCGCGGCAGCACGCCAGGCCTGGAAGATCAGGATCTGGCGCGTCCGGTTCTCGATCTCCACCTTCTTGATCGCCGCCATGCTCCCTCCGTGCTCACTACTGGACGACGACGAGCCCGAGGACGGCGTTGCCAACGTCCTGGTAGGTCACTCCGCCCGACGACCCGAACATCACGGTGGTCTGGTCCACCGGCGAGCTCGGGAACACGGGCAGCGGCGTCGGCGTCTGGACGACGACGTGGCCCATCGTGTCGAGGTCCTTCCGGTACGCCAGCATCCCGTCCTCGCCGTTGGGGCCGATCCCCTCGAGCTCGGGCGCGACCTCGATCTCCTCGATCCGCCCGCGCTGGCCGGCCAGGAACAGGTCGCGGACGAACATGTTCATCGCGAGCGTGGTCGGCCGGGTCCGGATGTGGTGGTCGATCTTCGGGCTCACCAGCAGCGCGTTGCTGCTGAAGGTGCCCGCGGACCGCAGCATCGGCGTCGCCACGAAGTCGGCCAGGGCCAGGGCCACCTCCTCCGGGTCGGAGGCGTCGGTGAACGGTGTCGAGAGCACCATCTTCGCCAGCGCCGGATGGGTCAGGGCGCCGTAGACCTTGCTCGCGGCGTCGCCGAACCACGCGATGCGGTTCAGCCGCTCCTCGACCAGCCGCCGCGCCAGCCTCAGCTCCTCCTGGTACTGCCGGAGCCCTGCGAAGTTGGTGGTGAGGGTGTCGAAGAAGTTGGTGTCGACAGCGCACACCACGTGCACCACGCCGAACTGCTCTTCGGCACGGGTCACGCGCGCCCGCGGGAACTCGGTGCCCCCGCGGTAGATCTGCGCCTCGCCGGCGCCGAGCGCCCGGCGCCAGGTGTGCGTCCGGGCGCCGAGCGGGACGCTGCTGTCGATGGGGAGGTGCGCCATGGCCGTCAACGGCTGGCGCTTCTCCTCGAGAATCCTGCTCCGGACGAACTCGAACTCGCGCGGGAACCCGGGCACGCCGGCCGGGAGCGCGTCTGCCCTGCGGGCGAGGTCGAGCAGGACGGCGGACGGTCGCCAGGACCGCCCGAGCTCGTGCAGCACGAGACCGTCCACGTGGCGGTGGTACGCCTCGCAGGTGTCCACCATGCCGATCAGCCCAGCCGCGTCGTAGTGGGTCTCCGCCGGCGGCATCTCGCCACGGAAGCGCAGCGCGCGACCGAGCGCCCCGTAGAAGGCCTCCGGAACGACCGAGCGGCCCGGCGACACGTCGTGGAAGTGCGCGACCATCAGGCCTCCAGGCGGACGGCGGCGATGCCGTCGGCAGCGACGAGCCCGTCCCGCTCCCAGCGGGCCCGGCTCTTGGGCAGGGCGATCCGCGTCGCCGAAGAGGCGGCGTAGAGCCTGCCCTGGTTGGCCCCGGCGGTGGTCTCGACGTAGACCGTGCCGCCGGCGGCCGGGGTCTCGCTCGACTCGACCCACACCACGCCGCGGGTGGCGTAGTGCACGCCCTCGTTCGCGCGGTACTGCGCGGTGGTGCCGCCGACCGTCGTAGTCTCGACGGACGGGCTGTACAGCGAGATCCCCTGGAACGCCCGCCAGAGCGAGGTGGCCGCGCTGGGGCCGGTGGTGTTCGCGAAGGTGATGTCGCCGGCGGTGACCTGCTCGATCTCGACCTGGAATTCCAAGCCCGCGACCTCCGCCGTGAACGTCACAGCGGTGGAGTCGTCGTCCGCGATGACCGTCGCCGCGGGGAGCGCGAGGTTGATCGCGGTCGCGATGGCGGCCGCCTCCGTCGCCTCCGTCGCCGAGCCTGCGAACACGGTGTTCGCGAGCAGCACCTTCTCGTCGCCCCGGATCTCGTAGACCCGGATCGCGCGGGTGGTCGCTACGCCGGTCACGACGGTCGCGGTGATGACCTGCGGCGTGAACAGCGCTGCGTAGGGCGTCGCGACGAGGCGCTCGCCCTCGCTCGCGTTGAAGCCCTGGTGTACGACCGTCCGACCGAACGGGACCGGGTCGGCCTCGTCGGCCGCAGTGACCGCGGTCACGTCCGACAGCACGGAGTCAGGATCGCTCGCGATGCTGACGGTGAACGCGAGCCCCGGCACGGTCCCCGTCAACGTCAGCGTGGCCGTGTCGAACGTGGCGGCCACCTGGCCGCGGACGAGCGGCTCCGCGTTGATTGCGGCGGCGAACTCGGCGCCGATGGCGGCCAGAGCCTTGCCGGTCCCCGTGTTGTACTCGACATCGACGCCGTTGATGGTGATCACGACATCGTCGTCATCACCCTGATCGGTCATGGTCACCGTGGTGACCTGTGCCGCCTGCGGGTGCGCGTTGATCCCGCTCGCCGAGCGTCGGGTGTGGTCGCTGTACACCCAGTCGCCGACGATGCCTTGACGTGCGCGACTGCGCGCGTCACCGAACCCCTGGGCGATCGTGCCGGTCATGAGCCCGAACAGGGCCAGGGCCAGTCCCCACGTGATCACGTGACCTCCAGGCCCAGCGACTCGAAGTAGCGCTGGCGCGAGTCCTTCCGCTGCTCGCCGTCCCGGCGGACCGGCGGATCGGCCGGACCGGGCCCGCCCTGCCACGCCGCCCGACCGTGCTCGCGGCCGTCGCCGCGCTGCGCGTGCTGGGCCTTCGCCAGGTCGACGAGCGCCCGGACGTAGTCGACGGACGCATCGGACCGCACCTCGCTCCCGAGATGCTTCGACGCGATCGCCCGACTGAGCGACCCGCCGTCGGCGTGCTGCTGCGGGTCGATGCCGAGCGCCTTCGCCAGCTCGCCGAGCTCGGCGCGCTCCGCGGTGTCGACGCGAGCCTTCTCGGCCTTCTCGAGGTCGCGCACCTTCGCCTCCGCGGCGTCGGCGCGCGCCTTCTCCCGGTCGCGCTCAGCGTTCGCAGCGTCCAGCTTGCGCTGGTGCTCGTCCTCGGCGTCCTTGCGCCGCCGCAGCTCCGCGAGCGCCGCATCGAGTGCGGTCTCGTCGGAGTCGAAGCGCTGGGTCAGCGACAGGGCTGCGACCAGCGCGGCGATCCTCGGATCCATTCGCGCTCCCTGGGGCCTCGCCCCGCTGTTGCCGGCGTCGACGCGCCGCTCGATGACGGTGGTGGCGACCGCGTCGCCGGAGTCGGCACGGAGCCGCACCTCGGGTCCGCCTCGCGCCGTGTCGACGATCGCGAGGTGGTTGTAGGTGCGGCTGGTCTGCACCGCGTCGTACGCACCGAACTCGGGATCGACGCCGGGCGTGTTGTCGAGGGACACGCGGTACCCGGGCGACAGCTCCCGCTTGCCCTTCCGCACCGCGGCGATCGCGTCCTCGTCCCGCACCGCGATCTTCACGCGCTGGAAGCCGTTATCGTAGACGACCTCCCCGTCCGTGTCGCCGACGGCGAGCCGCCGGAAGTTGCCGGGACCGACGTCGGTCTGGGGGTGCTCGAGGGTCACCGGCAGTCGAGCGAGCCCGGGGGAGCTGTCGAGCAGCATCTGCCGGGGCACGAGCTCGCGACGTGTCGACCCGTCCGCGTTCCGGTACAGGTAGATGCCGGGTCGCGCTGCGTAGCCCTCGAGCTGCAGCGCGCCGTCGGTGCGGGCGACGGGAGCCACTGGCCGCAACAGCTCGCCCCGGTCGTACCGGAGCGGGCCGCTGTCCGCGGCGTCGGTTCGCTGCTCCCAGGTGTCGGCGGCGTCGAGCCTCACACCCATCGTGTCGCACGCCACCCGCGACAGGCGCTGTCCGACGCGTCGGACAGCGCGTGTCCGAGGCCCCGCGGTACACCGGCCGCATGGGCTGGTTCAGCGACGTGTTCGGCGGCCTGCTCGGGCGGGACCCGCCCGCTCTCCCCGGCCCCGCCGAGGAGCGCCGGGCGGACAGCGCCGGCGGCGGTTCGGTGATGAACCCGCTCACTGGCCTGGGAAGCTGGGCCGACAAGGGCGCCAGCGCCAGGCCGAACCCGTGCGTCGTCCCGCTGCGCGACGACGAGCTCCGCGCGCTGTACGGCCACAACGGCCTCGCGCGGCGGATCGTGGACCTGCCGCCGGGCCGCGCCACACGCCGCGGCTGGACGGTCACGGACATCCCGCAGAGCGAGGACAAGCGCCTGCGGACGTGGGAGCGCCACCGCGAGGGCTGGTCCATGGCGGACCTCTACGGCGGCGCCGTCCTGCTGATGGTCACCGAGGACGACGTGCCGCGCAGCGCCCGAGGCATGAGCCCGAGCGCCTGGCTGATGCAGCCGCTCGACCTCCGCCGCATCGGTGTGCTCCACGCGATCCACGTGTTCGACGCGTTCGAGGCGTCGCCGGCGAGCTGGGAGAACGACATCGCCAGCCCGGGCTGGCGCCTGCCCGGGAGCTGGTCGCTCAGCTCGAGCACCGGCTGGAGCGCCACGGTGCACGCGTCGCGGGTCGTCCACCTCCGCGGGCGCCGGCGGCCGCCGTCGGAGATCCGCGGCTGGGTGAGCTCCAACGCC
>DASUFJ010000003.1:0-6108 GCA_036274575.1 Candidatus Limnocylindria bacterium
GGCATCTGGATGGCGGGCAACTGGCTGCTCATCGTCAGCACCGGCTTCGTGATGAGCGTCCCGCGCTACAGCCTGGTGCTCTTCGGCCTTGTCGTGTGGGCCGCCATCATCGCGGACCGATGGCGCCCGGTGGGCTGGGTCCTCGCCGCTGGGTCGACGACCGCGATGGCCTACTTCGCCTGGCGCTTCGGCGCCGGCCACTGGGCGTTCTAAGGACGCAGCGAACGCGCGATGCGCCGCGCGCGCCTGAGGTCGGCCAGGTCGTCGACGTCCAGGGCGGCGGCACCCGCCGTCACCAACGCAACGGGGCGCTCGTCGAAGAGCACGCCCGTCGCCAGCAGCCCGCGGGTCGTGACGTAGATGGCGCCGGTGAGGCGCATGGCCGGCGGGGCCGCCTGACGGCGCAGATCCGTGCCGGGCGGCAGCGGCAACGGGAGGAAGCGACCGTCGACCAGGCCACCGACGATCGACGCCGGCAGGTCGACGCCGGCGACCGAGACGGCCGACTCCGCGGCCGCTCGCTCCCGCAGCTCGATGGCCTGATCGATGGCGTCCGCGTCGCGGAACGGCGATGTCGCCTGGAGCGTGACGACGACATCCACCTGGCCGCCGGCGGCCTCGACCTGCCTCACCGCATGCTCCACTGCGGGCGGAGTGGGCGTGTCGTCACGGGCGAGCTCGGCAGGACGCAGGAAGGGGGCGTCGGCGCCGTAGCGGCGGGCGACGTCCGCGATCCCGGCATCGTCGGTCGACACCACGACCTGGTCGATGCGACGCGACGCGAGTGCCGCCTCGATGGTGTAGGCGATCATCGGCTTCCCGCCGATCCGCCGCACGTTCTTGTGGGCCATACCGCGCGAGCCGCCGCGTGCCGGGATCACCCCCAGGATCATGCGCGTGAGCTGGCGTCGCGGACGGCCCCGACGACGGCGGCGACGTCCGCCTCTCCCATGCGATAGAACGACGGCAGCGTCATGCCACGGCGCGACAGGTCGGTCGCGACCGGGAACCCCGATGCGTCAGCCCGGTACGGCGGCATCTCGTGCAGCGGATAGAAAAACGGCCGCGTCTCGATGCCTTCCTCGGCCAGCAGGGCCATTACCCGGTCGCGGTCCACGCCGCTCGGGAGGAGCGCGCTGTAGAGCCAGTAGACGGTTTCCGCCCATGGCTGCTCGGGGGCGGCCGTGATGCCGGTGCCGTCGAGCGCGTCATGGTACAGACGGCCCAGCCGCTGCCGATCGGCCACGACCTCGTCGACCCGCTTCATCTGCGCCGCGCCGAGCGCCGCCTGCAGATTCGTCATCCGGTAGTTCCAGCCGACCTCGTCATGCCAGTAGCGACGTCCGGCGGGTTGGGCGTGGGCGCGCAGGAACCGCATCCGCTCCGCCAGCGCGGCGTCGTGCGTGACGCACATGCCGCCCTCCCCGGTGGTGAGCAGCTTGTTGCCATAGAACGAGAAGGCGCCGATGTGCCCGATGGATCCGACACGCTTGCCGCGGTAGCGGGCGCCATGGGCCTCGGCCGCGTCCTCGACCACCGCCAGGCCCCGAGCCTCGGCGACGGCGAGGATCGGATCCATGTCGGCCGGGTGGCCGTACAGGTGGACCGGCATGATCGCCTTCGTGCGCGGGGTGCAGGCGGCCTCGACCAGCGACGGATCGAGCGCCCAGGTGGCCGCATCGACGTCGACGAGGACCGGGACCGCGCCTGCGTGGACGACTGCCTCCGCCGATGCGGCGAAGGTGAGATCCGGCACGATCACCTCGTCGCCGGGGCCGATGTCGAGGGCCTCGAGGGCGAGGTGGAGCGCCGCGGTGCCGTTCATCACGGCGACGCCGTGCGGGACCTCGCAGAAGGTCGCGAAGAGCGACTCGAACTCGCCGATGGCGGGCCCCGTGCTGCTCACCCAGCCGGAGCGAACCGCATCGCTGACGGCCTCGAGCTCGGGCTCGGCCAGGACCGGGAACGTGAGCGGGATGCGGTAGCCGGTCATACCCGCAGCGTCCGGGTGATGACGCGCATCTCGTCGGTGTGGAACGGCGCGTCCCACGGGAAGGTCTTCCCCGCCTGCCACGACTGCCAGCGCTCGAGATCGGCCCGGACCATGACCTCGACCAGCTTCTGGAAGCTGGTCGCATGCTGCCAGCCGAGGGTCTCGCGGGCGCGAGTGGCGTCGCCCATGAGCAGCGGGACGTCGAGCGGACGGGTGAAGCGCTCGTCGTGGCGCAGGTACTGCTCCGGATCCAGGTCGACCAGGGCGAAGGCCGCCTCGGTGAACTCGCGCACGCTGTGCGACTCGCCGGTGGCGATCACGTAGTCGGCCGGCTCATCCTGCTGGAGCATCAGCCACATGGCCTCGACGTACTCCGGCGCGTAGCCCCAGTCGCGGCGCGCCTCGAGGTTGCCGAGGTGGAGGGAGTCGGTGACGCCGACCTTGATCTTGGCCACCGCGTTGCTGATCTTGCGCGTTACGAACTCGAGCCCGCGCAGCGGCGACTCGTGGTTGAAGAGGATCCCCGCCGACGCGTGCAACCCGTAAGCCTCGCGGTACATGCGGGTGATGCCGTGCGCGTACAGCTTCGCCGCGGCATACGGGCTCATCGGCACCATCTCCGACGTCTCGGACTGCGGCACCTCCGAGTTCGAGCCGAACATCTCGCTGGTGGAGGCCTGGTAGAAACGCGTGTCGGGCTTGAGGTGCCGAACCATCTCGACCAGGCGAGCGGTCGACAGGCCGGAGACCTCGGCGGTCGAGAGTGGCGTCTCGAAGCTCGTCCCGACGAAGCTCTGCGCGGCGAGGTTGTAGAGCTCGTCCGGCTGGGCGATGCGAATGGCCTCGAGCAGGCTGCTGGCGTCGGAGAGGTCGATCGGCACGAGCTGGATGTCCGTCGCGATGTCGAGGACGTGCAGCCTCCAGAAGTTCGGGCTGCTCGAACGACGGAATGTGCCGTACACCTCGTAGCCCTTGCCGAGCAGCAGCTGCGCCAGGTAGGCGCCGTCCTGCCCGGTCACGCCGGTGATCAGCGCACGCCGACCCTGGCTCATGGCCGGCCCTCCTCTCCCGCGCGCGCGCCATTGACCTTGCGCACCGTCGCCGGAGCGCCGGCGGCCATCACATCGCTCGCAAGCTCGTCGAGGACGACGCTTCCGGCACCCACAACGACTCGCTCGCCGACCGTGACGTACTCGCGCACGACGCTTCCAGCGCCGATGAAGCTCATGTCGCCGATGCTGACGCGGCCGGCAACGATGACGCCCGGCGCGAGATGGACGTGGCTGCCGACCGTGACCTCGTGCTCCACGATCGCGCCAGTATTGATGATGCAGTTGTCGCCGATCCGGGCGAGCGTGTTGACGAACGCGCCGGGACTGACGACGTTGCCCTCGCCGAGCGTTGCCGTCGGCGAGATGACGGCGGACGGGTGGATGGCGTTGAGCAGCTTGAGGCCGGCCCTCCGCAGTGCTTCGAAGCGCTCCGCGCGCACGGCGTTGTCGCCGATGGCAACCACCGCGGCCCGGATCTCGTGCTCGGCGACGATGTCCGCCATGTCCTCATGGCGGCCGAGGATCGGGCGGTCGAAGATCCGCTCGCCGGGATCCCGGATCTCGTTGTCGGTGAAGCCGACCACCTCGATGTTGCGGTCGTAGCCGAGGATGTCGCACACGATCCGCGCCTGGCCGCCGGCGCCGACGATGACCGTCCTCATGCGGCCGCCGCGACCGCGTCGTCCACGGTGCGAAGGCTGTCGAGGAGCTCCGCCTCCGAGAGGTCCTGCGGCTCGAGGATCATGCGGCTCGCGGCCTGGCCCGCGATCAGCGGAAGGAACCAGCTCGCCGACGTGATCGGTCGATGCTGGTCGGCGCTGCCGTCATTGTCATGGAGGTGGAAGGCGGTGACGAACGGCAGCATGTCACTGGCGACCGTCGTCCGGTCGAGCCCGAGCGTGGCGCAGGTGACGTTGAGATGGCCGACGTCGAGCAACGCTCCCAGCCGAGGACTGCTGACCCGGGCCGCCAGCTGCCCGTAGTCGCTCGCGGTCAGGAACAGCAGGAACGGATCATCCGGCGACTTGGCATGGTTGGCGGACGAGAGGACGTTGTTCTCGACGCCGATGTCGACGCCGAGGTCCTCCGCTCGGCGACAGGCCTGGCCCATCGAGTCCGCGAAGAGGTCCATCGCCTGCTCCGCTCCGCTCATGCCGAGCTCCGGATGGAAGACGAAATCAGGCCCGGGATCGCAGCGGAACCCGCCGTGAACCGTATAGAGCGGGGCCCCGATGCGGGCGCACAGCTCGAGGTTGCCGAGCACGTGCTCGATGCCCCGCTGCCGGATGGCTGGATCCGCGCTCGCGAGGTTGAGCACGAACGGCTCGCTCGGCGCCGGAAAGTAGTTGTGCATCACGAACTCGAACGGCATCGCCTCCAGCCCGTCGAGGGTCTCCCGGGATGGCGGAGGCTCATGCGGACCCGACAGCTCGACATGGTCGATGCCGAGGCGGACGTAGACGTCGAGCGCGTCGGCGAGGGTCTCGACGCTCGAGAGGCACTGCGTTGCGGCGTAGGCGGTCACGCAGGTTCGGTCAGCTCGTCGCGCGCGATGGGATGATCAGGCTCGACGTCGATGGCCAGGCGGCGGCCGACGACCTCCCGCCACTCCATCGGCGAGATGCCGGTGCCGGGCCGCTTGTACGCGAGGTCGTCATCGGTCAGCACCGAGCCCGCTGTGAGGCTGCGCCCGGCAACGATGCTGCGACGCATCAGTGCTCGGGTGTCGCGCTCGATGTCGCGGACCTCCTTGACACCGTCACCCAGCCCGACCTCGACCTCCCGGATGGCAGCGATCAGGGCCGCCAGCTGCCGAGGGTCGAGGCTGGCCGCATGGTCCGGCCCGGGGCCGGATGGATCGAGGGTGAAGTGCTTCTCGATGACCGCGGCGCCAAGGGCACGGGCGGCTATGGCCAGCGTCGTTCCGGTGCTGTGGTCCGAGAAGCCGACCGGCTTGCCCAGGGTGGCCAGCGCGGCCATCGCGGCCAGGTTGATGTCGGCCGGAGGGGCAGGGTACGACGTCGTGCACTGGAGCACGATCACGTCATCACAACCGGCCCCGGCGAGCAGATCAACGGCCTGGCGGACCTCGTCCAGGTTGGCCGCGCCGGTCGAGACGATGACCGGCAGCCCGGTCCGCGCGGCGCTCTCGAGCAGCGGGCCGTGGATGATGTCCG
Source organism: Candidatus Limnocylindria bacterium (assembly GCA_036274575.1). Classification (GTDB taxonomy): domain Bacteria; phylum Chloroflexota; class Limnocylindria; order QHBO01; family QHBO01; genus JACDBZ01. The sequence continues at coordinate 5,223 of DASUFJ010000003.1, forward strand.
CGCTGGCAATCTTGATCGCCGGCACGCCGAGCGCCGTCAGCCGTTCGACGGCCGCCACGTCGTACGGGGTCGACATGAAGGTGATCCCGATCGCACGACAGTGATCGGCGACGGCGCGCTCCTCCTGCTCCGAGAGCTGCAGCCGCTCGAGCATCTGGTACTGAGTCTCGCCCTCACCGGTCGTCCGCACCTGGTACCCGGGCTTGGCTGCGTCCCTCCGCAGAAGCGAGCCCGCGTCGAAGGACTGGAACTTGACCGCGTCCGCACCCGCTCCCCGCGCCACCTCGGCCAGCTCGATGGCCTTGTCCAGGCTGCCGTCGTGGTTGACGCCGGCCTCGGCGATGAAGAAACAGGGTCCACCCGTCCCGACCGTCCGTCCGGCTAGGGTGATCGGCATCGGCATGACGGGTGAGGGACTGGTGGCTGGCGTGACGGACCTCCTTCCTCGTGAGCGCCGCTATCGTAGGCGAGTCGCCCCGAGCCGTCCGGAGGACGCGAAATGTCCCGAAGGAACCGTGGCGATCGTTGAGGTGATCTCTGATCAGCCGACTGCCCCTTCGGGACGTCGCCATCATGCCGCCCACTTCGCGGCCTATCAAGTCCCTTGTCCACGAAGTTCGATCCGGCCGGATCAGTTATCCACACGCACCCAACATGGGGCTACGGGCGAGCAGGACCACGCCCGGCCGCGTCGACGAACGGCGGCTGAAGCGAGTCGGCCGAGGACAGCGGCGCACTGTCGGCAAGGTAGCCGTCCGGCCGGACCAGCCAGGCGCGCTCGTCGCCGTAGGCCGTCCGCTCGCCGATCACGACGGCGTCGCCGGCCGGTCGCGGCGCCAGGACGACCCAGCCGTCGCCCAGTCGCTCGCGGAGGCGGCCGCCGGCC
>DASUFJ010000004.1:0-11627 GCA_036274575.1 Candidatus Limnocylindria bacterium
CATGGCCAGCAGCGCCGCGGGGTCGACGTCGCGCTCGTAAAGCTGCCCGAAGAGGTCGATGAGCTCCGTGAGCGTGAGCTCGTCGAAGAAGGCGGACGCCTGGAGCTGGATGCCGATGCGCCGCTTCACCTCGCGCGGATCGCGACGGACGTCGACGCCGTCGATCGTGGCGCTGCCCTCGTCGATGGGACGCATGCCCTCGATCATCTCGAGTGTCGTCGTCTTCCCAGCGCCGTTCGGGCCGAGGATGCCGAACACCTCGCCCTCGGCAACCTCGAAGCTCACACCGTCGACCGCGACGAGGTCGCCGTACCGCTTCCGCAGATCGCGGACCTCGATGATCGGCGGGCGGTCGTCGCGCACGGCGGCGCCGGGGGTCGTGCCAGGGGCGGTCATCGCGCCCGATGCTACCGTCGCGCGCGCTCCCGTGCAGCCGGAGCGACGCAGCCCGCGTTCCGACTGCCCGATCGATCGGGCACGGGTAGGGAAATTCGGCCAATCGTGGGCTAGCCTTCGCTCATGAGCTCGAGCCGAGGCCGCGGACGGCCGCCGCACCCGGACCTCCTGACGCCTGCCGAATGGCAGGTGCTCGACCAGGTTCGCCACGGATTCCGGCGCGCCGAGATCGCCCGCCGCCGCGGCACGAGCGTCGATGCAGTGAAGTACCACCTCGCCAACATCAGCGGGAAGCTGGGCGTTCCGGGGCGCGAGCTGCGCCACTGGCCCGGCATTCCGCTCACCAGCCCCATGCCCCGCAGGAGGCCACGCCACATGACCAGCTCAACGACCCTCAAGCTCGGCACCATCGGACAGGTGTCGCTCTCGATCCGCGACGTCGCCCGCGCCGAGCGCTTCTACGGCGACACCCTGGGACTGCCGCACGTGTTCACATTCGGCGACCTCGCCTTCTTCGACGCCGCCGGGATCCGCCTGTACCTGCACCGCAAGGACGAGGACGAATGGCGGCCGAGCTCGACGCTCTATTTCCTCGTCGACGAGATCCATGGCGCCCAGGAGGCGCTCGCGGCGAAGGGCGTCCACTTCACCGGTGCGCCGCACGTGATCTTCACCCACGACGACGGCACCGAGGAGTGGATGACCTTCTTCGAGGACGGCGAGGGCAACACGCTCGCCCTCATGTCACGCGCCACGCCCGGGTCGTAGGGTCCGGCTGGTGCCAGATCCGCCTAGCCGGGCGGCCGCAGCGATTCATAGAGGGACACGGTCGCCGCGGCGATCGCGTCCCAGCCGAAGCGGGCGACGGCCCTGCGGCGGCCGGCCCGGCCCATCGCCTCCCGCGCCGCCGGATCGGTCATCAGGGCGTTGATGGCGCCGGCGAGGTTGAGCTCGAACCGGTCGGCGTCGACGGGCGACATCGGGTCGTCCAGCTGGAGCTCGACGGGGACGAGCAACCCCGTCTCGCCGTCGACCACGACCTCAGGGATCCCGCCCACTGCCGACGCGACGACCGGCGTCTCGCACGCCGCGGCCTCGAGATTGATGATCCCGAACGGCTCGTACACCGATGGGCAGCAGAACACGGCGGCCTGCGAGTAGAGCTGACGCACCTCCTCGCGGGAGATCATCTCGCCGATCCACACCACGTTCGGCCGCTCCGCCTGCGCGGCGCGCACGCCCTCTTCCATCTCCCGCCCGATCTCCGGCGTATCCGGCTGGCCGGCGCACAGCACGACGCCGATGCCGGGCTCGAGATGCCGGATTGCGCGAACGAGATGGATGATTCCCTTCTGGCGCGTGATGCGACCGACGAAGAGGACGTACGGGACGGAGCGGTCGATCCCGTGTCGCTCGAGCGCATCGGTCTCCGCGACGCGTCGGTAGAAGTCGGCGTCGATGCCGTTGTAGATGACGTGGACACGCTCCTCTGCCACGTCGAAGAGGCGGAGCACGTCGGCCTTCGTGCCCTGGCTGACGGCGATGACCGCATCGGCCGCCTCGATGGCGGTCTTCTCGACCCAGCTGCTGACCTCGTACCCGCCGCCGAGCTGCTCGCGCTTCCAGGGTCGCAGCGGCTCGAGCGAATGGACGGTGAGGACGAGCGGGATGCCGTACGCCCTGCGCGCGAGGAGGCCGGCGAGGTGCGTGTACCAGGTGTGCACGTGGACGACGTCGGCCTTCACCGGGTCGGCAACCATGGCGAGGTCGCGCGACAGCGCGCCGAGCATCGGCCTCAGGCGCTCATCGGCTGCCGACAGGTCGACGGAGGGCTGGTAGCCGGCCACCCGCCAGCCCCGTGTCGACTCCGCACGGCTGCCGAATGTCCGGATGTCGAGCTCGATCAGCGGCCGCAGGTGCCGGGTCAGCTCGTCGACGTGGATCCCCGCCCCACCGTAGATCTCAGGCGGAAACTCGTTCGTCAGGATCAGGGCGCGCACGCGCCCAGCCTACCCCGCAGCCGTGCTCGCCACGCGACGCCGCCGGCGCCGGAGTGCGGCGTCGAGCACGCGCTCGATGTCCTCGATGGTGAACGGCTTGGTGACGACCGCGACCGTCCCGCCGAGCTTCCCACCCAGCTCCGTCAGCCGGCTCTGGGGTGCGGCGGTGCAGAGCACGACCGGCACATCGGAGACCTGCGGATTGGAGCGGAGCCGCACGGCCTGCTCGCCTCCCCTTCCATCCGGCAGCTCGTCGTCCAGGATGATGAGCGAGGGGTCGACGTCACCGAGCGTGCGCTCGAACTGGCGCAGCGAGCGACACGAGCGAGCCTCCCATCCCGCGTCCTCGGCGAGGTCGGCGAGGAGACCGAGCGTTCCGATGTCGTCCTCGACCACGACGACGACCGGCGGCGGGTCGATTGCCCCTCCGTACCCTTCCCTCGTGGCTGTCGTCACGGTTCACTCAAGGGTGCAATGCGCATGCCCAGCTCGTTGCGGATACTCCCCTGTAGTATCCTGAAGAGCCGATGACATCCGCCGACTCCACCGCTCCCATGGAGCTCGTCCTGCCGGTGACCGGCATGACCTGCGCCAGCTGCGTCAACCGCATCGAGCGCTTCCTCAATCGCGCCGACGGCGTGACCGATGCGACCGTCAACCTGGCCACCGAGCGCGCCACCGTGCATTTCGACCCGGCGGTCATCGACCGATCCGGGATCGTCGCCACCATCGAGGCCGCCGGCTACGAAGTGGCGGCCATGCCGGTCGCCGAGGCGGGGACGGCCGACGAGGAGGCGATCGAACGCGACCGGGAGCGTGAGCGTCGCGAGCTGCTCGTCACGGCCCTCGCGTCGCTGGGGACGGGCGTGGCCATGATGGCCGTCATGTTCTGGCCGGGCGGAACGCCCTGGCCGTTGGAGGACATCAACCGCTGGCTCCTCATCCCCGCCACGGTCGTGCAATTCGTCTTCGGACGTCGCTTCCTGGATGCCGCCCTGCGCAGCGCGCGGCACGGCGAGGCGACGATGAACACGCTGGTCGCGATCGGGACGCTGGCCGCGTACGGCTACTCGGTCTTCATCGCCCTCATGCCCGACGTTGCGGCCGCTGCGGGGCTCGGCCACGAGACGTACTTCGACTCCGCGGCGGTGATCATCGGCCTCGTGCTTCTGGGTCGCTGGCTCGAGGCGCGGGCCAAGTCGCGTGCCGCCGGCGCCGTCAGGGCGCTCCTTGAGCTGCGACCGTCGACTGCCCGCGTCATACGGGACGGCAGCGAGCGCGAGCTCCGGATCGAGGACGTCGTGGTCGGCGATCTGGTTCGGGTCCGACCCGGCGACCGCGTCCCGGTAGACGGCTCGCTCGTGGACGGGGCGTCGGCGGTCGACGAGTCGGTGCTCACCGGCGAGGCGATGCCGGTCGAGAAGGAGATCGGCGACCGCGTCACCGGCGGCACGATGAACGCCAGCGGTTCGTTCCTCATGCGGGCCGAGCGCGTCGGCCGCGACACGACGCTGGCGCAGATCGTGGCCCTGGTCGAGCACGCGCAGGGCTCGAAGGCGCCGATCCAGCGCGTCGCCGACCGCGTGACCGGCTGGTTCGTTCCGGCGGTGCTGGCCATCGCGGCGGTCACGTTCGTTGCCTGGATGCTCCTCGGTCCCGAGCCCGGCCTTCCGATGGCGATGAGCACTGCCATCGCCGTGCTCATCATCGCCTGCCCCTGCGCCATGGGCCTCGCGACGCCGACGGCCATCCTGGTCGGCACCGGCGCGGGCGCCGAGCACGGGATCCTCATTCGCGACGGCGCCGCGCTGGAGGGCGCGGAGCGCGTCACCGCGGTCGTCCTGGACAAGACCGGCACGATCACGCACGGTGCGCCCGAGGTCGCGGCCATCCGTCCGGAGGAGGGCATCGATCCCGATGAGCTCCTCCGCATTGCGGCGGCCGCCGAGCGTGGCAGCGAGCACCCATTGGGCGAGGCGATCGTGCGCCGCGCCGCGGGCAACGGCTTCGACGAGGCATCGGTCCAGGGCTTCACCGCCGTCGGCGGTCGCGGGGTGCGAGCCGTGGTCGACGGCGCGGCCGTCGTCATCGGGACGCGAGCCTTCCTGGTCGAGAACGGCATCGACGTCCGTGACGAGGCCGGCCCGAAGGGCCTCGGAACGCCCGTCTTCGCGGCGTGGAACGGTCATCTCATCGGCGTCATCGAGCTCTCGGACACGACGAAGGCGACGTCGGTGGATGCCATCGGACGGCTCAGCGCCGCCGGCCTCGACGTGTGGATGATCAGCGGCGACCGGCGCGCGACGGCCCAGGCGGTCGGCGCCGAGGTCGGCATCGGACCCGGCCGGATCATGGCCGAGGTCCTGCCCGCCGAGAAGGCCGCCCAGGTCGAACGGCTCCAGGCGGACGGCGCGGTGGTCGCGATGGTCGGCGACGGCATCAACGACGCCCCGGCGCTGGCGCAGGCGGATCTCGGCATCGCCATCGGCACCGGCGCCGACGTCGCGCTGGAGGCGTCGGACGTGACGCTCATCGGCGACGATCTGAACGGCGCCGCGACGGCCATCCGCCTCTCGCGCGCCACCATGCGCACGATCCGCCAGAACCTGGGCTGGGCCTTCGGCTACAACGTCGTGCTCATCCCCGTCGCCGCCGGCCTGCTCTACCCGGTGGCAGGGCTCCTGCTGAGCCCCGCCCTGGCCGCCGCGGCCATGGCGCTCTCGAGCGTGAGCGTCGTCATGAACTCTCTGCGGCTGCGCCGATTCCGCGCCGCCTGAGCCCTTCGAGCGCAAGGAGAACCGATGAACGAGATGCCGATGGCCAACCAGGCCACCACCGACCCGGTGTGCGGGATGCAGGTCGACCCCGCGACGGCGCGGGAGCGTGGCCTGACGAGCGAGCATGACGGGCAGGCCTACTTCTTCTGTGGCAAGGGTTGCAAGCTCGACTTCGACGAGGACCCGTCGCGCTACTTCGAGCCGGGGTATACCCCGAGCATGTGATCGGCGGCCGTAGACTGGTCGCCGCATGCCACTCATCAGCACCCGGGCGCTGACGAAGCGCTACCCAGGCGGCGTCACCGCGCTCGACGGCCTGACGGTCGAGATCGATGAGGGAGTGATCGGCCTCGTCGGCGCGAACGGAGCCGGGAAGAGTACGCTCATCAAGATCCTCCTGGGTCTCCTGGACCCGACCGAGGGCGAGGCGACGGTCCTCGACCTGGACAGCGCGACCGAGGGCGCCCGGATCCGCGAGCTCGTCGGGTACATGCCGGAGCACGACTGCCTCCCGCCCGACGTCAGCGCCACCGAGTTCGTCAGCCACCTGGCCCGGGTCTCCGGGCTCCCCGCGGGGGCGGCCCGAGAACGAACCGCCGACGTGCTCCGCCACGTGGGGCTCTACGAGGAGCGCTATCGACCGATCGGCGGGTACTCGACGGGGATGAAGCAGCGCGTCAAGCTCGCCCAGGCCCTCGTCCACGATCCACGGCTCCTCTTCCTGGACGAGCCGACGAACGGGCTCGACCCGGCGGGACGAGACGAGATGCTCGGGCTCATCGAGCGCATCGGACGAGACTTCGGGATCACCGTCGTCGTCGCCAGCCATCTCCTCGGCGAGATCGAGCGGGTGGCCGGCTGGCTCGTCGCGATCGATGCGGGGCACCTGCTGCGCACTGCGCCGCTGACGAGCTTCACCGAGCGGACCGGCCAGCTTGTCGTCGAGACCGAGGAGGACGCTGCGCCGCTCGCCGAGCGGCTCACCGGGCTCGGCCTGATGGCGGCCGCCGAGGGGCGCGCCGTGCTCGTCGATATCGCGTCGGCCGGCCCGGGCGAGTACGACGTCTACGATGCCGTGCGCGACGCGGCGATCGCCCTCGACATCCCGCTCGTCCGCATCGAGCATCGCCGACACCAGCTTGAGGACCTCTTCCGCGGGGAAGACGCCGCATGACCGCCCGCACCGATGCCGGCGGCACGATCTACGACATCGGCTATCGCCGCTACGAGGGGCCGCGCCTGGGGCGCGGCGGGGCGATCGGCGCGGTCATCGGGGCCGGCGTGCGCGCGGTCTTCGGGTTCGGGCGCTCGGGCCGCGCGAAGATCGTCCCGTGGGGAGCGGTGATCCTCGGCACCCTGCCCGCGATCGTGGCGGTGGCGGTGCGCGTGCTGGCCGGCGACATCATCCCCGACCTCTACAGCTATGACGACTATGTCGGGCAGATCGGCGGCCTGCTCGCGATCTTCCTCGCCGCTCAGGCCCCGGAGCTCGTCGTGAACGACATCCGCTACCGGGTCCTGCCCCTCTACTTCAGCCGGCCCATGAGCCGCGCCGATTACGTCGGCGCCAAGCTCGTCGCGCTCGCCCTCGGCCTCCTCGCCCTGACCCTCGTTCCGGTCCTCATCCTGTTCCTCGGACGCGTCCTCATCAGCGAGGACCTGCTTGCCGGGCTGGGTGACGAGATCGGCTCGCTGCCGGCGATCGTCGGGAACGGCCTTCTCCACGCCGTCGTCCTCGCGAGCCTCGGCCTCGCGATCAGCTGCCTCGCCTCGCGACGCGCGTACGCCGCGGGCGCGGTGCTCGCCGTCTTCCTCGTCGGCGGTGTCGTCAGCGACATCCTCAACGAAGCCGGTGGCGCGTTCGATGACTGGGCGCCGTTCCTCTACCCGCTGAGCATCATCGACGGCGCCCGACAGTGGATCTTCGGCGGGGCGGTGGCCTCGTCGTCCGTGAGCGCGAGTGACGTGCCGCTGCCCGTCTACGGCCTCGCGACCGCGCTCCTCGTGCTCGTCTCGTGGCTCGTCCTCGCCCTCCGCTACCGGCGGATCAGCGTATGAGCGTCCTCCGGCTCGAGGCCGCGTCCCGTTGGTACGGCAACGTCGTCGCCGTCAACGATGTGACCTTCGACGTCGGCGCGGGCATCACGGGCCTCCTGGGTCCGAACGGCGCGGGCAAGACGACGCTGCTCCACATGATGGCCGGCTTCCTCCGACCAAGCGCAGGCAGCGTCCGGCTCGACGAGACGCCGACGTGGCGCCACCCGGAGCTCTATCGGCGCATCGGGTTCGTTCCGGAGCGCGAGGCCGTGTACGGCTTCCTGACCGGCCGCCAATTCGTGCAATCCACCGCGCGGCTCCACGCGATGGACGACCCCGATGCGGCCGCGGATCGCGCGATCGGCCTCGTCGACCTCCACGATGCCGCCGGGCGGGCGATCGGCGGTTACTCGAAGGGGATGCGGCAGCGGGTGAAGGTCGCCGCCGCCCTCGTCCACGATCCGCCGGTCCTCATCCTCGACGAGCCGTTCAACGGCATGGATCCGCGCCAGCGGCTGCACATGATGGATCTCCTGCGCGAGATGGCCGCCGAGGGCCGCACGATCCTCTTCAGCAGCCACATCCTGGAGGAGGTCGAGCGACTCTCCGACCGGGTTCTCGTCGTGGTCGCCGGCCGGCTCGCCGCGTCGGGCGACTTCCGCCGCATCCGGCGCCTCATGACCGATCGTCCGCACAGCTTCACGCTGCGCTCGAGCGACGACCGCCGCCTCGCGCGCGAGCTGCTGGCAGCGCCGGAGATCGACGCCGTCGAGCTCCACGATGGCATCCTCGCCGTGAGCACGCGTGACTACGGGGCCCTCACCCGGTCCGTCGGCCCGGCCGCACAGCGTGCGGGCGTCTCGCTCCTCGAGCTGCGCCCGACAGACGAGTCGCTCGAGTCGGTGTTCAGCTACCTCGTGCGCCGATGATCGGCACGCTCGCCTGGATGACCCTCCGCGCCCTCCTGAACCGGCGCCGGACGCTCCTCCTCGTCCTGCTCGGGCTGCTCGTCGTCGCGATCGTCGGCATCTTCCAGCTCAGTGACCCGGAGCCCGACGAGGCGCTCGACGTCACCCGCAGGCTTCTCTCCGACCTCGCGATCGGCGTTCTCCTGCCGCTCGTCGCCGTCATCATCGGCACCGCCGTCATCGGCTCCGAGCTTGACGACGGCACGATCGTCTACCTCCTGGCACGACCGGTCCCGCGCTGGCGGATCGTCCTCGTCAAGCTCGTCGTGGCGTGGGTCGTGGTGGCGCTCCTCGTCGCGCCGGCAACGCTCATCGCTGGGCTCATCGGCCAGGACGATCCGGCGCTCGCCATGGGCTTCGCGGCGGCTGCCATCGCCGGTGCGCTCGAGTACACGGCGATCTTCGTCGCGCTGTCCCTGATCACCTCGCGCGCCCTGATCATCGGTCTCGCCTACGTCGTCGTCTGGGAGGGCATCGTGGCCGGGCTCTTCGCCGGCACCCGGCCGTTGAGCGTGCGCCAGCACGTCCTGGCGCTGGCCGAGGCCCTCGGTGGCAGCGAGGCGGCCGGAATCGCGGAGGTCGCGCTCGAGGTGGCGATCGTCGCCATGGCCCTCGTGATCCTCGCGGCCGCCGTCCTGGCGGTGCGGCGGCTCCAGACGGTCGAGCTGCGGGGCGAGACGGCCTGATCGGCTGGTAGCCTCGACAGATGGATCTGCCACCACCCTTCGGGCACCGATGGGCGGGCCGCCTCGATGAGCTCGTGGTCGACAGCCAGGCCCTCACCGGCAACGTCCTCGGCGATCCGCACCTGCGCCCCCTCTACGTCTACACCCCGCCCGGCTACGACGACGATCCCGAGCGGCGGTATCCCTCCGTCTACCTCATCCAGGGCCTGACCGGCCAGCTCGACATGTGGAAGAACCGACGCGCCTTCCAGCCGACGGTAGTCGAGGCCATCGACGACTGGTTCGCGGCGCCCGACGCGGTACCCGCGCTCGTCGTCTTCGTGGACGCCTGGACGAGCCTCGGCGGCTCGCAGTTCATCGACTCGCCAGGGACCGGGCGATACCACACCTACCTGTGCGAGGAGGTCGTCCCGCTCGTCGACGAGCGCTACCGCACGCTGGCCGCTGCGACACATCGCGGGATCGCCGGCAAGAGCAGTGGCGGCTACGGCGCCATGGTCACGCCCATGCTGCGCCCGGATCTCTTCGGCGGGCTCGCGACCCACGCCGGCGACGCGCTGTTCGAGGCCTGCTATCTGCCCGACTTCCGCGAGGCGGCGCGCGCGCTGCGCGAGGGCTACGAGGGATCCTTCGACGCCTACTGGACCGACGTGCGATCCCGGCCCGGCCGCTCGAAGCGCAGCGATGGAGTCCTCCTCAACGTGTGGTGCATGGCCGCCTGCTACTCGGCCGATGGCGACGGCACCGTCCGCCTTCCATTCGACCCCGCGACGGGCCGGCTCGACCAGGCGACCTGGGAGCGGTGGCTGGCGTGGGACCCGGTGCGCATGGCTGCCGGGCACGCCGATGCCCTCCGCGGCCTGCGCGGCATCTGGATCGACGCCGGCACGAGCGACGACTTCTACCTCGATCTGGGCGCGGTGGCCTTCCGCGACGAGCTCACCGCGCTCGGCATCGGCGACGGTGTCGTGCGCTTCGAGCTGTTCGACGGCACGCATGCCGGACTGGAGTGGCGCTATCCCTCCGCCGTCGGCTGGCTGGCGGAGCGGCTGGGCACCTGATCGCGGGCTGGCACGCCGGACGCTAGTCTTCGGCCGAAGCCGCCCGGCGCTCGCCGGGCGAGCAAGCGAACACGAACCTCGGAGGCGCCGGCACGATGACCTTTCGACCCGATGCCAAGCTCGACCCCGGACAGGTCCGGGACGTTCGGGGCAGTCGCCTCGGCGGAGGCGGCGGGTTGGCCATCGGCGGCGGCGGGCTGGGGACGATCCTCATCGTCGCGCTCGTCCTGCTGAGCGGCGGCGATCTCGGCGACCTCATCGGCCTCGGCGTCAACGCGCCCGCGCCGGAGGGACCGGTGGCGAGCCAAGCGGCCAACGAGTGCCGGTCCGGAGAGCAGGCGAACGAGCGCCAGGACTGCCGCATCGTCGGCACCGTGAACAGCCTGGCCGCCTACTGGTCGGAGGCCTTTTCCGCGGCGAACCAGCAGTTCGAGCAACCGCAGACCGTCCTCTTCAGCGATGCCGTCAACACCGCGTGCGGCGGGGCAAGCAGCGCGGTCGGACCGTTCTACTGTCCGCTCGACCAGACGATCTACATCGACCTCGGCTTCTTCGACGAGCTCGAGTCGCGCTTCGGCGCCGAGGGTGGCCCCTTCGCCGAAGAGTACGTCCTGGCGCACGAGTACGGCCACCACGCCCAGAACCTGCTCGGCTTCCTTCAGCAGGGAACCGAGACCGGCGCGGAGGGCACGGCGGTGCGCACCGAGCTGCAGGCCGACTGCTTCGCCGGCGTATGGGGCGCGCATGCCGTCGACACGGGCTTCCTCGAGCCCATCAGCCAGGACCAGGTCAACCAGGCACTGAATGCCGCGTTCGTCATCGGCGACGACCGGATCCAGGAGCAGACCCAGGGGCAGGTCAATCCCGAGACGTGGACCCACGGCTCCTCCGAGCAGCGCCAGCGATGGTTCAGCCAGGGGCTCCAGAGTGGCTCGCCCGAGACCTGCAACACGTTCGAGGCGGACATCTGACCACCCGGGGCGGGGTTGGCGGTCGGCCGTGAACGTGTGAGACTCGAACGATGAGCACGAACGGAAAGGGGGCCGATCCCGGCCCACTCGTGCCCGACCGCCCGTTCGGCAGCTCTCCATTTCCGCCCATCGGCGAGTACGCCTTCCTCTCCGACTGCGAGACGACCGCCCTCGTCGCCCCCGGCGGCAACGTCGAGTGGCTGTGCCTGCCGCGGCTCGACTCGCCCAGCGTCTTCGGCGCGATCCTCGACCGGGACGCCGGCGGATTCCGATTCGGACCGTCCGACATCGAGGTGCCCGCCGCGCGGCGCTATCTGCCCGGCACCATGGTCCTCGAGACGAGCTGGGGGTCACGCACCGGCTGGGTGATCGTGCGGGACGTGCTCCTGATCGGCCCGTGGCGCCACACCGACGAGCGCTCGCACAGCCAGCGCCGCCCGCCGACTGACTACGACGCCAGCCACATCCTGCTGCGCACGGTCCGCTGCGTGAACGGCGAGATGCAGATGACACTCGACTGCGAGCCCGTATTCGACTACGGGCGGCGGCGCGGCTCATGGGAGTACACCGAGACCGGATACCTCCAGGGTCGCTGCCGCGCCGACGGGTCGGACGTCGAGCTCGTCCTCAGCAGCGACCTGAACCTCGGATTCGAGGGCCCCCGCGCCGTCGCGCGCACGCTCATGAAGGAGGGGGACACGGCCTTCTGCGCCCTCGCCTGGAACGGGGCG
>DASUFJ010000005.1:0-14850 GCA_036274575.1 Candidatus Limnocylindria bacterium
GGACGAACCGGGGTTGGCGGAGTCGGCTGACCGATTCCTCAACCGCGAGCTCTCCTGGCTCGACTTCAACGAACGCGTCCTGGCGCTCGCGGAGGACCAGTCGCTCCCCCTCCTCGAGCGGCTGAAGTTCGCTGCGATCTACGCCAACAATCTGGACGAGTTCTTCCAGGTCCGTGTGGCCACACTCCGCCGCCAGCAAATCGCCGCCCCCGGCATCCGGTCGCCCGATGGGCTTGACGCGACGACGCAGCTGCAGCTGGTTGCCGAGCGGACCGCGGTCCTGGCGAAACGGCACAGCCAGGTCTTCACCCGCGATCTCAAGCCGCGCATGGCGCGCGCCGGCGTCCGTGTCCTTCGCTGGCACCAGGTGTCCGACGAGGCGCAGGCGGAGCTGACCACCCACTTCACCGAGCGCGTCTATCCGGTCCTCACCCCGCTCGCCGTCGATCCCGGCCATCCGTTCCCGTACATCTCGAACCTATCGCTGAACCTGGCGGTCTGGCTGCGAGATCCGGGGGACCGCCGGCCGAAGTTCGCGCGCATCAAGGTCCCGCCGCTGCTCCCTCGCTTCGTCGCCGCCGACGACAACGCCACCTTCGTCGCCCTGGAGGAGGTCATCGCCGCCAACCTCGAGCTCCTCTTCCCGGGCATGGAGATCCTGTCTCGCTACCCGTTCCGCCTGACCCGAGCCAGCGACCTCGAGCTGGACGACGACGATGCGGAGGACCTCCTCCGCGCCCTGGAGGCCGAGCTGCGGCGGCAGCGCTTCAGCCCCGCCGTACGGCTCGAGGTCGACCGCCGGATGCCGAACCACCTCGTGGACCTCCTCGTCCGCGAGCTCCAGCTGCCGGATGCCTTCGTCCATCGCCTCGGTGGCCCGCTCGGGCTGGTCGACACCTGGAGCTTCGTCGAACTGGATCGGCCAGATCTCAGGTATCGGCCGTTCCACCCCGTACTTCCGCGGGGCCTCGTCCGGGAGCCCGACGGCGAGGTCGACGTCTTCGCGACTCTCGATCGCGGCGACGTCCTCGTCCACCATCCGTACGACTCGTTCACGGGCACCGTCGAGGCGTTCATCGAGCAGGCGGCTGCCGATCCCGACGTGCTCGCCATCAAGCAGACCCTGTATCGGACCTCCGGCGAGAGCCCCGTCGTCGATGCCCTGATCGCCGCCGCCGAGGCCGGGAAGCAGGTCGTCGTCCTGGTCGAGATCAAGGCCCGCTTCGACGAGCAGGCGAACATCGCGTGGGCGCGGATGCTCGAGCGTGCCGGCTGCCACGTCGTCTACGGGCTCGTCGGGCTGAAGACGCACTGCAAGCTCGCGCTCGTCGTGCGGCAGGAGGCGGACGGCATCCGTCGCTACGTCCACGTGGGGACCGGCAACTACCACCCGATGACGGCGCGGCTGTACGAGGACCTCGGCCTGCTCACCGCCGACCCGGTGCTGGCGGCCGACGTGGGCCACCTGTTCAACCTGCTCACCGGCTATTCGCACCGATCCGCCTACGACTCGATGATCGTGGCGCCCCAGGACCTCCGTCCGCGCATCATCGCCATGATCCGACGGCAGGCGGAGGAGGCGCTCGCCGGCCGGCCGGCACGGATCACCTGGAAGCTCAACAGCCTCGTCGACGAGGAGGTGATCGACGCCCTCTACGAGGCCTCGCAGGCCGGCGTGCGGATCGACCTGGTCGTACGCAGCATCTGCTCGCTGCGTCCGGGCGTGAAGGCGCTGAGCGACCGGGTCACCGTGCGCAGCATCCTGGGGCGATTCCTCGAGCACTCGCGCATCTACCGCTTCGGCGATGGCACGGCCGACGAGATCTGGATCGGAAGCTCGGACATGATGCATCGCAATCTCGACCGCCGGGTCGAGACCCTGGTCCGCGTCGACGACGAGGCACACCGCGCCCGGCTGCGGTCGATCCTCGACCTCGCCGTCGCCGACCGGACCGCGTGGCGCCTGGGCCCCGACGCGCGTTGGTCGCGTGGCAACGGGTCCAAGCGCGGCGGGCCTCCGCTGCAGGAGACGCTCATGCTGCGCGCCGGTCGCTCCGCCGATCGATGAGCGAGCGAGAGCTGAAGCTGGCTCTGCCAGGTCGCTTCGCGCTGCCCCCGTTGACCCTCGGCCAGGAGCCGCTCGACGTCGTCGTCCTTCCCGACCTCAACCTGCGCGCCACGTACTACGACACGCCCGACCTCCGCCTCGCCCGCCACGGCGTGACGCTGCGCTACCGCACCGGCGAGGACGCTGGACCGATGTGGACGCTCAAGCTGCCCATCCGCAACGAGGGATCGACGACGGAGCGGAACGAGTGGCACCTCGACGGCCCGGGACGCGAGCCCCCGGCCCGCGCTCGTTCGCTGGTGACGGCCTACGCCCGACGCGCACCGCTGGGTGCCGTCGCGACGCTCCGCATTCGCCGCCGCCGGATGCACCTCGTCAACCCCGAGGCCGACGTCCCGGTGGCCGAGGTCGACGTCGACGAGGTCTCGGTCGTGGAGGGGCGGCGCATCGTCTCGCGCTTCCGCGAGCTCGAGGTCGAGGACCTGCGCGGCGACCTGGATCTCGCGATCCTGGGTGAGCAGCTGACCGAGGCCGGGGCCACCGGCGCCGAACCGATCCCCAAGGTCGTGCGCGCCCTCGGCTCCCGCGCCACCGCGCCGCCCGACGCCCACCTGGCGCCCATGCCCGACGAGCCCACGATGGCCGACGCGCTGCGCGCGGCGCTGGCCGATGCGATCGCGCGCCTGGTGAAGAACGACCCGCTGGCGCGGATGGGCGACGCGGAGGGCATCCACCAGGTCCGCGTCGCGATCCGTCGCCTGCGGAGCGACCTGCGCACCCTGGCCGACGCCGTCGATCCGGGCTGGCGCGCGACGGTCGAGCCGCAGCTCCAGGCCATCGGCCACTCGCTGGCCGACGCGAGGGATCTCGACGTCCTCATCGACGGCCTCCACGCCACGGGAGACCTGGCCGTCTCGCTGCGTCCATTCTTCGCCGAGATGGACGGGCGACGCCGGGCGGCCCAGACCCGCCTCCAGGCGGCGATGGAGGCGCCGGAGTACGCCGCGCTGCTGGACGTCCTTGTCGCCGGCGTCAGCGCGCCGCCCGTCGGCCCCGCCGCCAATGCCTCCGCCGACGCGGTCCTGCCGGACCTCGCCATGGAGGCCTGGGACCGCTTCCGCAAGCGTGCTCGCGACCTCGCAGCGGATCGGCCCGACGACGAGTTCCATCGAGCCCGAATCGCCGCCAAGCGGGCCCGATACGCGTCCGAGCTCGCCGGTCGGGTCCTGCCCGACCGCCGTGACGACGCGCAGCGCTTCGCCGACCGCCTGGCCACCGCACAGGACCAGCTGGGTCTCGGGCAGGACGCCGCCTTCGCGGAGGCGGCCATCCGCAGCACGATGCGCGGTCGAGGCGTGGCCTACGCATTCGAGGCGGGCCGGCTCGTCGAGCGGCAGCGCGCGCGCTCGGCCGCGGCGCGGGTGGCCTTCCTCGATTCGTGGTCGGAGCTGAAGCGGAAACGCTGGCGCAAGTGGGCCTCGTGAGCGCGGTCCGCATCCGCGCCGCCGGCGGTGTCGTGTGGCGATACGCCGGCACCTTCGACGGGGAGCCGACGGTCGAGGTGGCCGTGATCCATCGGCCCCGATACGACGACTGGAGCTTTCCCAAAGGCAAGCTCGTCTCCGGCGAGTCGGACCTCCAGGGAGCGGTGCGCGAGGTGCTGGAGGAGACCGGGTTCCACGTCCGCGTCGGCCGACCGCTGGGAGAGAGCCGCTACGAGAAGAACGGCATGAGCGGCGCGCGGCCGAAGGTCGTCCGCTGGTGGGCGATGCAGGCCGAGGAGGGCGCCTTCTCGCCGACGACCGAGGTCGACATGCTCGTCTGGTTGTCCCTGGCCGATGCCGGGGAGCGGCTCACGCGTGACGCGGACCGCGAGCTGCTGGAGCGCTTCGCCCGCGGGGCGACGCCAACCCGGACCGTCCTCCTGGTGCGTCATGCCTCGGCCGGGTCGAGCGCCGAGTGGAGCGGTGACGACCGCGACCGGCCGCTCGACGACTGCGGCGTGGCCCAGGCCGACGAGCTCGTCCACCTGCTCGCGCAGTTCGAGATCGGCTCCATCGTCTCGGCCGACGTCCGCCGCTGCGTCCAGACGGTGGCGCCGGTGGCCGACGCGCTCGCCGTCCCGGTAGAGGAGGCCCCGCTGTTCAGCGAGGTCGGCTACCCCGGGCGCGAGGCGGAGGCCGTGGCCCTGCTGCGCGGCCAGGGGGACGCTCAGCACGACGCCATCGTGTGCAGCCAGGGCGCGGTCATCCCCGACCTCATCCAGCGCATGGCCGATGCGGACGAGTTCCCGCTCGAATCGCCGATACCGAACCGCAAGGGATCGACCTGGGCGTTGAGCATCGATGCCGATGGCGCCCTCGTCGCCGCCGACTATCTGGAGGCGCCGGCCCCGCTCGACTGCGGCGGCAAGCTCTAGCCCGGATCGCGCTCGCGGGCGTGCATGGCATCACGGTCCGCGACGCCCTTAACGGACGCCTGGTCGAGCGCTAAGGACGCGTTAAGAGGTCCGCGGAGCGGCCCCGGCCAGGCACCGGGCGCAGCGCCCGTAGAAGTCCAGGCGGGCGTCGTCGATCTCGAAGCCGAGATCGCCGGCCAGGCGATCCGCGATGGGCCGGACGTACGCCTCGTCGATGTCCTCCACGCGCCCGCAGCGCGTGCACGACAGGTGGTGATGATGGGCGGGCCGGCAGGCGACGTAGGCGTAGACGTGGCCTTCGAGCTCGAGGCGCCGCGCGACGCCGGCCTCGACCAGGCGTTCCAGGGTGCGGAAGACGGTGGCGCGCCCGATCGTCGGCTCATCGCGACGCAGGCCGCGGAACAGCTCCTCGGCGGTGAGCTGCCGGCCGGCGGCCGCCAGGTGGTCGGCGACCAGGACGCGTTGGCGGGTCACCCGCTCGCCGGCCGCGGCGAGCCGCGCGGGAGCATCGAGCGTTCGCTTGGGCATCGGTCTGGACAGTATAGCGATACTGAGTATCATCTCGCCGTGACCCAGTCACTCGACCTCGTCCTTCGAGGCGTGTCGGCCGGCTATGCCGACGGAGCCGCCCTCGAGGACGTCGACCTCACCGTTCGAGGCGGGACGCTGATCGGCGTGATCGGGCCGAACGGCGCCGGCAAGAGCACCCTGCTCAAGGCGATCCTCGGCCTCACCCCGTGGGCGACAGGATCCATCACACTCGGTGGCCGGCCAATGGAGGATCGGCGCGACCGCGTCGCCTATGTCCCGCAGCGGGAGGCCGTCGACTGGACCTTCCCGATCACGGCGGCCGAGACGGTGATGATGGGTCGCTACCGCCGAATCGGCTGGATCCGCCGCCCGGGCTCGGCGGATCGTCGCTCGGCACGCGAGGCGCTCGCCCGGGTGCGCCTCGAGGAGATCGCCGACGAGCAGATCGGGGAGCTTTCGGGCGGCCAGCAGCAGCGCGTCTTCCTGGCGCGTGCCCTCGTGCAGGAGGCATCGGTCCTCCTCCTCGACGAGCCGATGACCGGCGTCGACCAGGCGACCGAGCAGCTCGTCACCGGCCTGTTGCGCGAGCTGCGGAACGCGGGGACCACGATCCTGCAGTCGACCCACGACCTCGAATCCGCGGCCGAGATCTCGGATGAGCTGTGCTTCGTGAACGGCCGGGTCGTCGCGTTCGGGCCGGCGTCCGAGACGTTCACGCCGCCGATCCTGCACGCCACCTTTGGCGGCGAGCTGCTCATCGTCGGCGCCGGCGACCACGCGCATACCCACGCCGGCGGCCATCACGGTACCGCCGCGCCACCGCCCTCATGAGGCCGGCATGGACTGGCTGACCGAGCCGCTGCGCGACGCATCGGGCGTTCAGGCGTTGGTGGCGGTCGTGGTGATGGGCATCACGTGCGGCGCCATCGGGGCGTACGTCATCGTGCGCAGGCTGGCGTTCATCGGCGATGCGGTCAGCCATGCCGTCCTGCCCGGGATCGTGATCGGCACGCTCATCGGCGCCAGCATCCTCCTCGGGGCACTCGTCGCCGGGCTCATCACCGCCATCGGCATCGCCATCGTGGCGCGCGGCGGGCGGATCCGCGAGGATGCGGCGATCGGCGTCCTCTTCTCCGGGGCGTTCGCGCTCGGCGTCGTGCTCATCGGCACCGGAGGCGAGCACGAGCTCGAGGACCTCCTCGTGGGCGAGCTCCAGAACGTCTCGGCCACCGACGTGACGTTGATGGCGCTCGCGAGCTTCCTCGCGCTCGCCCTGCTGGCGGTCCTGCACAAGGAGTTGCTGCTGACCTCCTTCGACCGGACGCTGGCCGCCTCCCAGGGATATCCGGTGCTTGCCCTCGACGCGCTGCTTCTCGTGCTCCTCGCGGTCACCATCGTCATCAGCATCCAGGCGGTCGGGATCATCCTGGTCGTCGCGATGCTCGTGACGCCGAGCGCCACGGCGCGGCTCCTGGTCGACCGCTTCGTGCCGATGATCTTCGTGGGGGCGGCGATCGGTGCCGCGGTGAGCGTGGCCGGCTTCTACCTTTCCTTCCACCTCGGAACCGCATCGGGCGGCACGATCGTGCTCGTCGCCACCGCCGTGTTCCTGCTGGCCTTCGTCGCAAGCCCGACGCACGGCGTCCTCGCTCACCGGCGGCAGCGGCACGCGCGGCACGATGTCGTGGCGCCGGCGGTCGACCGCCGAACGGGTCACGAGCACCCGGCGGAGTAGGGCGGCGCCGCCCTCAGCCGAGGAAGGGCTTGAGGACGAGGTAGGCGACCCCGGCGGTGAGACCGGCCGCCGGCAGCGTGAGCAGCCAGGCCGTGACGATCGAGCGGGCCACGTCCCAGTGCACCGTCTTCAACCGATCGGAGGAGCCGACGCCCAGGATCGCCGAGCTGATGACGTGGGTCGTACTGACCGGCATCCCGAAGTGCGTGGCGACGGTGATGACGGACGCGGCGGTCGTCTCGGCCGCGAACCCGTGGACCGGGTCGAGCTTCACGACCTTCTGGCCCATGGTCTTGATGATGCGCCAGCCGCCCGCCGCGGTCCCCAGGCTGATCGCGGACGCCGCCGTGAGGATCACCCACAGCGGCGGCTCGTAGCTGGTCTGCACGCCCGCGGTGACGAGGGCGAGGGTCATGATCCCCATCGTCTTCTGGGCGTCATTGCTGCCATGGCTGAAGGCCATGTAAGCGGCCGACAGGACCTGCGCCCGCCGGAACCCGCCGTTCAAGCGCGCGGGATGCGCGCGTCGGAAGACGTTGAAGAGCAGGGCCATGAACAGGAGGCCCACGCTGAAGCCCACGAGTGGCGACGCGACGAGCGGGAAGAGCACCTTGGTGATGATCCCGTCGATCTGCCACGCTGCGAAGCCGGCCGAGATGAACGACGCGCCGAGCATGCCGCCGATGAGGGCGTGGCTCGAGGACGACGGGATACCGAGCCGCCAGGTGAGCAGGTTCCAGGCGATGGCCCCGACGAGCGCCGCGGCGATGACCGTCATGGACTCCACGTTGGGGTCGATGATGCCGGAGGCGACCGTCTTCGCGACCTCGACCCCAAGGAGCGCGCCCCCGAAGTTCGCCGTGGCGCTCATGGCGATCGCCCACTCCGGCTTCAGCGCGCGGGTGCTGACGCTGGTGGCGATGGCGTTCGCCGTGTCGTGGAAGCCGTTGATGTAGTCGAAGGCGATGGCGAGGCCGATGACGACGATGAGCGTCGTCACCACCTCAGGCATGCTTGACGACGATCCGCTCGATCACGTTCGCGACGTCCTCGGCCGCATCGATCGCGTTCTCGAGGAGCGCGTACACGTCCTTCCACTTGATGATCGTCAGCGCGTCGTCCCCGTTGGTGAAGAGGTCCGCCATCGCCTGCCGCACGACGCGGTCCCCGTCGTTCTCGAGGCGATGGACCTCGATCCAGTGCGGCGAGACCTCCTTGAAGCCCTTGAGCTTCTCGAGGGCGCGGACGATCTCCTCGCACTGCTTGGTGACGATCTCGGCCTGTGCCTGCGCCTCCGGGGTCGGCGCCTCGATCTTGTAGAGGATGCAGGTATCGGCGACCTCCTCGATCCAGTCGAGGATGTCGTCCAGCCGGCTGATGAGCTGGATGATGTCCTCGCGGTCGAACGGGGTGACGAACGTGTTCTCGAGCCGGTGGCCGATGTCGTGGCTGATCGTGTCGCCCCGCTTCTCCAGATCTGCGAGCTGCGACGCGAGGCGCTCGCGCTGGTCGTAGGAGCGGAAGAACTCTTCGAGCATCCGCGCGCCAGCGAGCACGTTCGAGGCGTCCTCGACGAACAGGTCGAAGAACTTCTCCTCGCGAGGGATGAACGGAAGGCGCATGCGGCCGCAGCCTAGCGCGTGGCGCGGATCGCGATCAGCGCCGACTGCGCGCGGCCGCGACGACCACGCCGATGACGATTCCCGCGACCGCGCCCACGATCGCCGCCTCGCGAGGTCCGGCGAGGACGCGACCCCCCGGCTGCACGGTCACGCTCGGTGCAAGGGCAAGACCGACGAACGAGCCCTCGCCGGCCTCGACGTTGCGTGCGAGGGCAAGGACCGCGCCGCCCTGCTGGATCGACACGCTCCCGAGGCTGACGAGCGTCCCGGCGCCACCCTGCTGAATCGAGACGTCGCCCCCGGCGAGGATCCTTCCGCCGCCGCCCTGCTCGAGCCGGAGATTTCCGCCGCCGACGATCGTCTGGGCTCCCGCCTTCGAGATCGAGACGTCGCCCTGCGACAGCACGCCCGCGACCGCCGCCTGATCGATCGTGACGGAGGAGCCGCGGACGACGCCCACAAGGCTCTGGTTGATCTCGCGGTCATCGGGTCCCGGGCCGGTGGCAACCGGGTCCGCGGCATCTGTCGTGGGTGTGGTGCGTCTCGGCATGGTGTCCTCCAGTTGGGGCAGCGAATCTCTTCAGAGTGTCGCTGCACAGGATGCGCCAAGGCCGCCAGCGGTGGGTCGCGACTAGAATCGGCAGCCCGTGGCCCTCACCGACGATCGCTCCTATCGGGCATTGCTGCGAGTCCCGACCCTGGGTCGAGTGCTCGCGTCGATGCAGGTCGCCCGCGTCGCGCAGTCGATGGTCAGCGTGGCGATCGTCCTCTTCACCCTCGAGCGCTACGGCTCGCCCGCGTTCGCCGGCCTCGTCACGTTCGCGAGCATCTTTCCCGGCCTGCTGATCAGCCCGATCGCCGGAGCGCTCCTCGACCGGCACGGACGGATCCGGCTCGTCGTCCTCGACTACGTCGTCGCGCTGGTCGCGATGCTCCTGATCGGCGCCCTCGCCCTGGCCGATCTGCTGCCGGGCTGGCTGCTCGTCGTGATCGCGGTCGTGTCGTCCCTCACCTCGATTCTCAGCCACGTCGGCCTTCGATCCCTGTTCCCGATCCTGGTGCCAGAGCCGCTGTGGGAGCGGGTGAATGCCGTCGACTCGAACGGCTACGTGGTCGCGACGATCGTCGGGCCGCCGATCGCCGCGGCGCTCGTCGCCCTGGTCGGCGGGCCGGCGGCCCTTGTCGTCATCGGTCTCGCCTTCGGCGTCGCGGCGATCGTCCTCTTCGGCGTGCCCGATCCGCCGTCAAAGGTCGTGGCGACCGGACGCATCCTGGCCGACGCCTGGGAGGGCATGAAGTACACGTGGAACAACCCGACGCTGCGCGGCCTCGGGTTCAGCGTCACCTTCGGCAACCTCGCCCACGGCATGACGACGATCGTGCTGCCGCTCATCATCCTGGAGCGGTTCGGCCTGAACGAGGCGGTCGTCGGGCTGGCGTTCGCCGCGTCCGGGATCTCGGGGATGATCTCGGCGTTCCTCTTCGGCCGCATGGACACCCGCGGGCGCGAGTGGTCGCTGCTCGTATGGCCGATGCTGGCGCTCGTCCCCACCGTCGGGCTCCTGCTCCTGGCCGCCGGCGCAGCCTCGGTGCCGGTGGGGCTGGCGTTGATCGTCGTTGAGATGCTCATCGTCGGCGTGCTCGTGGGACCGATGGACATCGCGCTCTTCACCGTCCGCCAGCGGCGAACCGATCCGGCGTGGATGGGTCGCGCGTTCAGCGTGTCGATGGCCTTCAACTACCTCGGCGTGCCGATCGGCGCCGCCCTCGCCGGCATCCTGGCCGATTCCTCGATCGAGACCGCGATCGTGCTCCTCGGGATCGGCGGCGCCACGGCCTCGTTCGTGGCGGCCGCGCTCCTCGTACCGCGCGAGGAGGCCCCCTCGCCTGCCGAGTCGCGGGCCGTCAGCCGGCCACCAGCAGGCGGGTGACGCTCGCCGCCACCGCGGCGACGACGACGACCACGAGCACTGGGGCCCTGAGGGCGACGGCGATTGCGGCGGCGGCCAGCCCGACGATCCTGGCGTCGAGCGCCAGGCCCTGGCCCGCCCCCAGCGCCGTCGTTGCGACGAGCGCGGCGAGGAGTGCCGGAGCCAGTGTCGCAACAACCGCCGCCAGGCGGCGCGGCAGTGGCCGGCCGCCGAGAAGGACGGGGCCGGCCGCCTTGATGGCCATCGTCCCGATGCCGACCAACAGCACGATCGCCCACGCCTCGCTCATCGGCGTGCCAGCCCGACCAGGGAGGCCGCAGCGGCGGCCACGATCGGGACGCCGGGCGGGGCGAAGGGCAGGAGGACGATCGCAATGGCCGCACCCAGGAGCGCGGCCACGACCGCGACCCGATCATTCAGCTGGGTGACGAGGAGGGCGAGGAAGAGGGCCGGGAACGCCGCATCCAGCCCGAGCGCCGCCGGGTCGCCGAGCGCCTCACCGCCCACGACGCCGACGATCGTGCCGCCGACCCACGCCACCCAGAGGACGACGCCGGCGCCGATCAGCCGGTCGGCGTCGAAGTCACCGTCGCGCTGCGCGGCGATGGCCCACGACTCGTCGACCACGAGCTGTGACTGGAGGAACCGATGGATGCGGCCGCCCCGGAGGAAACGCGCGACGCTGACCCCGATCGGCAGGTAGCGCGCGTTGAGCAGGAGCGCGGCGAGGATGGCGGCCGGCGCGCCGCCACCGGCGGCAAGCACCGAGACGGCGGCGAACTGCGCGGAACCGGCAAACGTGATCGCGCTCATGACGATGGCCGGTGCTGCTCCGAGGCTGTCGCCGCTCGTCGAGAGGACGCCGAACGAAACCCCGAACAGCCCAACGGCGACGGCGAACGGCGCTGCCGTGACGGCGCCCCGACGGAATTCGAATCGAATCGGCGGGGCTTCGTCCATGCGACCGATGCTAACCCGCTGACTTGCCGGTGCAATCTGGCACCGGCGATGCGGGACCGATGCGGCGCACGGGTCATGGCGAGTGGCACCATGGACGGTCTCACGCCCACGCCGCGCGACATGTCGCGGCGCGTGGTATCGACCCGAGCCAGGAGGAAGAATCCGAATGCACGGTCAATCCCACGACTGGCGGACCCGCCGCCGCATCGCCGCGTTCGCGGCGGCAATGGCATTGGTCCTGACGCTGCCGACGCTGGCCTTGAGTCGGAGCTCGCATCCGAATCCGGCGACGGCCTACGTCAGCCTTGCGCCATCGGTGACAGCCGCCGGAGGAAGAGTCATCCCCCTCATCAACAGCGGGCAGACGTTCCACAACGTCACGTTCGAGGGCATCCCCGATGGGCTGGGCCTGAAGCCGGTCGGCAACGGGTCGCGCTACATCGACATCTACGTCACGTTCGAGCAGTCACACGTTCCGTTCGGTCCGCCCCCCGCCACGCAGTTTGCTGACTTCGAGGACTCGTCCGTCCAGCTTGCACGGCTGGACCTCCGGACGAACGAGATCGTCAAGCTCGAAGAGGTGCTCCCGCCGTCCGCGGGCTTCATCCGGTTCTGCTCCGCGACGATGGTCGGGCCGGACGAAGGGTTCGACGGCTACACCTTCTTCGTCAACGAGGAGTCGGTCGATTGGCTCCCGGTGCCTCCCGGTGCCACGTACAGCGCCGATCCGGCGATCGCTCCCTACCGCCAGGCCGGGCTCTCGGTTGCCATTGACACCGACGAGAAGACATTCGCGCCGCTTCCGGGCATGGGCCGGCTCAACCACGAGAACACGGTCGTGGTGCCCGGCGGCTGGGATGATGTCGTATCGCTCTCCGGCGACGACACGTTCGCCGCGCCCGCGTCGCAGCTCTATCTCTATCGGGCCAGCAGCCCGGAGGCACTCACCAGCGATCAGGGCCACCTGATGGCCTTTCAGGTCACAGGGACGAATGCCGGTCCGCTGGTCAACCCGTTTGATGCGCAGAACAACGCCAACGACTATCTCGAAATCAACCCCGGCGACACCTGGACCGGGCGCTTCATCCCCGTCCCGGACGACATCGCCGATGGCGACACCGGCGTAGCGCCGCAGACCGCGCTCGAGAACTGGTCGAACGAGAACAACGTGTTCCAGTTCGTGCGTGTCGAGGACATCGGCTATGACCCGGATAACCCGCGAACGGTGTACTTCGCCGATACCGGCAGCACCCGTATCGCCGAGGACGCCAACACCGGTCGGCTGTTCCGGCCCGCGGCGGCTGCCAGGCCCTACTACGACTCAGATGGCCGGGTCTTCAAGATGGTCTTGAACGCGAACGATCCCACCTTGGTCGACTCGTTCTCGATCGTCGCCCAGGGCAAGCTGCAGCTGCAGGAGCCTCCGGTTCCACCGAGCACGACCCCCGTCGTGACGGTGATCGACGCCGGTGTCGGCTTCGTCAACCCCGACAACGTGGGTGTGGGCCACAACTCGCTGATGGTCCAGGAGGACAGCAGCGGGAACAACGACGTCTGGCAGCATCCGATTGGGACCTCGACGTGGACCAAGGTGGCCTCAACGACCCAGACCGCGACGGCAGAGACGAGCGGAATCGTTGACGCCTCGAAGTGGTTGGGAGCCGGGTGGTGGGCGCTCGACGTCCAGTCACACGTCAATCTGCCGACGCCCGAGGGTGTCGACGATGGGCCGTTCACATGGGAAGGGCCCAGCTATCCACTCGGTCCCCTCGTGGGATCGGAGTACTTCACCCGTCGGGAGGACGGGCAGCTGCTCCTGATGTATCTCCCCGGTAGCTGACCGAGCATCTCCCGGACCTGCGAGAGAGCCGCCCGGTCCGCCGGGCGGCTCTCTGCCTAGGCGTTGAGCTCAGCCGCGTAGAACTCGAGCGCGGCGCGCGTCTTCGGTTCCTGCGCTCCGGCCAGGTTGATGCCCAGCCCGCTGAGGTACGCGCGCGCCTCTGCCGCGACCTGGAACGCCTCGGCGGGCGCCGCCTTCGTCGACAGCTCGAGGATGCGCGAGCCGTCGGGGTACAGCCACATCTCGACGGTGAGGCGGCGACCGAGTTCCTTCGGCGTGAACTGGCCCTTGAGCGCGTACGTCGGCCCCAGCGGCACCAGCGCGTCGAGATCGATGCCATCCGGCGCATGCTCGGCGTAGAACGCCCGCTGTGCCTTGGAGAAGAGCTTCCGCAGCGGCCGGTCGCCGGCGACCACGTCGCGGACTCGCTGTCCGTCGGACTTGCCCTTGAATGATCCCGAGCAGACGAAGCCGCCCGGCACGACGTCAATCTCGGTCTTGAAGCTCGCATCCGCGCGCAGATCCTCCGGCAGCTCGCTCGGCACGACCGGTCGGAGCTTGATCACCGTGTCCCCACCGCCACCCTGGATGCGTCGGGCGCGGACGACGATGCCAGCCGCGAACAGCTTCAGGTCCGGCGTGTCGAAGAAAAAGACCTGCCTCGGCTGCGCCTCGACCGGGTCGAGCGGCAGCCCTCTGATCGTCGCTCGATGCGCCGTCGTCGGCACGGTGACCTTCAGCTCGATGCTGTCGGCGTCCTTGGCCAGCGTCATGACCTGCTGGAGGTCGGCATCCGATAGGCGCGGCGCGGAATCCTGCGGCGACGCACCGTCGGTCGACGCCGGCGTGGACGGCACGGTAGCCGCGGCCGTCTCCTCGGCCTTGGCCGGCGCCCCTGCTGCCTTCGCCGGTTTTGGCGCCGCTGGCTTCGCCTTGCGGCGTGGAGCTCGTCGTGCGGGCGGTGTGGGGTTCGTGGCCATGGCTGGCGTTCCTTCCTCGGTTCCGAATCGCTCGAGCAGCACTCCGTGCCGCAGGCCTCGGTCGCTCACGCGGAGCGAATCCGCCCCCAGCTTGTCCATCACGGTGCGGACGATGCAGGCGCCGGCCAGGATCACCTCGGCCCGGTTCGGCTGCAGCCCGACGATCGCGCGGCGCTCGTCGGCGGTCTGCGATCGGTAGAGCTCGATCTGTCGTTCGATCTCGCCCCGGTCGAGCACGTGGCCCTGCACGGCGTCCGGGTCGTAGGTGGCGAGAGCGAGATGCACGGCAGCGAGGTTCGTCATTGCGCCGCCCATCCCGATGAGCGCATCCGGCTTCGGCCGGCCGTCGAGGGCGGAGAGCTCGCCGCCGATGCCCTCGAGTGCCGAGCTGAGGCCCTCCAGGGGAACCGCGCCGTCGAGGCCGTAGCGCTCCGTGAGGCGGACGGCGCCGACGTCGACGCTGAAGCGCTC
The DNA here is from genome assembly GCA_036274575.1 of Candidatus Limnocylindria bacterium. GTDB lineage: Bacteria > Chloroflexota > Limnocylindria > QHBO01 > QHBO01 > JACDBZ01. The sequence goes on from DASUFJ010000005.1 coordinate 14,558, forward strand.
CTCGACCTTGCCGCCCGCGCCGAACGTGAACTGCGAGCTCCCGCCGCCGGTGTCGAAGACGGTGACCCGTCCATCGCCGACGCCGGCAGCCACCGCGGTGGCGTGGTAGGCGAGGCGCGCCTCTTCCTCCCCGCTGATGACCTCGACCGCGACTCCCGTGCGCCTGGCGATCTCGGCCACCACGTCCTGGCCGTTGCGCGCGGATCGAAGGCCGGCCGTGCCGACCGCGACGAGCTCAGTTGCCCCGAGACGGCGCGCCTCGTCGGCCATACCCGCGATCGCGGCGGCGGTCC
>DASUFJ010000006.1:0-6289 GCA_036274575.1 Candidatus Limnocylindria bacterium
CGGGTGCTCCTGGTGATCGACCAGTTCGAGGAGCTGTTCACGATCGCCGACGACATCGCGCGGCGCCAGTTCCTCGACGCATTGGCACGCGCGGTGTCGGAGCCGGGCTCCGAGATCACGGTGCTGCTGTCGCTGCGGGCCGACTACTACGATCGGCCGCTGCTACACCCGGAGTTCGCCAAGGTCTTCACCCCGGGCGTCCAGAACGCGCTGCCCATGACGGCCGATGAGCTGGAGGCCGTGGTCGTTGGCCCGGCCGAACGGGGCGGCATCCACATCGAGCCGACGCTTCTCGCCGCGCTCGTCGCTGATGCGGTCGACCGGCCGGGAACGCTCCCGCTGCTCGAGTTCGCGCTCACCGAGCTCTTCGACCAGCGATCAGGCGCGGCTCTCACGCTCGACGGGTACCGCGCACTCGGCGGCATCCGGGGCGTGCTCTCGCGGAGTGCCGAGGCGATCTACGGCGGTCTGCGACGCGACGAGCAGGCAGTGGCGATGCAGGTCTTCCTCCACCTCGTCCAGCTCGGGATCGGGACGTCCGAGTCGCGCCGCCGTCTTGCCTTGGCCGACCTCACGAGCCTCGACCTCGATCCGGTTGCGTTGTCGGCCGTCCTCGATGCGTTCGGCGGACGCCGGCTGCTCTCGTTCGACCGCGACGCGCTGACCCAGCAGGCCACGGTCGAGGTCGCCCATGAGTCGCTCTTCCGTGAGTGGGATCGGCTGGCGGACTGGATCGATCACCATCGGGCAGCCCTGCAGCGGTACGAGGCGCTCGCGGCGGCGACCGACGACTGGCAGAGGGCCGACAAGCACGCCGACTACCTCCTGGCCGGCACGCGGCTGGCGGAGTTCGAGACCTGGATCGATGACGCGTCGGTCCAGATCAACGATCGGCAGCGCGAGTTCCTGGTGGCCGGCCTCGATCGGCGCCGCGCCGAGCAGGATGCCGAGCGGAGCCGTGCCGAGACCCAGCGTCGTCTCGAGCGCCGAGCGCGGGCTCGCCTCGTGGCCCTTGGCACCGTGATCGTGCTTGCGATCGGCGCTACCGGGGCCGCCGCGTGGGCCGGGCTGTTCAACCAGCCCCCGCGCGTCGCGCTGCTCCACAGCGGCGTCGGTTCAATCGACGCGATGTTCGAGGCCGGCTTCGATCGAGCGGTCTCGGAGCTCGGCCTGGTCGGCGGGGAGATGCATTACTTCGAACTGGCCGGAGAGGGGGACAGAGAGCTCAGGGAGTTGGCCGAAGGCGGTGCTGAGCTGGTCGTCATTGCAGGCGGGGTGCCCGACGCGGAGGCCATCGCGCACGACTTCCCCGAGACCCGCTTCGTCTCCGGTTCAGGCCCCGTCAACGGGGTGGAGAACGTCTCGTACATGCAGTTCGCGGACAATCAGAGCTCGTACCTGGCCGGGGTCGCCGCCGCGCTGACCTCGCGCACCGGCACCATCGGCTTCGTCGGCGGCGTCGACATCCCGGAGATCTGGACGTTCCACGCTGGGTACGAAGCCGGAGCACGGTCCGTCAACCCCGGCATCGAGGTGCTGTTCGAGTATCTCAGTGCCCCGCCCGACTTCAACGGTTTCGGAGATGCCGAGGGCGCCGAAGTCGCCGCCGGTGACATGTTCTCGGCCGGAGCCGACGTCGTGTTCCACGCCGCCGGGGACGCCGGAGTGGGGATCTTCGAGGCCGCGACGCAGCGGTCAACGGAGGACAGCCAGCTGTGGGCCATCGGCGTCGACAGCGACCAGTTCGAGACCGTCCTCAACATCCCGGGTGCCATTCATCCGCAGGCATGGCGTCATCACATCCTCACCTCGGTCCTGAAGCGAGTCGACATGGCCACGCACCAGGTCATGCAGGAATACACCGAGGGCACGCTGCCGCCGGGAAGGATCGTTTTCGACCTGGGGTCGCGGGCCGTCGACCTCTCGTTCAGCGGCGGCTATATCAACCACCTGCTCGGTGAGATTCAGGATGCGCGGAATCAGATCAACGACGGGACCGTGATCGTGCCGTGCTTCCCGACCGAACGCTTGGAGCACCGGGGAGAACTCGCCGAGGACTACTGCTGGCACTGACGCCCGACGTCAGTCCATAGAGCGAACCTAGAGCCGCCATCGACGGCCCATCGATCGCCCTCCCCGATCGTGCTCCCTGCCATCCCACCGCAGTTGCGGCGGCGACAGGCCAGCAGTCAAGGAGCACGATCATGGCAGCCCCCGTCATTGCAGCCCCAGCCCGCTCAGGCACGGCAACCGGATCCAGGGCCTTCGCGGCAGTTGCCGTCATCGGCCTCGCGGCCATCGTCAGCCTGGTTGCGCTCGCGACCCTGACCTCACGGTCGGCCAACGACGCCGAGGTCGTCGCAAACCCCTACGGGATCGGCTATCCGCTCCACGGCGGCCTCGCCGGCCCCAGCCGGGCCGCGGGCGTCCAGACCGTTGACCGCTCCAGCTTTGCTCCCGGCTATCCGCTTCACGGTGGGCTCGCCGGGCCGAGCCGGATCGTCCAGACCGTGGAGGGCAACGTTTATGGTGCCGGCTATCCGCTCCACGGCGGGCTCGCCGGGCCGAGCCCGACTTCGACGATCGTGTCAACCCCCGAGGGGAACGTCCTCGCCTGGCCGACTCGGATCGGCGAGGACGGCTGACTGGGGGACCGACGACCTCTGCGATACCCGACGGCGGCCGCACTCGCGGCCGCCGTTTCGTCGCCTGCGTGTCCACCGCATCGGTCACTTTTCACCCAGCCTCGTGTCGGCGCTGTGTTTGGTCACTGCAGTGAACATCCCGCAGCGTGAGCTGCGCGCCGGCGTGCGCCTCGTGCGTGGAGATGTCCACTCCACGGGCCAAACCGCGCCTGGATCGGCCTCCAGGCGAAGTCTGGCCGATGCAGTGAACGCCACGGCCGAATCGGACCTCGCGTGGCACCATGCGCGCCATGACTTCGAGCTTCGCCCAGGCGCAGGACGCCTTCTTCGTTGACTTCTTCCGCCTCTACCCCGTCCACGCGACGGAAGCGGGCAACCACGAGCACGACGGTCGATGGATGGACCTGACCGATGCCGGCCGCGGCGAACGCCTTGCCTGGCTTCGGGATGTGCGCGGCACCTTCGAGGGCATGAGCGACCTCGACCGGGAGCAGGACATCGATCGCCGCGTCCTGCTGGCCACGATCGACGAGCTGCAGTTCGACGAGGACGAGCTCGACGAGCCGGCCTGGAGCCCGATCGTTTACACCTACCTGCTCGGCGGCGGCCTCTTCGGCCTCCTCAGCCGCGAGTTCGCCCCGGTGGGGGAGCGCCTCGTCAGCGCCGCGTCCCGGATGGAGGGCATCCCCGCCGTCGTGGAGGCCGCCCGCGCGAACCTGACGTCACGCCGCAGCCGACCCGTCGCCACCTTCCATGTCGAAAAGGCGATCGAGACGATGCCAGGCGTCGCCGACCTGTGCCGCACCGCGGTCTCCATGGCCGCCGACGTGGATCCGGCGCTGAAGGAGCGGGTCACGCGGGCGGCGGACGACGCCACCGCATCGGTCGACGCGTTCGCCGCCTGGCTTCGCGACGAGCTCCTGCCGACGGCGGACGGCGACTTCCGGCTCGGTCCGGCCCTGTACGAGCGCAAGTTCCACCACGCGCTCAAGGCCACCATCACGCCCGCCGAGCTCGAACGGCGAGCCTCGGCCGCCTACGACGACATCCGGGCCGAGATGGCTCGCATCGCCCGCGACCTGTGGCCGGCCTGGGTCGGGGACGAGCCGATGCCCGACGACAGCGACGCGCTCACCCGACGGGTGCTCGACGCCATCGCGGTCGACCATCCGAAGGCCGATGAGCTCCTGGACTTCTGCCGCGCCGAGCACGAGCGGATCCTGGCCTTCGTCCGGGATCGCGACCTCATCGGCCTGCCGGACGACCCGCTGCAGATCATCTGGACCCCGCCATTCCTGCGCGCCTTCGGCGGCGCGATGCTCATCCCGCCGGGACCGCTCGACAAGGGACTCGACAGCTTCTTCGCCATCACCCCGCCGCCGGAGTCGTGGAGCGACGAGCAGGTCGAATCGATGCTGCGCGAGAACAACGGCCGCGCCCTCAAGGTCCTCACCATCCACGAGGCGACACCGGGCCACTACCTCCAGCTGGCCTGGTCGAACCGATGCCAATCGCTGCCGCGCTCGGTGTTCGGCTCCGGCGTCTTCGCCGAGGGCTGGGCCGTCTACGTGACGCAGGTGATGATGGACGTCGGCTACGCCGCCGACGATCCGGCGCTGATGCTCGCCCATTGGAAGTACTTCCTCCGCGCGGCGACGAACACCCTCATGGACATCCGGATCCATACCGGCACGATGACCGAGGACGAGGCGATGGCCCTCATGGTCGACGGCGGCTTCCAGGAGCGCTCGGAGGCGTCCGAGAAGTGGAACCGGGCGCGGCTCTCCTCGACCCAGCTCTGCTCGTACTACCTCGGCAGCGTCGAGATGACCGAGCTCGAGAACGAGGAGCGCCGACGGAGGGGCGACGCATTCTCGTGGCGCCTGTTCCTCGAGTCGGTCGTCAGCCACGGCACACCGCCGATGCCGGTCATCCGCGACATCCTGTACGGGGACTGAGCGGACTCCGCGGCCGCGACCGATCGAGGTCGTTTCACCGGAGGCCCGCGGCGCGCGGCGAAATCCGCGATCGATCGAGGGCCAGGGGGCGTGAGCCGCGCTCGGGCGCGCCCGTCGTGCGCATCGGTGCTCGATCGGTCGTGGGAACTGCGCCCGAAGCCGCACTCGTGTGAATCAGGCTCGATCCATCGAGTTCGCCGCCCTCCAGGTGCGTGGCCGAGCCCGATCACTCCGCCGTGCCCGCGGCGAGCTCCATGAGGGAGGGGCCGCCGCCCGGCGGGTGGGCGTCGAGCATCCCGCTCAGGTCGACGTGGCTGCGGTTCACCAGCAGCGCGAGCGTGACGTGCTGTCGGGGCAGGTGATAGAGCAGGGTCGTGTAGGTGTTGAGCAGTCCGGTGTGGCCGTAGCCGGTCGTCCCGGCCATCTCGAGCTTCTGGACGCCGAGGCCGTAGTCGTCCTTGTTGAACTTGAGCATGGTGGCACCCATCGATCGGTCGAGGACGCGGCCCTCGTAGAGGGCGTCGCCCCAGCGGGCCAGGTCGGCGGCGCTGGCGCTCATGGCACCCGAGCCCCAGAAGATCGTCGCCCACGCCGGCGCGAGCGGAGAGCTCGGATCGTTCGCCGACAGCATCCGCGTTGCATGGAGGCCGAGCGGTCCGAACAGGCGGCGCGCCAGCTCATCGGCCAGGGGGTTGCCGGTCGCCCGTTCGACGATCATGCCGAGCAGGTAGTAGTTCGTGTTCGCGTAGGCCCAACCCTCGCCCGGCTTGTACCACGGGGCGTGGAGCGAGCCGAGCACCTCGTCGCTGGTCCAGGCGTGCTCCGGGTGGTCCTCCAGTCCCTTCTTCGTCGTGTCGTTGAACACGTCGGCCAGGCCGCTCGTGTGGTTGAGCAGCTCGCGGACGGTGATCTCGCGACTGACCGAGGTGACATCGGGGAGGTATCCGCGCACCGAGTCATCGAGACCGATGCGCCCCTCCTCGGCCAGCTCGAGAACGGTCGCCGCCACGTAGGTCTTCGTGACACTGCCGATGACGAGCGGGCTGTCCGGCGAGAGGGCGGTCGTGCCGTCGCGGTCGCGGCCGGAGCTTCCGGTCCAGAGGATCTCGCCATCCCGGACGGCCGCAAAGGTGATGCCCCAGGCGCTGGCGTAGGCGCGGGCGGCCTCCAGCGCGGCGCGATACGCCGCGTCCTCGTCGGCGGTCGCTCCGGCGAGCGTCGAGGGCGTCGCAGGACGGGCGAGGTCCGCGGACAGCGGGCGATGCGGCACCGCCGGCAGTGCGACGTGGTCGATGGGCCGAAGGTCGCGCGCGCCGGGCTCGCCGGCGAGGAGCGGGGCGAAGGTCAGGTCGGGCGCCAGGAGGGCGAGGAGCGACAGCGCAATGGCCGCGAAGAGCGCACGAGGCCGGCTCCGGGGTTGGCTCCTTCGGCATCCCCTCCGGACTGGTATCGCTCGAGCCTGACGCATCGGGTGCTTCGTGCGCACATCATGGTCGATCCGCCCCCTCTCGCTCAACCCGGTTTCGTCCTTGTCGCGGAGGGCCGAATTTGTTAACATTGCTAACCAATGACGATCACCGGGCTGCCGCGGCGGCTGAGCCGCGCGCTGCCGACACTGGCACCTGTCCGACGCCGCCCCACCGAGGCGGCGTCGGCGTTCGGCCGCGGGTTCGTCGCCATGCGTCA
>DASUFJ010000007.1:0-14031 GCA_036274575.1 Candidatus Limnocylindria bacterium
TGGAAGCGGAGCATGTCCATCACGCCCACCTCGGCCACGGCGGCGCCGAAGAGCTCCGGATGCTGGGTGATGCTCGCGCCGACCAGCAGGCCGCCGTTCGAGCGGCCGAGGATGCCGAGGTGGGCGGCATCCGTCCAACCCGAGGAGGCCAGCCAGCGCGCGCAGGCCGCGAAGTCGTCGAAGACGTTCTGCTTGTTGTCGAGACGCCCTGCGTCGTGCCACGCCTTCCCGTACTCCGCGCCACCGCGCAGGGATGCGACGGCCAGCAGTCCGCCGCGCTCCATCCAGGCCAGCCATTCCGGCTTGAACATGGGGCCGATGGCGACCTGGAAGCCGCCGTACCCGTACAGCAGCGTCGGGACCTCGCCGCTGGCCGTCACGTCGCGCCGATGGGTGAGGAACAGGGGGATCCGCGTCCCGTCCGCCGACTCGGCGAAGACCTGCTCGGTCACGAAGTCGCCCGGAGACCAGGCGAGGTTCGCGCCGGCCGCAGGAGTCACCGTGCCGTCCGCCATGCGCACCGCCAGGACCGATGCGGGCGCCGCGAACGTCGCGAAGGTGAGGTAGAGGTCCGGGTCCTCGCGCCGCCCGGAGAGGCCGGCGATGCTGCCGATTCCGGGCAGGCGCGGCTCGAAGACGAGCGTGCCGTCGAGCTCATGGATCGCGAGGCGATGGCTCGCGTCGTGGAGGTAGACGAGGGCCAGCCGGTCGCCCACGAGCTTCGCCATCTCGAGTGCGTCGGGTCCTTCCGCGACCACCTCACGTCGTTCGCCACTCGCGACGTCGATGGCGACGATCCTGCCGTTCGGCGCCTCGTGGTCGGTGTGGACGTAGAGCGTGCCGTCGATGGCCGCGATCGGCAGGTAGCTGGCATCCGGGACGTCGATGAGCGGATTGACCTCGAGCGCGTCGACGCCCCGGGTCAGGTCGGCGACGTAGAGACGGTTCTCCGGATCCGTCCCGCGCCAGACGATGATCGTCAGCAGCCGTCCGTCGTCTGTGACGTCGGGCTCGAAGCCCCACTCCGGCTCGTCGGGGCGGGCCAGGACGACGGGATCGTCGGACTGCGCCGTCCCCAGGCGGTGGTAGCGCAGCTCCATGTCCAGGTTCGGCGCGTCGTACGCGGCGCCGGCCGGAGGCTCCGGATAGAGGCCGTAGAAGAAGCCGGCGCCGTCACCGGTCCATGCCGCCTCGGCGAACTTCGACCAGTCGATGCGGTCCGGCAGGTCCTCGCCGCTCGCCACGTCGCGCACGCGCCACGTTCGCCAGTCGGAGCCGGCGTCGCTCGTCGCGTACGCGATCCGCGTGCCGTCGTCGCTGGCCTCGACCGCCGAGAGGGCCGTCGTGCCGTCTGCACTCAGCAGGTTCGGGTCGATGAGCGGCTGCCCCTCGGAGTCCGGCGCATCGGCGACGAAGAGGACGTCCTGGTCCTGGAGGCCGGTGTTGCGCATCTGGAACCATCGGTCGCCACGGCGCCACGGCGCTCCGGCACGCGGGTAGTCCCACACCTGGGCGAGGCGCTCGCGGATCACGCGTCGCGCCGGGATCTCGGCGAGGATCCGCTCCGTCAGCGCGTTCTGCGCCGCGATCCACTCCCGGGACTCCGGCGAGTCCGAGTCCTCCAGCGGGCGGTACGGATCGGCGATCCGCGTCCCGTGGTAGTCGTCGACCTGGTCGGAGGTCGGGGCCGTCGGGTAGTCGATGGTCGGCATCGGCCCATCCTAGCCGCATGTATGCTTGATCCTGCAACTATCCATGGAAGACCGATGACGCACCGCAGCCCGCGCAACGATCCCCGCCTGGACGCCTGGCGAACGTTCCTGCGCGCACACGCCCGGGTGATCCGTGATCTCGAGCGCGAGCTCGCCGCCGAGCAGGACCTGGCGCTCACCGACTACGACGTCCTGGTCCAGCTCGCAGCTGCTCCCGACCGCCGCCTGAGGATGAGTGAGCTCGCGGGTGCCCTCCTCCTCTCACGTTCCGGCGCGACGCGGCTGGTCGACCGGCTGGTGGCGGACGGCCTCGTCGAGCGCGTCGTGTGCGAGGCCGATCGTCGCGGCCAGTGGGCCGCGTTGACCGATCAGGGCCACGAACGGCTGAGGCGCGCCTCCCCCATCCATCTGCGCGGCATCGAGGAGCACTTCCTGGATCGGCTCAGCCCGAAGGACCTCGAGTCCCTGCGCCGCATGCTCGAACCGATTGGAGATGCCCCGATCTCGATCTAACGAGGCATATGCACGTGAGGCCCTCCCCGGGTGCGATTCCCTCGCTGGATCGAGGACCGATACGCACGATGGGTGCGCCGGAGCGCAGCTCACGCTGCCGGGCACTCGACACAGCGAGGAAATGCCGCGCGCCGCGGCCCTCCGGTGACATCGACTCGTTCCGTCGAGGTCGGCAGCCCGATCCCTGTCAGCGCGTGGCCTGGGCCTCCTCACGGAGGGCGCGGATCATCGGCGCCCGCGGGTCGTCGGGAGCGAGCTCCAGGAAGCGGTCGAACGCCGCCGCGGCCCGCTCCGGGTCGTTCTCGCCGCGCAGGGCGATGAGGCCGTCGAAGAAGGCAAGCTCCACGGGATCGGCTGACGCCAGCTCCGCGTAGGCGTCGTGCACGGCGCGGGCGTTCGCCGAGTCGCCCGCGCGGAGGTAGGCGCTCATGAGGCGCTCGTAGGCATCGGTCCGGTCCGGCGCGAGCTCGATGACGAGCTGAAGCGCCACGGCCGCGCGCACGAGATCGTCGCGCTCGGTGCCCTCGAGGTAGGAGTCCGCCAGGTCGGAGAGCGTGTCGACGTCGCGCGAATCTGTGCGCAGGTCGTCGAGCAGCGCGGCGATTCGGTCCTGCCGGGCCGCCTCGGCCGCCTGCGCCGCGGCGAGGGACGGGTTCTCGACGGTCGCGTTCGCGATCCCGGTCGCCGCGACCATCGAGCCCGCGACGAGCACGGCACCGATGACGGCCGCGACGCCCAACGCGAGCCGACGGCCACGGGGGTCGCTGGCGGGAGGCACCTCGGATATCTGCTCGACCTCGTCGAGCGTGGCCGCCGCGGCTGCCTCTGCCTCTGCGCGCTGCGCGGCATAGGCCCCGTCGTCCAGCGAGCCGCTGCGGTGGTCGGCCTCGACGTCGCGCAGCGTCTCGAGGGCCACGCGGTGGCGGACGGCCGCGTCCTCCGGGTCGACCGTCGAGTCGGAGGGAGCGCGCGAGGACCACAGCGGCCACAGCACGGCGACGCCGGCGAGGACGAGCGCGGCTGCGAGGACGACGGCCTCAGGCATCCATCGCCTCCACCTCGTCACGGACCCGTTGCAGGGCCTCCGCGTTGGCCCGCGGCGTCTCAGGCACCGGGGCACGACGGCGAGCGAGCCAGACACCGAGTCCGGCCCCGGAGGCCAGGATGACGGCAAATGGCAGGACCCAGACGAGCGGCAGGCTAGGTCCGAGGAGGATCCAATCGCCGTAGCGCGCCACGAAGTGGGCGCGGACCGCTTCGTCTGACGCGCCCGCCGCCACGAGGTCGCCGATCTGCGCGCGGATGGCCTGGGCCGATCGCGTCGGCGACTCGGCGACGGAGAGCCCCTGGCAGTCGGGGCAGCGGAGCTGGTCGGACAGCGCCTCGACCCGTTCGCCGGTGGTCCGGGGATGGCCGGCAGCGAACGAGGTCACGCCCACGAGGGCCACGACCCCCAGGGCCAGGCCGATGGCCGCCGGGGCCAGCCAGCCCCTCACTCCGTCACCCCGATCTGGGCCAGGTGCTGGGCCATCGACTCGTCGGTCAGCGGGCCGAACTGCTTGGCGCGGACGATGCCGTCGGCATCGACGAAGTACGACTCCGGCGGCCCGGTGACGCCGTAGTCGATGGCCAGCGCGCCTTCGCCGTCGACGAGGTTCGGGTAGCCGGCGTCCCCCTGCTCGACCAGCCAGGCGGTCGCATCGGCGGTCGTGTCCTGGTAGAGGACCCCGACGATCGTCAGCTCGTCGCCGTGATCGGTCCAGGTCGAGGTGAGCACGGGATGCTCGTCGATGCAGGGCCCGCACCAGCTGGCCCAGAAGTTGACGACGTACGGGCGTCCGGCCAGGTCATCGGTGCTGAGGCTGTCGCCGTCCAGCGTCGCCAGCGTCCACTCCGGCGCCGGCTGCCCAATGAGCGGCGACGGGATCTGGCTCGGGTCGCGACCGAAGCCGCTCAGGAAGAGAAGGCCGATGGGGATGACGACGGCCGGAACGATCAGCCAGCGCAGGCCGCGCATCAGGCGCCCTCCGCCGATGTCGTCACCGGCAGCGCGCGAGGCTCATCGACCCGAACGGTTCGGAGCCGCCGTTCCGGCCAGATGGCGAAGACGGCCCCGAGGCCGACGATCGCGCCACCGATCCAGATCCAGACGACGAGCGGGTTCACGAAGAGGTGGAGCGTCACCGACCCGCTCGCGGCATCGGCGGCGAGGAGGGTGACGTAGAGGTCCTCGCCGAGCGAGGTGCGGACTGCCGGCGTGGCGATCGGTGTCGCCGAGCTCGGGTAGTCGCGCTGGGCCGTGGCCAGCGTCCCGGACTGGGAGCCGGCGTACGTCAGCTCCGCGCGCGTCTCGATGACTCGAGCGTCGTTCGGCAGCGGCTCGACCACGACGCGGTCGTTCGTCACGGTGTAGCCGCCGATCGTCGCGGACTCCCCGGCCGCCAACGTCACGGTCCGCTCGGTCGCCATGCCGGACGAGACGGCGATCGAGATGGCCATGACGAGGACGCCGAGATGAACGGCGTAGCCGCCGTATCGGCGCCGGTTGCGCGTCGTCAGGCGCCAGGCGGCCGTGGCGTGATCCTCGCCGCGACCGCGCGCGCGCGCCCTCGCTCCGCGGACGATCTCGTCGACCATGATCGCGCCGACGAACACGGCGAGGGCCAGGATGCCCAGCGGCCCCGGATCCCGGAGCCCCGCAACGAAGGCAACCGCGCTCGCCAGCGCGGCCACGAGGAGCGGGACGGTGAACCGAGCGCGGACCGTCCGCCACGACGCGGCGCCCCAGGGAAGCGCCGGTCCGACGCCCATGAGGAAGAGGAGGGCGACCATGATCGGCACGGTGACCCCGTCGAACCAGATCCGCCCCACGCTGATCGTCGCGCCGCTGGTCGTGACCGCGATGAGCGGCAGGAGGGTCCCGAACAGCACGGCGAACGTGAGGCCCAGGAAGAGGACGTTGTTGAACAGGAACGCCGACTCGCGGCTCAGCAGCCCGGACGGACGACCCCCGCCCGTCAGCTGCGGAAGCCGCCAGACGAGGAGGCTGAGCGCGATGCCGAGCGCCAGGAGGATGGCCGCCAGGAACCACGGCCCGATGCCCGACTCCGTGAACGAGTGGACGCTGGCCAGGATCCCGGAGCGGGTGAGGAAGGTGCCGACCAGGGTGAGCGTGAAGGTCGCGATCACGAGTGCCGCGGTCCATACCCTCAGCCCCGATCGGCGCTCGGCGACCATCGAGGAGTGGATGAAGGCGGTGGCCGTGAGCCACGGCAGGAGCGCCGCGTTCTCGACCGGGTCCCACGCCCAGTACCCACCCCAGCCGAGCACCTCGTAGCTCCACCACGCCCCGGCCACGATCCCGAGGCTGAGGAACGTCCAGGGGATGAGCGTCCAGCGCCGCACGATCCGCAGCCACGCCTCGTCAAGCCGGCCCGTGATGAGCGCCGCGACCCCGAACGCGAACGGGACCGCAAGGCCGGTGTAGCCCAGGTAGAGCAGCGGCGGGTGAAGCGCCATGAACGGATGGTTCTGGAGGAGCGCGTTCGGACCGATGCCCTCGGCGGCCACGGGCGTCGTGCGCACGAACGGGTTGCCCGGCCAGGTCATGACGGCGAAGAAGAACGCGTTGACTGATGCGAGCGTCGCGCCCACCCACGGCATGAGTGCCGGATGGCGGTTCCGGTTCCACCACACGACGAGGGCGGCCCAGCCGGTGGCCAGGAACGTCCAGAACAGGATCGAGCCCTCCAGCGCGGCCCAGAGGCTGATGGCCGAGATGAACGGCGGCGTGGTGGTCGCGTTGTTCTCCGCGACGTAGCGGACGCTGAAGTCGTGGTTGAGGAGCGACGCCATCATCGCGATGCAGCCGATGGCGGCGGCGACGAACGTCCCGATCAGTGCCCGCCGTGCAGTCGCCAGCACCCGCCCGTCGCCCCCGCGCGCGCCGAGCGCGAAGGCAACGGCCGCGTACACAGTGAGCGCCAGGCCCACGACGATCGCCGCGTGTCCGATGCTCGGGATCACTCGTCCGAACCCGGGTCGAAGTCGCGGTCCGACGGCAACGCCCCCGATGACGGGGCGACGTAGTTCTCGTCGTGCTTCACGATCACCTGGTCGGCCTCGAAGGTGCCGTCGGCGCCCAGGCTGCCCTCGACCACGGCGCCACGCCCCTCCTGGAAGGATCGGGTCGGCGCGGCGGTGGAGTGGACCGGGATCTCGGAGGTGCCATCGGTCAGGACGAAGGTGAGGTCGGTCGCCTCGCCGCTCACGCTGCCGGGCTTGACCTGGCCGCCCAGCCGGATCGTGTCGCCCACGGCGGCGTCGCCGCGCGCCAGGAGCTCGCTGGGCGTGAGGTAGTAGACGAGTGCGTTGCCGATGCTCGAGATCGCGAGGAACGCGATCACCGCCAGCACGACGATCACCAACACGAGAATGCCCCACGGCCTCCGCCGCGGCGGGAGGGCGGCGGGCGCCGGCTCGCGGACGGTCATCGGCCCCGCAGTCGACGCCACAGGGTGACGGTGTACAGGGCGAGGCCGCCAAAGATGACGGCGTAGGCGGCGAGGATGTAGCCGAGATCGGTCATTGGGCCGCCTCCGCCGTGCGGGCCTCCATGATCCGATCCACGCGCGCCGATTCCTCGCGCTCCAGATCGGCCCGTGCCAGCTGGTAGCGCCGGATCATGAGATAGACCCAGGTCAGCGTGAACGCTACGACCATGCCGACCAGGGTCAGGACGAACTGGGCCGGCGCCGCCGGGTTCAGGATCTTGTCCGGCGAACCGATCGTCGCGGTCTGGTGAAGGCCCCGCCACCACTCGACGCTGAAGTGGACGATCGGGATGTCGACGGCGGCGACGATGCCGACGATCGCGGCACGCGTCGCGCGACGCTCGGGGTCATCGGTCAGGCGGCGGAGCAGCAGGTAGCCGACATAGAGGGCCAGGAGCAGCGCCGTCGTCGTCAGGCGGGGATCCTCCCACTGCCAGAAGACGCCCCACACCGGGCGGCCCCACATCATCCCGCCCCAGATCGCGAAGGCCGTGAAGACGACCCCGATCTCCGCCCCAGCCAGCGCCACCGAGTCGAAGCGGAGGTCGCGGCGCCACAGCCAGCCGATCCCCGCCAGCGCGGTGACGCCGAACGAGAGATACGCCAGCCACGCCGATGCGACGTGCGGATAGAAGATGCGCTGGGCGTCGCCCTGGTTGAGGTCGGCGGGCACCGCGAACAGCGCGACGCCAACCATCACGGCGAGCGCGACGAACGCCACCCAGCCGAGTATCCGGGTCCTCATCCGTCCTCCAGGAGGTAGCCGTACGTCGCGGCGCCGGCTGTGACCATGATCACGTCGAATGCGACGAGCAGCTGGAGCCACGCGCCCAGCTCCCCGAACGGATCGCCGGCCAGTGCCGCGCTCGTGGCCTTCACGGCGCCGAGCAGGAGTGGCGCGAGAACCGGCAGCATGAGGAGCGGGAGCATCACCTCGCGCGCCCGCAGTCGCACGGTGAGGCCGGCGTAGAAGGTTCCGACCGCCGCGATGCCGATGGCCCCCAGGGCAAGCGTCACCAGCAGCGGGACGATGGAGGCACCGATGGAAGCGCCGAACAGGACGGCCACGGCGCCGAGGACGACGAGGCCGAGCACGCCCATGACCGCGACGCCGGCGAGCGCCTTCCCCGCGTAGATCGCGCGGCGCGGCACGGGGTAGAGGGCGAGCTGCTCCAGCGCGCCGTCATCGGTCTCCAGCAGGTGCAGGCGGCTGACGGCCAGGATGCCGGCGAAGACGAGCGCCAGCCACAGCAGGCCGGGGGCCGCGGCGGCGAGCCGCTCGCGGTCGGGACCCAGCGCGAAGCCGAAGAGGAGGAGCACGACCGCCGCGAAGAACAGGGTGCTCACGATCGCCTGCCGGCCCCGGAGCTCCGCGCGGGCATCCTTGGCGGCGATCGCCAGCGCCAGCCGCGCCTCGTGCCGCAGCGCAGTCACCGCGTCACCGCCACTGGCATGCCGGCGACGAGCGGCGTCGGCTCGCGGGACGTCACGCCGCTCCCCGCCACGTCGGCGACCAGGCCTCGTTCCAGGATGACGCGGCCGTCGAGGTGCGCCTCGAGGCGCTCGATGGAGTGCGCGGCCAGGAGCACGGTCACGCCGACCTGGCGCCAGACGGCCAGCAGCTCCTCCACGAGGCCCATCGCCTCGTCGTCCAGGGCCGCCATCGGCTCGTCGAGCAGAACGAGCGATGCCTCCCCGATGAGAATCCGCGCGAGGGCGAGACGCTTGCGCATGCCCGCCGAGAGCGTTCGGACGAGGTCGTGACCGCGTCCGGCAAGGCCCACGTCCTCCAGCGCGCGGTCTACGCGGCTTGCGGCGTCGGGCGTCCCCAGCATGGTCGCCGCAAAGGCCAGGTTCTCGCGGGCGGTCAGGTCGTCATAGAGGCCGGTCGAGTGCGAGAGGTAGGCGATTCGCGGCCGGATCGCATCGGCGTCGCGGTCGAGGTCGAGCCCGTCGATCCGCGCGCCGCCGTACGAGGGCCGGACGGCGGTGGACAGGATGCGCAGGAGGGTCGTCTTGCCCGCGCCGTTCGGCCCAAGCAGGGCGACGGCCCGCCCCGCCTCCACGGTCACCGATACGCCGGCGAGGGCCGGGCGACCGCCGAAGAGCCTGGCGAGATCCGTCGTGATGACCGCCGGCGGGCGCTCGTCATGTGACCCGAGTGAGCGGGGCGAGACGTAGATCGTGGTACGCGGCATGCTCGACAACAGGGGCGGAGCGAGTGGGCCTCCGCACTATGCGGGCGCCTCCGTGGGGCGTCAAATACCCCGCTTCCGTAACCCGGATCGTATGACCCGCGAACAGACCACACCGATCAGGAGCCCGTCGACCGATGACCCGCCTCCGGACCGCCCTCCTTCCCAGTTTCCTCGCCGCCTCCCTCGTCCTCGCCGGCTGCGGCAGCGATGCCGCATCCCCATCCGCCAGCGAGGCAGCGGCGACGACCCCCTCCACCTCCGCCAGCGAAAGCCAAGCCGCGAGCGCATCCGAGCAGCCGAGCGCACCGGAGACGGCCGAGACACGCGTCCGCATCCGCAACTCGTCGTACGACCCGACCGAGCTGACCATACCGGCCGGCACCGAGGTCACCTTCCTCAACGCCGACGGCTTCGCCCACACCGTGACCGAGGGCACCGATGGAGAGGCGGTCGACGACCCGATCGTCGATGAGGACATCGACCAGAACGGCTCGGTCAGCGTGACGTTCGATGAGCCGGGCACGTACAACATCACCTGCAAGATCCACTCGTCGATGAACATGACGATCACCGTCGAGGGATGACCCGCGCCCGACTCGGGCGCTGTTGACTCCCGAGCGAACCAGCGAAGGAGACCCACCACATGCCACGGACCCGCATCACGATCTTCGGCTCTGCGCTCTTCGCGCTGATGCTCGCCCTCGCCGCGTGCAGCAGCGACACTGGCGCCAGCTCGGCACCGGCCGATGCCGGCGGCGGGGCGGGTGGCAGCGAGACGGTCTCGATGGCGAACACCACGTTCACGCCGTCGTCGCTCACGATCCAGGCCGGCACGACCGTCACCTTCACCGATACCTCCGGCCACACGGTCACCGAGGGGACGGATGGCGTGGCCGTCGACGATCCGATCGTCGACCAGCAGGGCGGCGAGGATGTCGACGTCACGTTCGACGAGCCGGGGACCTACAACATCACGTGCAAGGTCCACCCGGAGATGAACATGACGATCACCGTCGAGGGCTGACCGCCAGCTCGGTTGATCGTGCGCTGGGGGCGGTGCTAGGGTTCGCGTCCTGATGGACGCCGGGCTCAGCCACACGCCCCCACCCGTGACCCGCTCGCGCGCCGCGCGACGCGAGGCCGCACTGCACGCCGAGTGCGCCGCGACCGCGGCGCTGACCGTGCTGGGCCAGAAGTGGGTGATGCGCATCATCCGCGCGCTGGGCGAGCGGACGCAGCGCTTCTGCGAGCTCCAGGACGCGCTCGGCGGCGCCAACTCCGCGACGCTGTCACAGCGGCTCAAGCTGCTGGAGGACGAGGGGCTGGTGGAGCGCCACGAGATCAGCGCCGTCCCGCCCTGGGTCGAGTACTCGCTGACGCCCAAGGGCGCCGACCTGCGCGGCGCGATCGCCGGCATCGACCTCTGGGCGGAGCGCTGGGCGCCGAGCGCGCAGCAGTGAGCCACCCGGTCGCCGAGGAGCGGCCCGCCATTCATGGCGATGCCCTGAACGCGGTTCGCGCCTCGCTGGCCGAGGCCCCGGAGCCGGAGGCCGCCGCGCAGCGGGTCGTCGAGCAGCTTCGCGATCGCTTCCACCACTACGACTGGGTCGGCGTGTACTGGATCGACGGCTCGGACCTCATCCTCGGGCCGTGGACCGGTCCGGAGGCGACGGAGCACGTCCGCATCCCGGTCGGCAGCGGCATCTGCGGCGCGGCCGCGGCGAGCGGCACGACCGAGATCGTGCCCGACGTCCATGCCGATCCGCGCTATCTCGCCTGCTTCGCGAGCACGCGCAGCGAGATCGTGGTGCCGATCTTCGAGGGCGGCGAGGTCATCGGCGAGATCGACATCGACGCTTCCGATCCCGACGCCTTCGACGACACCGATGCGCGCTTCCTCGAGGAGGTCGCGGCGCTCATCGCGCCACTGCGTCCCCGGGCGTAACCGCCGCCGTACGGCTTCGGTGAGATGTCCACCGAGCAAGGTCCCTTCGAGCGGGTCTACGACAGCCACGTCGTGGGCATCTATCGGTTCATCTACGCCCGCGTCGGCAACCATCCGGACGCGGAGGATTTGACGGCCCAGGTCTTCGTGCGCGCCGTCGAGCAGCTCGACACGACGCGCGACCCCGGCCAGATCGCCGCCTGGCTGTACCGCGTGGCCCACAATGCGACCGCCGACTACTGGCGCGCGTTCTACCGCCTGCCGCTGGTCGGTACCGACCACGTTGCCCCGGGCTGGGAGCCCGCCGACGAGGGCCAGCAGCCGGAGACGGTGCCAGACGACACGGCGCGACGCCGCGTCCAGGCGCTGCTGCGCCGCCTCCCCGACCACTACCGACGCGTCCTCGAGCTGCGTTTCCTCGAGCGCAAGAGCGTCGCCGAAACCGCCGACGCCATGGGCATCAGCAGCGGCAACGCCCGCGTCCTCCAGTACCGCGCCCTGCGCCGCGCGGCGCTCCTGGGAGAATCGACCGATGGTTGACGACGACCGCCGACGCATCGACGACGGCGCCGCCGACCGCTTCGACGGGTACCTCGAGGCGCTCCTCGGTGACGGTCGCCCCTCACCCGACGCCGTTGGCGATCGGGACGAGGCGGAGATGGCGCGCATGGCGGCCGAACTGGCCGCCGGCAGCCAGCAGCCGGACGGGGCGGCGCCGGATCCCGCGTTCCTCGAGCAGCTGCGCCTCCGGATGCGGGCGGCGGACACCGGCATCCAGGCCGTCCGTCAGCCGCCGCCCGTCCGCGGTCCGGCGCGGGCCGCCCCATCGGGCGCGCTTCGGTGGCGGCTCTCGCGTCGGCAGGTCCTCCAGGCCGGGTTCGGCGCCGCGGCCGGGCTGGCGGCCGGGCTGGTGGGCGCCTCGCTGGTCACCGATGCCCAGCGTCGCGCGGCGCTCGGTGACGGGGGCGACCTCGTCACCGGCGAGGGGTTCTGGACCGAGGTCGCGCGGCTGGACGATGTCCCCGAGGGCAGTGCCGTGCGGTTCTCGACGGCCGCCTTCGACGGCTTCGTCGTCAACGACGGCGGGACGATCCGGGCTCTGTCATCGGTCTGCACCCACATGGGCTGCACACTCCACTTCCGTCCGGACTGGAGCGACCTGCGCTGCCCCTGCCACGGCGCGTCCTTCGACCTCGCCGGACGCCTGGCGAACGGTCGTCGCGCGTGGCGGTCGGAGGGCGCCTATCCCGGCGACGCGAAGGCGTATCCGGTGGAGCTCCCGGACCTCGTCCGTCCTCGGGTCAAGGTCGAGGACGGGTCCGTCCTGGTCTGGACGGCCCAGGCCTAGAACAGCACCTCGAACAGGTAGCCCACGACGTACGGCAGCGCCACCACGATGAGGATGACCCCCAGGGCGGCGCCGGCATAGAGGAAGAGGCTGAGGTCCGGCGGTTCATGCCGCGTGGGCGGAGGAGTCATGCGCCGAGGCAGCCGTGACGGTCGCTTCGGCGGCTGGTGCTGGTACTTCCTGGCTCCGAGCTCGTGCTTCTGGAGGTCGCGCAGCTCGTCAAGCTTCAGGCGGAACTCAGGCACGGGTCAACCGTACACCTCGGGGTTGACGGGGGTCGGGAGGCGCTCCCCTCGCAGGCCGGCCAGGAGGTTCGCCGCGGCCATGGAAGCCATCCGGCCGCGCGTCACACGCGAGGCCGATGCGATGTGCGGCAGCACGACGCAGTTGGGCATGCCCACGAGCGGGTGGTCGACCGGAAGCGGCTCAGGCTCCGTCACATCGAGCCCTGCCGCGAAGATCGTGCCGTCACGGAGCGCAGCCTCGAGCGCCTCGTGATCGACGACCGGCCCGCGGGAGGTGTTGACGAGGACGGCCGTCGGCTTCATGGCGGCGAGTGCATCGCCGTCGACCAGGTGATGGGTCTCATCGGTCAGGTTGACGTGGAGGGTAATGAAATCGGACTCGCGAAGGAGCTGGTCCATCTCGGCGCGCGTGGCGCCGAGCTCCGCCTCCTCCTGGGCCGATGCGGGCTGGACATCGTGGTAGAGGATTCGCATCCCGAATCCGCGGCCGCGGCGCGCCATCTCGCGACCGATGCGCCCGAAGCCGACGATCCCGAGCGTGGCGCCGTGAATGTCGACGCCCATGAGCAGCATGGGTCCCCAGGTCTTCCAACGGTCGTCGCGCACGTAGTCGACCGCCTCCGGGATGCGCCGGGCGGCGGCCATGAGCAGGGCGAAGGCGAGGTCGGCGGTCGTCTCGGTCAGCACGCCGGGGGTGTTGCCGGCCGGGATGCGGCGGCGGGTGCAGGCCTCCACGTCAATGTTGTCGAAGCCGACGGCGAAGTTGCTGACGACCTTGAGCTGCGAGCCGGCAACGTCGAGGAGCTCGTCGTCCACGGTATCGGTGAGGAGGCTGAGGAGGCCGTCGACGCCTTCGACGCGGCGTAGCAGCTCGTCGCGCGGCGGCGGCAGCTCGTCCTCCCAGAGGTCGACCTCGCAGGCCTCCCGCACGGGGTCCAGGCCCTCGTCCGGGATGACCCGCGTGACGAGGACGCGCGGCTTCGTCACCCGGCCGCGCCGGCCGCCCCGACGAGCTCTCCGGTCGTCTGGAGCCTGGCAAGCGACTCGGCGACGCGCTCGAGCGCCGCACGGAGGTTCTCGCGCGAGTTGGCGTAGCTGAAGCGCAGGTAGCCCTCGCCGTGCTCCCCGAAGGCGGTGCCGGAGAGACCGCACACGCCGGCGTCGTAGAGGAGGTGATCGGCCACCTCGTTGCTCGTCCGTCCGAAGGAGCTGACGTTCGGGAACGTGTAGAACGCTCCGTGCGGCATGACGCACGTCACGCCGGGGATCGCGTTCAGGCCGTCGACCATGAGCTGGCGGCGGGCGATGAACTCGGCGCGCATCGCATCGGCGGCATCCTGAGGTCCGGTGAGGGCCTCGACCGCGCCGAACTGGGCGAAGGCGTTCGTGCAGCTCACGCTGTTGATGACGAGGCGGCTGAAGCTCGGCACCAGCCAATCCGGCAGGATCCCGTAGCCGAGGCGCCAGCCGGTCATCGCGAACGTCTTGCTGAAGCCGTCGAGCGTGATCGTGCGCTC
>DASUFJ010000008.1:0-6771 GCA_036274575.1 Candidatus Limnocylindria bacterium
GCATCGGCAGCGTGCCCTCGTCGGGGAGGAGGTAGTTCATGACGGTGAAGGCGGACTTCTTGATCTCGCCCGCGTACTCGGTCCCGACGATGATGATCTCCATCCGCTTGAGGTGAAGGAGGATCGCGGTCTCGCTGCGGACGCCCTCGGTCTCAGGATCCGCCTTGAACGAAGGGATGTCGATGATCGTGAAGTTCGGCGCGAAGCCCTCGAGATCCTCGACTGGCGGCCGCCGGAACAGGTTGCGGGCGAAGATGCTGGCCCAGGCGGTCTCCGTCGTCACGCGTAGCGAGCGGCGGTGCTTGGGATGGGCGCCGATGTAGAGGTCCTGGCTGTAGACCGGCCGGTCGGCGATGTACTTCATGAGGCGCGCACGCAGGCGGTCGTAGTGCTCCTCGGTGATCGGCGCATTGACCGGCCCCCACCACACCTTCGCCGCGCTCGACGGCTCCTCGACGATGAACTTGTCGTGCGGCGAGCGGCCGGTGTGCTTCCCGGTGCGGACGACGAGCGAGCCGTGGGCGCTGATCTCGCCCTCGCCGTTGCGGATGGCGTGCTCGTACAGCTCGGCCGTTGAGAGGTTGCGATACGTCGCGTCGATCTTCGACGCGGGGCGACGTAACTGGGTCGTTGCCACGGTCTCCTCCATGCGTCCAACCCGGCGCCCTGCTCGGACGGTTGGGTCGCCTACGTGAGTCGACCGGCCGCGCGTCGACGGGTCTCGGGGACCCGTGAGTCGGCTTCCTCAGTCACCTAACGATTCGTCATTCTGGCGCCCCACTCACCGGCGACGCCCTGGGGCCATTGTACCCCGGACCCGGACGCCAGCCCACCGGGCCGCCCCTGCACTGGCACGGCGCCCCTCGACACCGATTCTAGGATGGGCTCCATGTACGAATGGATCGTCCTGCTCCACGTCATCGGCGCCTTCATCTTCGTTGCGGCGCACGGCGTCTCCATGATCAGCGCCTTCCGCCTCCGAAGTGAGCGCGATCGCGCTCGACAGGCCGTACTCCTCGAGACGTCGGTCATCGGGGTGTACGCGATGTACGTCGGGCTCCTGGTGCTGCTCGTGGGGGGCATCTGGGCGGGATTCGCAGGCGATCACTGGGGAAGGCTGTGGATCTGGGTCGCCCTCGCCACGCTCGTCGTCGTGATCGCGGTGATGTACGCGGTGGCGACCCCGTTCTACGGGCGCATGCGCGCCGCCGCCGGCGTCCCCGGCTTCGTCGAGCGCGCGGACCGGTACAAGCCGCCCGCCACCGAGGCCGACCTGGCGATGCTGGCGTCCTCCAATCGCCCGATGATCCTGGCCGTGATCGGCGGCGTCGGCCTGCTCGTCCTCGTCTGGCTCATGGTGATGAAGCCGTTCTGAGCTGACGACTCCGCGAACCCATCCCGCCGCGCCGTCGCGCGCCGCTCGGTCGGATCGGCCCATTGGGCATTGACGCCCGGTTGTGCGAAGACCATTGCCGCCAGGCCCGCGATGGCCAGGGACGTCCATGTCGCACGGAGTCCACGCGGCCGCGCCGATGAGCTTCCGTCCGAACGGCGGTCCAACCATTGACGAGGACTTCGCAGGAGCAAGAGACCGATGAAGCTGATGGCATCGATGATGGTGAGCGTCGACGGGGTCTACCAGGGGCCCGGAGGGCCCGACGAGGATCGGCGCAATGGGTTCGAGCGCGGCGGATGGACGGCGGCGCACGCGGACCAGGAGATGTGGCCGTACCTGATCTCGATGTTCGAGCGCGCGGACGCCCTGCTCCTCGGACGCAAGACGTGGGAGATCTGGGAGACGTACTGGCCGCACCACGACGCGGGCGACGCGGTGTCCCACGGCATCAATATCCTGCCCAAGTACGTGCCCTCGACCACCCTCAAGGACCCCACCTGGCAGAACACGCACGTGCTCGATGGTGACGTCGAGGCGGCGATCCGCGACCTGAAGGCGAAGGACGGGAATGAGCTCCAGGTCCACGGCAGCGGGGAGCTGCTCCGCTGGCTGCTCGACCGCGACCTGGTCGACGAGCTCAACCTGAGGCTCTACCCGGTGGTCGTGGGCGATGGGCTTCGGCTCTTCCCGGAGCAGGGCCAGACGCATGACATGACGCTGGTCGAGTCGCGCTCGATGCCGGAGGGCGTCACGGTCCTTACCTACCGTCCCACCGGCCGGTTGACGTTCGGGACCGCCGGCTGAGGCGAAGGCTGGGCCATGGGACCCAGCGTGGACTGGAACGCCAGCCGGACCCGCGACAGAATCGAGCGCTGTGTATCACGGAGACCTGTGCCAGAGCGGCAGATGCCCAAATGGTCGGACCAGCCGACGGGGCTTACGGGCCAGGTCCCCGCATTCGTGACTCCGCAACCTATTGGCCGATGTCGAGCGTCGCCACCATCCGGTCGAGGATGTCCGCCCACTCGGCCAGCTCCTGAGGGTCGTCTGAGGTGGTCCACATTGCGAGGAAGGGCTCGTCGTTCCCGACGGCCGGCAGGCTGCCGCCGATGCCGATGATCCAGTAGACCGATGGCTCCGGGGAGAAACCTCCGTCCGCGCCCGCGATCTCGTAGCGAGCCGCCGGCACGCCGTCGACGGTGAAGGCGTCGGTCGCGAGGATCTCGTTGTCGATCGTGAAGTCTCCCCCCGGTGCCACGTCGGTAGTGATTGCCACGGCCTCGGGAACCGCCTCGTCGTCGGATGCCGTGAATGGCACGGGCGCGAACAGCGTGCACGCGGACCGCAGCTCGGTGGTCTCCTGGTTCGTTGACCATCCTTCCGGGAAGGACATCCGGTAGCTGTAGGCGGTGGGCTCGGCATTGCTGATCAGAGGGCCGGTCTCGCACGACTGTCCGTTGGCGAAGGCCTCCTCAGGAGCCAGGGAGTGGATCGGTCCGAACTCTCCCTCGCCGGAAGATGGCTCGACGGTTCCGCCAGGGGTGGCCGTGCTGTCGGCCGATCCTGACGGCGTCGGCATTGCAGTCGACGGTGACGAGCTGGCCGATGGCAGGGGGCCCGACCCCACATCCGGCCGATTGATGAGTCCCAGGCCTATGACGACCACGGCAGTCGCCGCGGCGATGGTGGCGAGCATGGGCCAGGCAAAGCCGCGCCGCCGCTGCGGGGTTCGATGTACGTCGCTCATGACATCCCTTGTGAATTCCGGCGGCATGTCGGCCGCCATACGCTTGCGCACGTACTCACGAACCTCCCGGTCGTGTCCGTCGTTCTCGTTCACCGG
This sequence comes from Candidatus Limnocylindria bacterium, assembly GCA_036274575.1. Taxonomy (GTDB): domain Bacteria; phylum Chloroflexota; class Limnocylindria; order QHBO01; family QHBO01; genus JACDBZ01. The sequence goes on from DASUFJ010000008.1 coordinate 3,240, forward strand.
TCGACCTCCATGACCGCCCTCATGCGGCCAAGCGCTGCGTTCAGCCGTGACTTCGCGGTGCCGACGGCGACGCCCATGGCATCGGCCGTCTCGCGGATGGAGAGCTCCGCCCCGTAGTGAAGGACCACCGCAGCGCGGTGGTCGGCGCTCAGTCCCTCGAATGCGCCATCGAGCGCATCGCGCTCATGGACTGAGTCCCGAAAGTCGGGCTGAGGGGACGCGGTCTCCGGGATCGTCATGCTCTCCAGGCGCTGCGTCGGGCGGCGCCCGCGTGATCGCAGAACGTTGCGCGAACGGTTGATCACGATGCGTCGGAGCCAGACCTCGAATCGATCCACCTGGCGCAGCTTCGGCAGATCCCGCCAGGCGGCCACGAAGGACTCCTGGGCCACGTCGCGCGCGTCATCCAGCCCGACGATGGCTGCGGCGAGGCGGTACATCTCGGATCCGTGGTGTTCGACGAGGAATTCGAATGCGTCCGCACGACCATCTCGGGCCTCGCGGACGACTTCCCGCATATCAGTGTTCACGCTCTCACATCTGCCATCAACGGAATTGACACCGGGGTGGCGTCAAGTGTTCACGACGAAGTTCCTTCGGGCCCTGGACGCTCATGTCGGGTTGACGCCGAGTTCTCGATGATGGTGCTGGAAAGCCCGAAGCGACGGTCCGCTACGTTGGAGTCATAGCGTCCCGCGCGATAGAATCGTCACCCGTTGGCGGAGTAGCTCAGTGGTAGAGCAGGGGACTCATAAGCCCTTGGCCGGTGGTTCGAATCCGCCCTCCGCTACCACTCCCCTCGACGCCCTCGCATCCCTCGTCGCCGATGGCGGGCGTGCCGCGCGCATTCCGGCCGATGCGGTCCTGGTCCTCGCCGTCTCCGGCGGTCCCGACTCGATGGCCATGCTCCATGGCGCTGCCCGCTCGGCCGCGACGCTTCGACCTGGCTGGACTCTCTCCGTGGCGCACCTGGACCATGACCTGCGAGGGGGCAGCGCGACCGATGCAGGCGCCGTCGTGCGGGCATCGACTGCGCTCGGCCTCCCGTGCGAGGTCCGGCGCGTCGACGTCGCGGCGCTGGCGCGCGACGAGGGTCGGTCGATCGAGGATGCCGGGCGTGAGGCCCGCTACCGCTTCCTGGAGGAGGTCGCGCCCGAGGGCGCCGTGATCGCCACCGCCCACACGGCCGACGACGCGGCAGAGACCGTGCTGCTCAATCTCCTGCGCGGGAGCGGCCTGCATGGGGCGCGCGGGATCCCGCGAAGGCGCGGTCGGGTCGTGCGGCCACTGCTCGACGCTCGGCGCCCGACGCTCAGGGAGCTGCTCGACGGCGCGGGCATCGCGTACGTCGACGATCCGTCGAACGCTGACCCGGCCTACTTGCGCAACCGGGTGCGAGGCGAGCTCATCCCGCTCCTCGAAGCGATCCGGCCCGGCGCCATCGACCGCATCGGTGCCTTCGCCAGGCTGGCGGCCGATGACGACGCGCTGCTCGACGAGATCGCGGCCGCCGAGCTGGCCCGACGGCGGCAGGACGACGGCGCCGTCGACTGGCGCGACCCGCCGGCGCGGGCACTGGGCAGGCGCGTCCTGAGAGCGGCCATCGACGGTCCGGGGCCGAGCGCCGAACGGATCGAGGCGATGCTGGATGCCGCGGAGGGCGACCGCGGCGGCATCCGGATCGAGCTCGGTGGGGGCCGGTTCGCATCGGTCCGGGAACGGCGGATCCGTTTGATCTGATCCGCAGGGTCACCCAGTACGTATAGAAGGGTAGAGCGGACCGGATCGGCTGTTTGTTCGGTTCCTGAGCCGCACCTATACTGGCGCGGCCCGAGACGTGCATTGTTCTCGAGCCGGTGACGGCCAGGGCCGACACTGTTTGCACGGAGGCGAAAGCAGACCTGAATTGACCAGTCGCATCGTTCGCAACAGCGTCGTGCTCGTCGTCCTGGCGGTCTTCGGATTGGCCGTCCTGTGGACGTTCATGAGCCCCGACGACCCGGGCGAAACGTACAGCTACAGCCAGCTCCTGGAGGATGCCAAGGCCGGCGACGTCAGCTCGGTGACCCAGGAGGGCACCGCGCTCACCGTCACGCTCAAGAACGATCAGGAGAAGACGGCGATCGTCGCGTCACCTGACATCAACTACCGCGCCGAGGTGTGCGCGGCTGCCGGCCCTGACTGTGGCGGCATCTCGTACGACTACAGCGAGCCGAGTGCGGCGGGCGGGATCCTGACTCTGCTCATCACCGCGCTGCTGCCGGTGCTGCTCATCGGCGGCTTCATCTTCTTCATGATGCGGCAGGCCCAGGGCACGAATAACCAGGCCATGAGCTTCGGCAAGAGCCGGGCTCGCATGTTCCTCGGCAACAAGACGGTCGTGACGTTCAACGACGTCGCCGGCGTCGACGAGGCCAAGCAGGAGCTCACCGAGGTCGTCGAGTTTCTCAAGTACCCCGAGAAGTTCAACTCGCTCGGTGCCCGAATCCCGCGCGGCGTCCTTCTGGTCGGCCCGCCGGGCACCGGCAAGACGCTGCTGGCCCGTGCCGTCGCCGGTGAGGCGGGCGTCCCCTTCTTCAGCATCTCCGGCTCGGAGTTCGTGGAGATGTTCGTGGGCGTCGGCGCGTCTCGCGTCCGCGACCTGTTCGAGCAGGCCAAGCGGAACTCGCCGTGCATCGTCTTCGTCGACGAGATCGACGCGGTCGGCCGCCAGCGCGGCGCCGGCCTGGGCGGCTCGCACGACGAGCGCGAGCAGACGCTGAACCAGATCCTGGTCGAGATGGACGGCTTCGACACGAACACGAACGTGATCGTCGTCGCCGCCACCAACCGGCCGGACGTTCTCGACCCGGCGCTGCTGCGGCCGGGCCGATTCGACCGCCAGGTCGTCCTGGATCGGCCGGATATCAAGGGCCGCAAGGAGATCCTCAACGTCCACATCAAGGGCAAGCCGCTCGACAAGACGGTGGACATCGAGGCGCTCGGGCGTCGCACACCGGGCTTCAGTGGCGCGGATCTGGCGAACCTCGTGAACGAGGCGGCCATCCTCGCCGCGCGGCGGAACAAGAAGAGCGTCGGCGCCGGCGAGTTCAACGAGGCGATCGATCGCGTCATCGCCGGCCCGGAGCGCCGCAGCCGGATCATCACCGAGGACGAGAAGAAGATCATCGCCTACCACGAGGGCGGACACGCCGTCGTGCAGCGCGTGCTCCCGAAGTGCGACCCGGTGACCAAGGTCACGATCGTGTCGCGCGGCATGGCCCTCGGCTACACGATGAGCCTCCCCGAGGAGGACCGATACCTGCATTCCAAGACGGAGTTCGAGGACAAGATCGCCGGCATGCTGGGCGGGAACGTCTCGGAGACGCTCGTCTTCGGCGACACGACCACGGGCAGCTCGAACGACATCGAGAAGGCGACGAACCTGGCCCGCGCCATGGTCACCCAGTACGGGATGAGCGAGAAGCTCGGCCCGCTGGCCTTCGGCAAGAAGGAGGAGATGGTCTTCCTGGGCCGCGAGATCAGCGAGCAG
>DASUFJ010000009.1:0-18943 GCA_036274575.1 Candidatus Limnocylindria bacterium
CCGGGACGAACCAGCCCGTGACGCGGTCCGCGACGCGTTGGATCGGCGCCTTCGAGCCCTGCGCGTGTTCGACGAGCGCGACGATCTGCGCCAGCGTCGTGTCGCGGCCGACGCGGTCCGCCCGCATGACGAACGAGCCGCTCGTGTTCATCGTGGCCCCGGTCACCCGGTCGCCGATCGCCTTCTCGATGGGCATCGGCTCGCCGGTCAGCACCGACTCGTCGACGGTCGATGCCCCCTCGACGACCGAGCCATCGACGGGGATGCGCTCGCCGGGACGGACGCGAACGAGGTCGCCGACGACGACGTCCTCGACCCGCAGCTCGCGCTCGCCGCCGTCGCGAATGACGCGCGCCATGGCCGGCCGGAGGTCCAGCAGCGCCTTCACCGCCCCGGCGGCGCGGCTCTTCGCCCGCGCCTCGAGCCAGCGGCCGAGCAGGACGAGGCCGATGATCACCGCAGCGGAGTCGAAGTACGTCTCGTGACCGAGGCCGGCCGCAGCCGCGACATCCGGCATGAGGGCGATGAAGACCGAGTAGCCGTACGCGGCGAGCGTGCCGATGGCCACGAGGGTGTTCATCGTCGCCTCGCCGTGTTGCGCGCTCCGGAGGGCCGCGACGAGGAACCGTCGGCCGAAGACGAACTGGACGATGGTCGCCGGGATGAGGAGCCAGCGATTGACGTCCTCCAGCGGCCACGGCGTGCCGCCCGGCCAGAACATCACGGCCATCATGGCCAGCCCGGTGCCGAGGGCGGCGAGGGCGGTGGTGAGCAGCTCGCGGCGCTCGCGTTCGCGCTCGTGCTCAATGGCGTCGTCCGCTGATCCGCCCGCCTCTGCGACCGGGGTGGCGCCGACCTCGTAGCCCGCCGCCTCGATCGTCGCGACGATCCCGGAGCGGTCGATCAGGGCGGGATCGAAGCGCACGGTGGCGCGCTCGGTGGCGAGGTTGACCGACGCGTCGGCGACGCCATCGGCGCGGTTGAGGAAGCGCTCGATGCGGTTCACGCAGCTGGCGCACGTCATTCCATGCACGGGAAGGACGAGCTCGGCGGGAGGGGAAGCGGTGTCGCGGGCCATCGAGTCTCAGGATACTACAGGGGAGTATCCTGGTGGACGCGGCACGCCCCATGCATCCGACGACTCGAGATGACGAGGGAAGAGGGGGCGGCGATCGATTCGCTCCCGGTGGTGGTCGTCGTGGAGGACGACATCAGCACGCTCGGCTTGCTGGCCGATGTGGCCGAGGATGCCGGGTGGGAGGCGCGCACCTGTCGGTCGCTGCGGCAGCTGGAGCGCACCCTCGATGACGTCGAACCGTCCCTCATCATTCTCGACGACGACCTGCCGGATGGACGGGGCGGCGACGAGGCGCTCCTGATGCACGCGGACCCGGAGCGGTCGGGGGTTCCTGTCGTCATCTGCACTGGCGCGCCGGCCAGCCGGCTTGCCGAGCTCCGACACGACATGCCGGTCGTGACGAAGCCGTTCACGGTCTCAGAGATCGAGCGCGTGCTCGACACCGCCCGGCGGCACCATCGGCAGCGCGTGGCGAAGGCGGCCGCGGGGTAGGCTGGGGGCGTGCGTGCCCTCGTCCTCACGAACGAGTTCCCACCCGAGGTCTACGGCGGGGCCGGAATCCACGTCGACGAGCTGACGCGTCACCTCCGATCGCTGATCGAGCTCGACGTCAGGACGTTCGGCACGAAGGCCGAATCGGCTCCAGGCTGGCGCGTCACCGGATATCCACCCGCGCACGACCTCTCGCCGGCCGATGAGCGACTGCGACCCATGCTCGGCGCCCTCTCGCGCGATCTGGCCATGGTCGCCGACCCCGTGAGTGCCGACGTCGTCCACGTCCACACCTGGTACACGCACCTGGCCGGGCTCCTCGTACGGCTCGCGTACGGCATCCCGCTCGTCCTCACCGTCCACTCGCTCGAGCCCCTGCGCCCCTGGAAGCGCGAGCAGCTCGGCGGCGGGTATGACGTCAGCACCTGGGTCGAGAAGACCGCCATCGAGGCGGCCGATGCGGTCATCGCCGTCAGCCAGGGGACGCGCGCCGACATCCTTCGCCTCTTCGACGTCGACGAGGAGCGCGTCCATGTCATCTACAACGGCATCGACGCCGACTTCTACCGTCACGTCGACGAGACGGATGCGCTCGAGCGGTACGGCATCGATCGATCGGTGCCGTACGTCCTCTTCGTCGGCCGCATCACGCGCCAGAAGGGGATCATCCACCTCGTGCGCGCCATCCGGCATCTCGAGCCGGGCATCGGGGTCGTGCTGTGTGCCGGGCAGCCGGACACGCCCGAGATCGCGCGCGAGATGGAGGACGGGGTGCGGGCCGCACAGGCGGAGCGACCGAACGTGGTCTGGATCGGCGAGATGATCTCGCGCGAGGAGGTCCGCCAGCTCTACTCCCACGCCACCGTCTTCTGCTGCCCATCGGTCTACGAGCCGTTCGGGATCATCAACCTCGAGGCAGCGGCCTGCGAGACGCCGGTCGTCGGCTCGGCGGTCGGCGGCATCCCGGAGGTGGTCGTCGACGGTGAGACGGGCCTGCTGGTCCCGGTCGAGCTGCGGCTCGACGACCCGATGTCGCCGGTCGACCCGGATCGGTTCGAGCTCAACCTGGCGGGTGCGATCAACGCCCTCATGGCCGATCCCGCGGCGCGCGAGGCGATGGGTCGTGCCGGCCGCCGGCGCGCCGTCGAGCGCTTCGGCTGGGATGCGATCGCCGCGGCCACCGTCGCGCTCTACGCCTCGCTCAGGCCGGCGACGGGGTAGCTCGCGACATGAGGGCGAGCGTGTTCCCCTCGCCGTCCTCGAAGAACGTCATCCACTCCTCGGTCCCGTCGTCGTGGGTGAAGATCACGTGCGGCGCGCCGGTGAAGTGCACGCCCTTGGCGGTCAGTGCCTCCTGGGCGGCATGGATGTGGTCGACGAGGAAGTAGAGCGTCGAGCTCGGCCGCCAGTCCCCTTCGTCCTTGCGGTGCAGGTACAGGCGAATGCCGGCCGCGTCGAAGAAGGCGAGGTCGCCGAACGTGAACACGTGCGGCAGGCCCAGGGTCTCGCCGTAGAAGCGCTCGGCGCGAGCGACGTCACGGATCGAGAGCGACACCTGGCCGATGGTGCCGAGCTTGAGGGTCGTGGAGCTGGTCATGTGGCGTGGTCTCCTGCGGGGCATGGGGCTGGTGGCCGGGATGCCGGGCCAGTGGCGCAGCGCGTGCCCCGGCACGCCCAGCTTCCCGCTGATGTTGGCGAGGTGGTACTTCACCGCATCGACGCTCGTGCCGCGGCGGCGGGCGATGTCGGCACGCCGGAACCCGTGGCGGACCTGGTCAAGCACCTGCCACTCTGCGGGCGTCAGGAGGTCGGGGTGCGGCGGCCGTCCGCGGCCTCGGCCTGAGCTCATGCCTTGAGGCTAACTCACGATCGGCCGAATTTCCCTACCCGTCGTGTGGCGTGGTCTCGGGCGTGGTCTCGATGGATCGAGCTGTTTTCACTAGGTGCCGGTTTCGGGTGCGGTTCCCGCGGTGAATCGAGCATCGGTGCGCACGAGGTGCACGCCGGGGCGCAGCTGACGCTGCACGGTGCTCGATATGTCGAGGAAACAGCGCGCGCCGAGGCCTTCGGGTGGATCGGTCTCGATTCATCGAGTCGGAGGCCGCGGGACGGAGAACGGTCTGCGTGCCAACGGCCGTCCGAAGCACAGCCGGTCCGCGCCCGCACGCCCGACCGCGCGGTCCGGTAGCATCGGAGCGATGACTGCCCCCGGCACGACCCCCAGCTCCGCCGTGCGCGACGACCGCCCGCCGATCATCGAGGTCCGCGACCTGCGCAAGCGGTACGGAGACCTCGTGGCAGTCGACGGCGTGAGCTTCGAGGTCGCCGAGGGCGAGGTCTTCGGGATCCTCGGCCCGAACGGCGCCGGGAAGACGACGACGCTCGAGATGATCGAGGGGATGCGGCCCATCGACGAGGGCAGCGCGACGATCGACGGCGTCGACGTCCGACGCGACCCGCGCGAGGTGAAGCGGCGCATCGGTATCCAGCTGCAGTCGTCCGCCTTCTTCGACGAGCTCACGCTCACCGAGCTCATCCACCTCTTCGGGCAGCTCTACGAGCGCGACGTCGACCCGGCGCGGCTGCTCGAGATGGTCGACCTCAGCGAGAAGGCGAAGAGCCAGGTCCGAACCCTCTCCGGCGGCCAGAAGCAACGCTTCAGCATCGCCTCCGCGCTCGTCAACGAGCCGCGCGTCCTCTTCCTCGACGAGCCGACGACCGGCCTCGACCCGCAGGCGCGGCGCCACATGTGGGGCCTCGTCCGCCTCATTCGCGACGGGGGCCACACGGTCGTGCTCACGACGCACTACATGGAGGAGGCCGAGGAGCTCTGCGACCGGGTCGCGATCATGAACGGCGGCAAGATCATCGCGCTCGACACGCCGCAACAGCTCATCGACGAGCTCATCGGCCGCGGCTTCCGCAAGGAGCGCGTCGAGCGCCTGGCCAACCTCGAGGACGTGTTCATCGACATGACCGGCCACGAGCTGCGGGACGGCGACTGACCGATGCGTATAGGTGTGCTCTGGGCACTCTTTATCGCCAGCGCGAAGATGTTCATCCGCAATCGCGCGGCGGTCTTCTTCAGCCTCTTCCTGCCGCTCATCATCATGCTGATCTTCGGCGTCCTGAACTTCGAGGGCACCGTCGACATCGATCTCGGCGTCGTCGACGAGTCGGGTGGCAGCGCGAGCCAGGCATTCATCGCCGACCTCCAGGACGTCGACTACCTGGTCGTCCACCAGGGCGATCGCGACGCCGAGCTGGCCGCGCTCGAGACCGGCGACCGGGACTTCGTGATCGTCATTCCCGCCGGCTGGACCGTCCCGCCCCCGGGAACCGACTCCGGCTTCACTGCCTACGCGGCCAGCGGCGACCCGGCTCAGATCCAGGTGCTCGAGGGCCTCCTCCAGCAGGCCGTGGCGCAGGCGCTCTACGCTCCGGCCGGTGGCGGCGGCACGGCATTCACGCCTCCCCTGACGTTCGAGTCGGTCGAGTCGCGGGACCTCGGCTACATCGACTTCCTCGTCCCCGGCATCGTCGGCATGACGATCATGCAGCTCGGTCTCTTCGGCGTCGCCTTCGGCTTTGTTCAGCTCAAGCGGACGGGGGCGCTGCGGCGCCTCTTCGCGACCCCGACGTCACCGACGTACTTCCTCTCGGCGCAGGTCGCCTCGCGGCTCATCATCGGCTTCGTGCAGGTCACGATCCTCATCGGCCTCGGGCTCTGGTTCGGCCTCCAGATGTTCGGGGACTGGCTGACCCTCGCGGTCATCGTCCTCGTCGGATCGGTCATCTTCCTGGCCATCGGCTTCAGCATCGCCGGCTGGGCCAAGAACGAGGATCAGGCGGCACCGGTCGCGAACCTCATCAGCCTGCCGATGATGTTCCTGTCCGGCGTCTTCTTCCCACGCGACGCGATGCCCGACTTCCTGCGCTGGATCACGCAGTTCATGCCCCTCACCTACGTCAACGACGCGCTGCGCGGTGTCGTGAACAACGGCGACAATCTCCTGGCGCTGGGGCCACAGCTCCTGGGGATGGCGGTGTGGGCGGTCATCACCTTCGTCGTGGCGGTGCTGCTGTTCAAGTGGGAGTAAGGCGATGAGCGGCTCTCGACGCGGAGCGATCGTCGGGGGCGTCTGGCTCATCGCGCTCGGCAGCGTCTTCCTCGTCCAGCAGGCGCTCGACCTTGCGTGGAGCGAGGCGTGGCCGCTGTTCATCGTCATGGCCGGCGTCGGAATCGGCGCGTCCTCGATCCTGGCGCTCGCGGGGCGTCGGCGGAGTGGCTGGACCATCGCCTGGGTGCTCATATGGCCGGCGATCCTCATCGTCATCGGCCTCCTCCTCTTCGTCGACCTGGCCGGTCTGGCCGACATCGACGCGTTCGACCTCCTGGCGACGTGGTGGCCGCTGATCCTCATCGGCCTCGGGCTGGTCGTCCTGGCCGGCGCGCTCTGGCCGCGCGGCGAGTGGACCGTCGAGAGCCTGACCGTCGCGCCGGACGGCGCGACCTCGGGCGAGGTGACCCTGAAGTTCGGAGCTGGTGAGCTGGAGGTGGGCGCGGGAACGCCGGGCACTCTCGTGGAAGGCACCTTCGAGGGTGGCGTCCTGCGGCACGACATCGGTCCCGGCCGTGTCGAGCTCGAGACCGATATCGCAAACGCGGTGATGCCCTGGTTCGGCGGCAGGCGGCTCCATTGGCGCGTCGGCCTGGCGCCCGACCTCCCGATCGCGCTGCGCGTCGAGGGCGGCGCGTCCCGCAGCACGCTGGAGCTGGGTGGGCTCAACGTGCCGACCCTGGTCGTGAAGACGGGCGCCAGCGACACGCGGATCGCGCTGCCGGCATCCGTCGATCGCTGTGACGTTCGGATCGAGGCGGGAGCGGCGCAGGTGCGGGTGTCCGTACCGGCTGGCGTCGCCGCGCGCATCCGGGCGCAGATGGGCCTCGGCAGCACGTCCGTCGACGAGGCTCGGTTCCCGCGCAGCACGACCGGCGGGTGGGCGTCGACCGACTACGAGACGGCCGAGCGGCGCGCCGAGATCAACATCCAGGGTGGCGTCGGATCGGTCCGGGTGTCCTGAATGCCGATGGCTTCCGTCCTCTACCGCGACGCGGCACTCGCCGATGGGGTCGAGCCGTCGTTGCGCCGGAACCTGAGCGTCCTGGTTGTCAACGGCAGGATCGCCTGGATCCGGCCCGCGGACGGCGAGGAGGACCCCGGCGATGCACCGGTCGTCGACGCTGCCGGCGCGACGATCGTTCCCGGGCTGGTGGACTGCCACAGCCACGTCACCGGCCCCGGTGGAGCGAACTGGATTGCGCGCTTCTCGGATCCGCCCGAGATGCTCATCGACGTGGCGGAGCACAACGGCCGTATCGGCTCCGCCGCCGGGGTGCGCTGGATGCGCGACGTCGGATCGCCGATCGGGGTGGACCCGGTTGACGGCCGGCGAAGGGCCCTGGCACTGGGCGTCCGGGACCGATGGCGCGGCCACGTCGACCGACCCTACCTGCGGGCCGCCGGCTCCTGGATATTCCGGGCAGGCTACGCCCCGGTGGCCACCGCCGTGGAGGCCGCCAACGCGGACGAGCTCGTGGCCGGCGCGCTGAGCCAGCTCGACGACGGCGCCGACCTCATCAAGCTCTACATGGACGGACCCGATCCCGAGACGTCGCCGTGGACCGCCTCGGAGGTCGAGCGTGTCGTGGGCGCCGTCCACGACCGTGGCGCGCGGGTGGCGGCCCACGCCGGTCGGCTGAGCGGCGCGAGGGAGGCGGTCGCCGCGGGCGTCGACTCCATCGAGCACGGCTTCGACCTCGATGCCGACGTGGCGCGGGAGATGGCCGCTCGCGGCGTCACACTCGTCAGCACGCTGGCCGTCATGCGCTCGTGGCTCAGCTTCGGGGCGACGACGGAGATCGAGCGCTTCGCCAGCGCCGACGGTCGAGCCACGATCGAGGCGCGGCTCGAGCGGGCGGAGGCATCGGTGCGCCTGGCGCGGGATGCGGGGGTGGCGATCGCAACCGGCAGCGACTTCGGCGGCGGGTCGCTTCGTGCGAACCAGCTGGCGTGGGAGGTCACGAGCCTGGTGGCGGCCGGCCTGGAGACCGTCGAGGCCCTGGCGGCCGCGACGTGGCGGGGCGGCGAGCTCATGGGTGAGGCGGAGGCCGGACGGATTCGCGAGGGCGGCCCGGCCGACTTCTTCCTCGTCCACGGAGACCCGCTCAGCGATCCGGCGTCGCTGTGGCGGGTGTGGCGCACCGGCTGGGAGGCGTAGACCGCGCACGCAGGGAGCCCGGCCGAACGGCCGGGCTCCCTGGCTGCCCACAGGGGTGCCGTCGGTTACGCGGGGAGCGCCGCCGGCCGAAGGACCGGGACCGGCTCCTCCACACGTCGGGTCGCCCAGATCAGGCCGCCGCCGGTCAGGATGACCGTCGCGCCGATGCCCGCGAAGAGGGCGGCAACCGCGAGCCCGATCTGCAGCATCTGGGCGGTCGTGGTGCCGACGCCGAGCTCAGCGATGAGCGCATGAGCTGTGCCTGACCACGCCATCTCGCGTGCCGGGCCCTCGAGGGGGTGCTGCCGGTCGAGCTGCGAGAAGTAGCGGCCGTCGATCGGGACCTCATACGTGCCGGCCTTGAAGAGCTGGCCCTCGTACTCCACGTCCTCGGGCAGGACGACCGTCTGGGTGCCGTGGAGGGTGTGATAGGCGACCGTCGCCATCTGGTACATGTACTCGGTCGCGGTGTTGACGACCGGGTCGTCGGGATTCAGGTCGCCGCGGGCGACGGGATAGCCCCAGTCGTCGGTGAGCAGGGCCATGATCGCCTCGGCCCCGGCAGCCTCGCCGCGGTCGACCAACTGACCTTCCTCGTTGTAGCTGAGCGTCACGTCCTGCGCCGCGCTGAAGTCGCTCAGCGATGCCTGGCCCTCCTGGACCTTCCAGAACGTATACCCGCCGCCGATCAGGAATCCGATGCCGATGAGAACGAGGACGATGCCGAGTCCCCGAAGCCTGCTGGTCATTTCGATGGCCTCCCGTTTGAAAGCTGTGCTGATCTGTCCAGCTCCACCTTCGCGGGAATGCGGGCCGCGGCACATGTGAGGAACGGCCCGATCTGGAGGCCGAGTGGGCCCGATGGCGGGGGCCCTATGTCACCCCTCGCTACGGACGATCGGCCTGCGCGGGCTCGCCGTCTGCCGTCGAGGGCGATGGTTCCTCGCGCTCGACGACGATGGTGCAGCGCGTCGCGATCGCCGCGGCGGCACCAATGGCGGCCAGGACGGGCAGGAGCGCGGCGCCGACCAGGCCGAGCGTGAGCGGGACCTCGAGCATCGTCCGGCCGTCCTCGTTCTTGATGATGAGGCGACGGATGTTCCCCTCGTGGATGAGCTCCTTGACCTTGGCGACGACCTCGTCGCCGCTGATCGTGAACTCCTGGTTGCGTTGTTGATCGGTCATGACATCACCCTATCGTGTCTTCGGCCATCGTCGTGCAGAGCGCGGCGAGGTCACGCTCGTTGCTGCGCCACGCGAGCAGGTGGCATTCCCAACATTCGTCGATGGAGACAGCGGCGTCGTCGCGCCGGGGACATGACACCACGCTTCCGACCGCGATGCGCGTTTCACCCAGACAGACGATCCACTCGGCCTCGCGATCGGCGATGTCGAGCGCAGAGGCCGTCATCACCCGATCCTCCCGATGCTCGAGGTCAGCATCGCGCGTCCGCCGTCCAGGCCGAAGGGCCGTTGGTCACCGCCCCCGGGGACGTTGGTCACGGAGGAGACGCGTCACCTCGCGAGCGATGACGAGGTCCTCGCGCGCCGCAACCGCCAGGACGGCGGGTGGCCCGGGGTCCAGGACCGCGTCCCCATCGATGTCCGCGGAAGCATGGCGGACGCCTATGACGGCCAGGCGGCGCACGATGCGCCCGCGGGTCCGCGCCGCGTGCTCGCCGATGCCGCCCGTGAAGACCACGGCATCGAGCGACGGCAGCGTGGTCGCGGCTGCGGCGATGGCGGACGCCGCACGTCGTTCGAACATCCCCAGGGCCAGCGTGGCGGCTGCATCGCCCGTGTCGGACCGATCCTCCAGCTCGCGGATGTCGGCGGCGCCGCCGATGGCCAGCAGCCCGGACCGATGGGCAAGGCCGTCGGCGAGATCGGCCGGCGAGACCCCGTCGTCGGCGAGCCCCAGCAGGATGCCGGGATCGATCGATCCCGAGCGGGTGCCCATCATCAATCCCTCGAAGGGTGTGTACCCCATCGACGTGTCGACCGACCGGCCTCCATCCACCGCCGTCACCGAGCAGCCGGAGCCGAGATGGGCAACCACCAACCGGAGGGCATCGGTCGGTCGGCCAAGAAGCTCCCCAGCCCGTGCGACCGACCAGGCAACGGAGAGGCCGTGGAAGCCGTAGCGGCGGATCGCGCGCGGTTCCGTCCACTCCGCGGGCAGCGGATAGCGCCACGCCTCCTCGGGCAGGCTGGCATGGAAGGCGGTGTCGAAGCACGCCACATGGGCGAGGCTCGGAAGCCTGGCCAGCCCGGCGCGCATGACCGCGGCGGCACGCCGGTTGTGGAGCGGGGCGAGGGCGTCGAGAGCCTCGACCTTCGCGAGCAGCGCATCCTCGACGATGCTCGCGGAGCGGTAGGCGTCGCCCCCGTGGACGACGCGATAGCCGACCGCGTCGCTGTCTGCCTCCCCGAGGTCGTCGAGGGCACGCCGGACGACGTCATCGGCTTCGGCCTCGCCCGTGGGCCACTCGACCGTGGTCGGCTCGCCGTGGATGTCGCCGTCGACGATGCGGGACGCCTTGAGCGTGCTCGAGCCGGGATTGAGGACGAGGATCCGCATCGGCCCGGAGGTCAGCCGGGCCAGGTCCAGCCGCTGATGGCCGGGTCGTCCTCGCCGTGGGCGCGGGTGTACTCGCGCGCTGCCAGCCGGGCATCCTGCATCTCCTGGCGCAGCCCACCGGCGCGATCGCCGAGGTCCGGCACGCGGTCGATGACGTCGATCACCAGGTGGAAGCGGTCCAGGTCGTTGAGCATGACCATGTCGAACGGCGTGGTGGTCGTGCCCTCCTCCTTGTATCCGCGCACGTGCAGGTTGGGGTGGTTCCTGCGCCGATACGTGAGCCGATGGATGAGCCACGGGTAGCCGTGGTACGCGAAGATGATCGGCCGATCGGTCGTGAACAGCGCGTCGAACTCGTGGTGCGACAGGCCGTGCGGGTGCTCTCGCTCGTCCTGGAGCCGCATGAGGTCGACGACGTTCACGACCCGCACCTTCAGGTCGGGCAGCCGTTCGCGCAGGATCGCGGCGGCTGCGAGCGTCTCGAGGGTGGGGACGTCGCCGGCGCAGGCGAGGACCACGTCCGGCTCGCTGCCGCCATCGGTGCTCGCCCACGGCCAGATCCCGATGCCGCGCGTGGCGTGGCGGACGGCCTCCTCCATCGGCAGCCAGTTCGGGCTCGGCTGCTTACCGGCGACGATGACGTTGACGTAGTCGCGGCTGCGAAGGCAGTGATCGGCGACGCTGAGCAGCGAGTTGGCGTCGGGCGGCAGGTAGACCCGGATGACCTCCGCCTTCTTGTTCACCACGTGATCGATGAAGCCGGGATCCTGGTGGCTGAAGCCGTTGTGGTCCTGGCGCCAGACGTGGCTGCTGAGGAGGTAGTTGAGCGACGCGATCGGCCGACGCCACGGGATCTCGCGCGTCGTCTTCAGCCACTTCGCGTGCTGGTTGAACATGGAGTCAACGATGTGGATGAAGGCCTCGTAGCAGTTGAAGAGGCCGTGGCGGCCGGTCAGGAGATAGCCCTCGAGCCAGCCCTGGCAGAGGTGCTCGGAGAGGACCTCCAGCACCCGACCGTCGGGAGCGAGGTGCTCGTCGCTGGGGAGCCTCTCGGCCGACCACGCCTTGTCGGTCGTCTCGAAGACGGCGCTCAGCCGATTCGAGGCCGTCTCGTCCGGGCCGAAGAGGCGGAACGTCTGCGGGTTGAGCCGGATGACGTCCCGCAGCAGCTCGCCGAGGACGCGCGTCGCCTCGGAATCCGTCGAGCCCGGACTTTCGACCGGCACGGCGTAGTCGCGGAAGTCGGGCAGCCGCAGGTCGCGGAGCAGGAGGCCACCATTGGCGTGCGGGTTCGCGCTCATCCGTCGCCCTCCGGTCGGCGGAAGGGCGGCGAGATCGGCGACGAGCGCGCCATGCTCGTCGAAGAGCTCCTCCGGTCGGTAGCTGCGCAGCCATGCCTCGAGCTGCGCGAGGTGCTCGGGCCGGCTCCTCACGTTCGCCAGCGGCACCTGGTGGCTGCGCCACGTGTCCTCGACCGGATTCCCATCGACCTCCTTGGGTCCGGTCCAGCCCTTCGGGGTGCGCAGGACGATCATCGGCCAGCGCGGGCGCTCTCCGGGACCGTCGCCGGCCCGTGCGGCAGCCTGGATCTCGCCGATCTCGTCGAGGACGGTGTCGAGCGTGTCGGCGAGCTGGCGATGGACCTTCTCCGGGTCGTCGCCGCTCACGAAGTGGACCGTGTGGCCGAATCCCTCGAGCATCGCCCGCAGCTCTCGCTCGGGAATGCGGGCGAGGACCGTCGGGTTGGCGATCTTGTAGCCGTTGAGGTGCAGGATCGGCAGGACCGCGCCGTCACGTCTGGCATCGACCCACTTGTTCGCGTGCCAGCTGGCGGCCAGGGGTCCCGTCTCGGCCTCGCCATCGCCGATGACGCAGGCCACGAGGAGGTCGGGGTTATCGAAGGCGGCGCCGTACGCGTGCGACAGCGCGTACCCCAGCTCACCGCCCTCATGGATGCTGCCCGGCGTCTCTGGCGCGACGTGGCTCGGGACGCCACCCGGGAAGCTGAACTGCCGGAAGAGGCGGCGCAGTCCCTCGCGATCGCGGGTGATGTCCGGGTAGATCTCGGTGTACGTCCCCTCGAGGTAGGCATTTGCCAGGAGGCCGGGGCCGCCATGCCCAGGGCCGGCGATGTAGATCGCATCGAGGTCGCGCGTGCGGATGACTCGGTTGAGGTGGGCGTAAACGAGGTTGAGGCCCGGCACGGTCCCGAAGTGACCGAGGAGCCGAGGCTTGATGTGCTCCGGCCGAAGGGGCTCGTCGAGGAGCGGGTTATCGAGGAGGTAGATCTGCCCGACGCTGAGGTAGTTGGCGGCGCGCCAGTACGCGTCGACCCGATCCAACGCTCGGTCGTCGAGCCCAGCGGGCGGTTGCATGTGAGCCGTCGCCATGACGGGCCTCCGGCGGTGTCGCCGTCAGCCTAGCAGCGCCCGACCGCGGCGCCGTCGGGGGCGCACGGCCGCTCGCCGCCGGAGTCACGCGGCCCCTATCGCTCCGCCGTCGTCGTGCGGATCGTGGATGAGCGGGAGCGTGGGCGCCGCGCCGCGGTACTCGAACCACAGGCGAATGCCAAGGATGAGTTGCGCGGTGCCAACGACGAGGTAGATCGGCTGCAGCCAGGCCTGGAAGGACCCGCTCAACCGCGGATCGGCGAGCGTCCAGCCGACGACGGCGATCTCGACGATCTCGAAGACGACCATGGCCGAGCCGGCCACGACCGAGAGGAGGCCGCCGAGCCAGGGGCGGGCGAGGACCGCGATGAACGCCGCGGCGGCGATCGTGCCGACCAGCCCGAGGGCGATCGCCGGGATGGTCCAGTCGTCGAACGGACCGGCCTTGATCCATTCCAGCGGCATGGTCGGCACCACCCAGATGGCACCGCCGATCGCGGTGAGCGCGACCACGCCGTGCAGGACGAGCAACGCGACGCGAGTCATGGTGATGACCTCCGGGCGGATGCGACCGATGTCAGAGGGGCCGCACCAGCTGCGGCAGCTCCACCGAGCTCCGTGCGAGTTGTGCGCTCCGAGCCCTCTGTCAACTCCGCGCTGGCGAACATGCGCGCGACCAGGGCCAGGCCGGCCAGGCCGGCACTGCCGAACAGAAGGATGGGTGGCAGCTGCGTGACGCCGGTCACGATCGCGGACGACACCATCATGGCCGCGATCGCGGCGGACATCGCCACGAACGTGACGCCGAAGGCGGTCCCCGCGACGAAGCCGATGGGCAGGCGGCGCCAGACGCCGACGGCGATGATCAACGAGGTCGGGACGATCAGTCCGAGGTCCAGGGCCTGGACCGTCATCGTCGTTTCGCCCAGCAAGGTGGGGGTGGAGCCCGCCCCGATCCCGGTGGCGATGCGCTCCGCCCACAGGACCGACAGCAGGCCCGCCATGGCGGCGCTCAGGATCGCCCACGACCGACGCGGGAATCGCTCCGTGAATCGGACGGACCGCTCCGAGATCGACGCTGTCGCCGTAACGAGCCCCACGATGGTGAGCGCGGTGATCACGACGAAGAGCGGGAAGAGCGGCCCGAAGGCCCACGTCACCGAGTACTCGAGGTACATGTACGCGAAGTAGCCGAGCATGCCGGCGGTGAAGAGGAGGGCGCGTCTGGATCCACGCGCCGTGAGCCACGCGCCGGCGAGGATCGCGGGGACCGCAACGGCCAGGGTGAAGACGTCCCAGCCGATGCCCTCGCCGACCAGGGCGACGGCGTTGTTGGCGTACACGCCGGTGGTCGCCATCTCGTAGGTCTCTCCGCGCGCACTGGTGACGAGCAGCGAGCTGCCGTCGCCTCGCGCGAACGTACCGATGGCAGCGCCTACGCCGGAAAGGAGACCGACCGCCACGGCGGCAGCCGCGGTGAGGCGGGTGGCCACGGAGGTCATGACGGGCCGCCCTTCCTGCTCGGCGTTCCGTTGACCTCCACGTGGTCGAGGAAACATGCCCTGCCTACCTTCCCGTGTGGGGGCCGGTCCGCCGTCCCCTGCGTCCGGCCCCGGATCAATCAGGGCCTGATCGCGACCTTCAGCACGCCGTCGAGACGGTTGCTGAACACGCGATACGCCTCGCCGATGTCCTGCAGCGCGAAGCGATGGGTGATGAGCGGCGTCGGGTCGAACCGCCCCGATTCGACCATCCGCATCAGCCGGCCCATCCGCTCCTTGCCACCGGGGCACAGCGTCGTCACGATCCGGTGGTCGCCGAGCCCCGCGGCGAAGGCGTCGTACGGGATCTCGAGCTTGCCCGAGTACACGCCCAGGCTCGACACGGTTCCGCCTGGCCTGACGGAGCGCAGCGCGCTCTCGAAGGTCTGCTGGAGGCCCAGCGCCTCGATCGCCACGTCGGCGCCGACTCCCCCGGTCAGGCGATGCACCTCGGCGGGGACGTCGGTCGTCGCCGGATCGAGCACGATGTCGGCGCCCATGCGACGCGCCACTTCGGCCCGGTGCATGTCAGCTTCGACCCCGATCACACGAGCCGCGCCCATGAGCGTGGCTCCCGCCGTGGCGCACAGGCCGATGGGCCCCTGCGCGAAGACGACGACGGTGTCGCCGATCCGAACGCCGCCCGACTCGGGACCCGAGAACCCGGTCGAAGCGATGTCCGCGAGCAGGACGACCTGCTCGTCGGTCAGCGCGTCGGGGATCCTCGCCAGATTGGCCTGCGCGTTCGGCACGAGGAGGTACTCGGCCTGGGCGCCGTCGATCGTGTTGCCGAATCTCCAGCCCCCGATCGGCTCATAGCCGGCACCGTGCCCGCACTGGCTCGGATGACCGGCCAGGCAGGCGTGGCATTGCCCGCACGGCGTGATCGCGCCGACGAGGACCCGGTCTCCGATCTCGTAGCCCACGACGCCCGGCCCGAGCTCGTCGATCACGCCGACAGGCTCGTGGCCGACGATCAGCCCTGGACGAACCGGGTACTCGCCCTTGAGGATGTGCACGTCGGTGCCGCAGATGGTGGTGAGGGTGACGCGGATGACCGCCTCACCCGGACCCGGCAGCGGCCGCGGCACCGAGTCGACGCGGATGTCGTTCGGGCCGTGGAAGACGGCAGCCCGCATCGTGCCGGAGGCATCGGCCTCCCGAGCCTCGAGCAGGGGTGTTGCGATGGCCATGGTCTGCCTCCTTGCCGCCGGCTAGAGGCCGGCCGCCGTTCGCGTAGAGAACGATCGCATTCATACCGCGATCACGGTCGCTCCAGCCATGCGCGGGTGGACAGTGCCGGAGGTCCCGCCGTGACGCGACGATCGGCCCGTCAGACGTGGAAGAGCCGCTTCGCCTCCGCGGCGAGCCGATCCCGGACGGATGGATGCGCGATGCGGATGAGCTCGACGGCGCGCTCGCGGACGCTCCGGCCGAAGAGCTCCGCGACGCCGTGTTCGGTGACGACGGTGCGGACGTGGGCACGGCTGGTCACGACGCCGGCACCCGGCTCGAGGACGGACACGATGCGCGACAGCGTTCCACCCGCAGCCATGGATGGCAGGGCGATGATCGCGCGGCCCTCTGCGGCGAGCGCCGCGCCGCGCATGAAGTCCATCTGGCCGCCGACGCCGGAGTAGAAGCGCGTGCCGATCGAGTCGGCGCTTACCTGGCCGGTGAGATCGATCGAGATCGCCGAGTTGATGGCCACCATGCGGCGGAAGCGCCTGATCACCGCGGTGTCGTTGGTGTAGTCGACCGGGCGCATCTCGATCATCGGGTTGTCGTCCACGAAGTCATAGAGGCGCTGGCTGCCCATGAGGAAGGCCGTCACGATCTTCCCGCGATTGATCTCCTTCGCCTCGCCCGTGACGGCACCGGATTCGATGAGGTCGAGGACCGGATCGGTGAAGAGCTCCGTGTGGATGCCCAGATCATTCTTGTCGCGCAGGGCGAGGGCGACTGCCGCGGGAATCGATCCGATGCCCATCTGGATCGTCGCGCGGTCGGGGATGAGCTCGGCAACGTACTCGCCGATGCGCCGCTCGAGATCGCCGACGGGCGCGACGCGGTGCTCGTGTGGCGGCTGGTCGACCTCGACCGCCAGGTCGATCTGGTCGACGCGCACGAACGAGTCGCCGAGCGTGCGGGGCATGGCGGCGTTGAGCTGCGCGATGACCGTCGAGGCGCTGTGGATCGCGGACAACGTCGCGTCGACGCTCGTGCCCAGGGAGCAGTACCCATGGGCATCGGGTCGTGAGACGTTGATGAGGACGGCATCGAGCGGCAGTGCGCCGCCCCTGAACAGCTCGGGGATGTCGGACAGGAAGATCGGCACGTAGTCCGCCCGCCCCTCGTTCACCGCGGTCCGGGAGTTGGCACCGATGAACAGGGCCCTGTGGCGGAAGCTCGACGCGACCTCCGGCGCGAGGTGCGGGGCAGGGCCCTCCGTGTGGAGGTGGACGATCCCGACGTCGCGCAGCTCGGCGGCGCGAGCGGTGAGCGACGAGAGCAGGACGGATGGGGTGGCCGCGCCGCCGTGGACGTAGAGCTGCTGCCCGGACTGGATTCCGGCGACCGCTTCCTCCGCGCTGACGATGCGCATGGGCCGAGTCTACCGATGGGTCCCTCGCCGTTCCGAGGGCGGATCGGCCCCGGAGATCGGTCCGAACGGCACTTCGGTAAGGGGCGGCCGGCACCGACGATCGAGGCCACCGAAAGGCACCGACCCATGAAGGCAGGAACCAGCCAGCTCGCACGATCGACCCCCGGACGGAGGGCGCCGGTCGATCGCGAGATCTCGATTCGACCGGTCGATGCTGCCCATGGGCCGGGCCTCGCGGACTTCTACGCGCATCTCAGCCCTCGCTCGGCACGTCTGCGCTTCCTCGGCCCGACTCGCCCCGGCCCAGCGCAGATCGCCGATCTGGCGGAGGCTCCCGGCCTGGTCGGCGTCCTCGCCGAGTACGGTCCGCGCGACGGCGAGATCGTGGCTCACGCCTCGATCCATGCCGATGGTCACGGCGGTGCGGAGGTGGCATTCGCCGTCGCCGACGAGTTCCAGGGCCAGGGCATCGGCTCGCGGCTGGTGGCGATGACGCTGTCCGAAGCCAAGGGCCGCGGTCTCCACAGCGTGAGCGCCGTCCTCTCCGCCGACAACGTTCCGATGCGTCGGCTGCTGCGTCGGGCGGGGCCGGCCGTGGCCGGTGACGAGCTCGATGCCGGGATCGAGGAGATCACCCTCGATCTTGCCCGAGCGGCCTGAAGATCAGCCCTCGGCCGCGAGGGCCACGAAGTCCATCGCCGAGATCACGCCCACCGGCCGCCCGTGCGCGTCGACGGCCACCAGGCGATGGAGATGGTCGCGGTGCATCAGGCGTGCGGCATCCACGATCGTCGATGTCGTCTCGACCGTGACCGGCGGCACGCTCATGACCTCACCGACGCGGATGCCGCTCTCGCGGTGGCGGATGAGGGCCTGGACCGTGGGCACGGCCAGGTACAGGAGATCGGTCTGGCTGATGACGCCGACCAACCGTCCGGAGAGGTCGACGACGGGCAGCCCGCTGATGCGATGGTGACGGAGCAGCTCCTCCGCCTCTTCGATGGTGGCGTCGACCGAGACCACGACGGGATCGATGGTCATGAGGTCTGCCACGTGGAGCGTTCCAGTCGTGGTCGGGGTCATCTCGGCCTCCTTGTCTGCGTTGTGGTTGTCCGATGAGCGCGAGTCTGCGGCCGATGGCAACGGCAGTCGTGTGCCGGTTGGCCCGCTCGCTCGGGCCGAACGTCCCTCCCCGCGCGAGGAGACGGCGGCCGCGCGTGCGACCGCCGTCCAGGCCTCGGGAGTCGTTCCGACTCAGACCGGTCGCGCCTCCGCGATGTACGACCCGTGGGTCAGGTAGCGGATCAGCGCGTCGACGACGGCGCCGAAGACGAACGCGCCGACGACCGCCGGCACGATGTACAGGTCCTCGATCGCGGGGCCCCAGGTGCTCAGCTGGGCGAACGCCTCGCTGCCGAGGTAGCCGCCCACGAGCGCCGCGACCGCCACGATGGCCCACTCCCAGCCGATCGTCACGTCGCCGATGAACTGGAAGATGACGCCGATGACCAGCGCGCCCACGACGAGCAGGACGAGGGCCAGCGTGCTCATCCCCACATCCCAGCCGTACAGCTCGAGCATGATCAGCCTCCTTCTGGTGTTGTTTCGCTGGATCGAGCGTCGCCCGAGACGCTGGTGAGAGACAGTGCCAAGCGTCGCCTCGGCGCGGGCCATCCGGACCGATCGATGCGTTACGCCACCCAGTCGATGCTGCCGCGCCTCCATCGGATGACTTCCGCGACGGTCGCCGGCGCCAGCGCGACGAGGCCGGCGATGAGCCACTCGACGGCGTTGAGCGGGGATGCGCGGAACGCCTCGGCGAGGGGCGGGACGAAGGGGATCGCGGCCTGGGCCAGCGCGACGATGACGCACACCACCGCCAGGAACATGTTCGGCCGCAGTCCGAGGACCGGCTGGCGGAGGCTGCGGTTGCCGTAGGCGCGCACCGCCTGGGCAAGCACCAGGGTCGTGAGC
>DASUFJ010000010.1:0-5944 GCA_036274575.1 Candidatus Limnocylindria bacterium
GCGGTCAGCCGGCGGGTGTTCGGCCGGCGTGACGGTCGCCATCCCTCGCTGGTGCATGGCCACGGGGTCGAGCCCGGGGACGCACGGCCGTACGAGCCAGGCGACGACGTCCGCCGCATGGACTGGGCGATCCTCGCCCGGACCGGTGAGCCCCACGTCCGGGACGCGATTCTGGAGCGGGACCTCGACGTCGCCGTCCTGGTCGACCGCTCCGGCAGCCTGGACTTCGGCACGGTCGGCTGGCGCAAGGCGGATCTCGCCGTCAACGTCGCCGCGGCCATGTCCGGGCTCGCCGTCCTGGGAGGCGACCGCATCGGCGCGGTCATCGCGAGCGCCGATGGCCCGCGGATCGTGCCGGTCCGCGGTGGCCGGCGGCACCAGATGGCCCTCCTGGGCAGCATCGCGCGCTCGCCGCTGGGCGGGCAGGTCGACCTCGGGCGCGCGATCGACGGCCTTCGACACGCGCTGCGACGTGGCGGCTTGGCCATCGTCATCTCGGACTTCATCGGTCCGACCGACGCCTGGAGACCGGCGCTGGCACGGCTCGGTCGAAGGAGCGAGATCATGGCCGTCGAGGTCGTCGACCCGAGGGAGCTCCGCCTGCCGGATGTCGGCCTGCTCGAGATCGAGGATCCCGAGACCGGCCGCCAGCGGACGATCGACACGGGCGACGAGCGCTTCCGCGCCCGCCTGGCCGAAGTCGCCGATCGCCGACGTGGCGCCAGGTCGTCTGCGATCCGGCGCGCGGGAGCGACCCACCTCCGGCTTCGGACCGATACGGAGTGGACCGGACCCCTCGCGGCGTTCCTCGACCAGCGCCGGCGCGCCCGCGCCCTGGGCCGCCACGTCGCATCTCACCCGACCGCTCGAGCTGCCCGATGACCGCGCTCGCGTCCGACCTCATGTTCCTGGCGCCCGAGCGCTTCCTCCTGCTGCTGGTGCCGCTCGCGTTCGCCGCGCTGTACCTGGCGCGTCAGCGCCGACGTCGTGCCTACGTGGTCCGATACACCGATCCGGAGCTGATCGACGCGGTCGCTCCGCGGCGCCCGGGCCTTCGTCGCCACCTCGTCGCCGGTGTCTACGTCGCGGCGATCGTCCTGCTCGTCGTCGCGGCCGCGCGCCCCGCGCTGGCGACCGAGGTCCCGAACGAGCCCACGGTGGTGCTGGCGTTCGACACGTCGATCTCAATGGAAGCAACGGACGTAACGCCAAGCCGCATGGCGGCCGCCCGCGAGGCGGCGCATCGGTTCATCCAGGTCGTTCCTGCCGGCGTCCGCGTCGGTCTCGTTGCCTTCGACCAGGCGGCACGAGTGGTCATCCCGCCGACGACCTCGAAGGTGGTGCTGGACCGTGCGGTCGACAGGCTCAGCCTGGGCCAGGGGACCGCCATCGGCGAGGCGATCTACACCTCGCTCGATCTCCTCGAGTCGGACGTGGCCGCCGACGCCGAGAGCGCCGCGGGATCGATCGTCCTGATGTCGGACGGTGAGACGACGATCGGCCGCCCGGAGGAGCCGGCCGCCCGCGAGGCCGAGCGCCGCGGAGTCACGATCAACACCGTCGCGTTCGGCACCGATCACGGATCGGTGGTCGTCGACTTCATGACGGTTCCCGTCCCCGTCGACCGCGACGCGCTGCGCACCATTGCCGAGACGACCGGTGGCAAGGTGTTCGAGGCCGAGTCGGCGCAGGAGATCGTGTCCGTGTTCGAGGATCTCGGCGAGGGCGTCGGCACCCGGACGGAGCCGCGGGAGATCACCGATGGCCTCGCCATCGCCGCGCTCCTGACCGCCGCGGTTGCGGCTGCCGGCTCCCTCTTCTGGTTCGCTCGGATCCCATAGCGAGGTCGTCGTCCCGGCCTAAGCGACGGGTAAGCGCCAGGTAATCGGCACCGATGCACACTCGCCGGCATGCCCCGTCGCCGGCGCGGCCTCGAAAGAGCGTTGACCCTCGCGCAGTCCGCTGGGCGAAGCATTCGCCAGGCGCGGCATGTTGCCGGTCTCACCAGGATCGACGCGGCCGGCCGTGCCGGCCTCGCGCGTTCGACATGGGATCGGATCGAACGCGGCGCGCCGGAAGTGACGCTCGTGGCGCTGGTTTCCGCATGCGATGCAGTCGGGCTGGACCTCGTCTGCCGCCCGTACCCCGCACGAGACCTTCGGCTCCGAGACTCGGGTCAACTTTCGACCGCGCAGTGGCTCGCCGGCGAGGCGAACTCGAGCTGGCGCGTCTCTTTCGAGGAGCCGGCCGGCGACCATGGTGAGGCGATCGATGAAGTGCTCTGGGGAGAGTCGGAGATCATCGCGGTGGAGATCGAGCGATTGCTCCTCGACTGGCAGGCCCAGTTCCGGCGCTGGCGGACAAAGCGGGAGTGGCTCGCTGCCCGTCACTCTCGACCAGTGCGCCTCGTCGTTCTGGTGAGCGACAAAGATCGGAACCGAACGGCACTCGAGCCATTCCTGCAGGTGATCCGACGCACACTTCCCGCGGGCTCGCGATCGGTGATGCATGCCGTTCGAAGAGGCATCCCGCTCGGGTCCGATGGCCTGGCATGGTTCCGAGACCGCCGGCCGGACCGATAGATCGGGCACTCGGACGCCAAGCCGATCGGCGGGCCGGGGTTTTCACCTATAGATCGGGCATGGATTGGCCCAACACCCGCCGGTTGGTGCCTTCGGGCCAATCTGTGCCCGATACATCGGTAGATGCCCGACACATCGATCGCCAATGTGCTGGGGTGCCCGATATATCGGCACCGGAGCGGCAACGCAGAAGGCCGGTGGTATCCTTCTTGCCCTTTCCCGGGTAGAAAGATTTCACGCACGAAGGGACGCCATCGCCATGTTCAGCCGCGTTCGAATCGCGATCCGATTCTTCTTCGTCGGCCTGGCCGTCGGCATCCTGCTGGCGCCTCGCAGCGGCGAGGAGACGCGACGCCTGGTGCGCGAGAAGGCCGATCGCCTGCTCAACGACGTCCTCGACGCGGCGACGCTCGGCACGTACGAGTCGGGAGCCGGCGCGATCGAGCCCAACGACGAGGCCGATGACGAGGCGCCGCCGAAGCGCACGCGCAGCGGCAACGGCAGCGCAAGCCGCAGCCGGACGCCGCGAGCGACGACGACGCCCGCCAGCGAGGCCGGCGTCTAACCGGACCACCTGACCGATGCGCTGGCCGCGGTTCCCGCGCCGGCGCCACGACGCGGCCGGCGGCCACCCGCCGAACGACCCCGCGCGCCAGCGCGCGCGGATGGTCGCCGATCAGCTCGAGGCCCGTGGCATCTCCGATCCGGAGCTGCTGCGGGCCTTCTCGACGGTCGAGCGCCACGCCTTCGTGAGCGAGCCCGACCCGTACGGCGACCATGCCCTGCCCGTCGGCGCGGGGCAGACGATCTCGCAGCCGTACATCGTGGCGCGCATGACCCAGGTGGCGCGGCCGCCGGGCGGCTGGGAGGGCGCCAACGTCCTCGAGGTCGGCACCGGCTCGGGGTACCAGGCCGCCATCCTGGCGGAGATGCGGGCGAACGTGATCTCCATCGAGCGACTCGAGGAGCTTGCCGAAGGCGCGCGCCAGCGGCTTGGCGAGGCGGGCTATCCCCAGGTCGAGGTCGTCGTGGGCGACGGGACGGAGGGCTGGCCGGCGCGCGGTCCGTATCGGTCCATCCTGGTCACGGCGGGAGGCCCATCCGTGCCGAAGCCGCTGCTGGAGCAGCTGGATCCCGACGGAGGGCGGCTGGTCATGCCGGTCGGAACGCGCGAGCACCAGCTCCTGACGCTGATCGAGCGCAACGGCTCGGACCTGCGCTCGACGGCGCTCGAGCCGGTCGTGTTCGTGCCGCTCATCGGCCGATTCGGGGTTCACGAGGGCTGACCGGCGCTGGCACAGGGCGTGCTACCGTCCAGCGCCGGAGGTAATGCACCGATGACCTACCAGCGTCCGGGCGATCCCGCCCAGCCCGACGAACCGGTCGAGCCCGTCGAACCGGTCGAGCCGGTGCAGCCGGTCGAGCCCGTCGAGCCCGTTCAGGCCGCGGAGCCCGTTCAGCCCGCGGAGCCAGCCCAGGCCTACGAGCCGATCACCAGGGATCCGGTCGACGACGACACCAACGTGGTCGAGCGTCAGACCTACGTCGAACGCCCGGCCCCCGATCCCGGCTACGTCCCACCCGCCGCCGCCGCAGCGCCGGTCGCGCCGCAGCAGCCGGTGAACGTCAATGCCGGCGGCCCGACCTACTCCGAGCCGGCCTACGTGGACCGAGGTCCCGGCCCGCTGTACTGGGCGCGGCGCATCCTGTCGCTGCTGTTCGGCATCCTGTTCGTGCTGCTCGCGCTGCGGATCGTGCTGCTGCTGCTGGTCGCCAACCAGTCGAACGACATCGTGAACTTCATCTACAACGTCACGGAGCCGTTCGTCGCGCCGTTCCGCGGCATGTTCCAGTTCGACACCGTGTCGCCCGGCGGCGCCAGCGTCTTCGACTTCGCGGCGCTCGTGGCGCTCATCGGCTGGCTGCTGATCTACCTGCTGATCATGGCCATCCTGCGCCTGGCGGACCGAGACCGGCCGGCCTAGCCTTCGGGACCGATAAATCGGGCAGCCGGACGCACTTGGCGATTTCGGGCGGGCTTTCGACCGATAGACCGGGCACGTTCTGGCCAGAGGCACGCGTTTGGGGCCGTTCGGGCCAGATCCTGCCCGATAGATCGGTGGATTCCGGGCCCCGCAGACGGCGATGCGCTCCAGTGCCCGATATATCGAACACATCGAGCGCCTAGACCGGGGGCACCTCGAGCGCTCCCCGCTCAGACGGCCCCGGTGAGCCCTCGGTCGAGGTGAGGAGGACGCCGGCGCGGGCGAGCTCCTCGTCGTAGACGAGCTCCGTACGCCTCACCTGGGCGTCGATGCTGTAGCGCTCGACCACGGTCCGATACCCCGCCGCGCCGATCCGCTCGCGCAGCTCGTCATCGGTCAGCAGGGCGGTGATCGCATCCGCCAGGGCCGCCGCGTCGCCGGGGGGGACGAGCAGGCCGTCGGTGCCGGAGGTGATGACCTCGGGGATGCCTCCGACCGCGGAGGCGACGACGGGGACACGTCGGGCCATGGCCTCGAGGATGGAGATGCCCTGGGCCTCGCGGAGCGATGGCAGCACGGCGACGGTCAGGTCGCCGGTGAGCGCCGAGACGTCGTCGCGGCGGCCGGTGAAGAGGACACGGTCGCCCACGCCAAGCGAGGCGGCAAGGTCGGCGAGGGCGGAAGCCTCGGAGCCCTCGCCCACCACGGCCAGTCGAGCCTCGGGAGCGGCACGCAGGATCGAGGGCATCGCCCCGATGAGATACCGATGCCCCTTCTCGGGCTCCAGCCGCGCGACGACCCCGAGCAACGGGGCACCGGACGGGACGCCGAACTCCGAACGGAAGGCGCAGACGGTTGGCGTGGCGAAGCGCGAGAGGTCGACGCCGTTGGGGACGATCGCGAAGCGCGCGGCATCGCGACCCTCGGCCACGACCTTGCGGCGGATGGACTCCGACGGAACGATCAGCCGATCCACCGACGGCGTCAGCTCGGCCAAAGCGGCGACGTCGGATGGCGAGCGAACGCGCGACGAGTGGACCGTGGCCACGATCACCGGCACGGCGGCCGCGACGGCCGCGCGGGTGCCCACGACCTCGGCGCGGTACATGTGCGAATGGACGAGATCGATCTCCTCGCGCCGCAGCCATCGGGCGAGGTCGCGGACGGCGAGGTCGTCATCGGTCTGCTCCAGGACCTCGACCGGGATGCCCAGAGCGCGCAACCGCTGCACCGCGGAGCCGGCGGACAGGGAGAGGGCGCGGACCTCGTATTGCGATCGGTCCAGCCGGAGGAGCAGCCCGGTGTAGCTCTCCTGCGCGCCGCCGCTGCCCCCGGTCGCCAGCAGCTGCAAAATCCGCGGTCGCGGATGGCTGATGG
>DASUFJ010000011.1:0-70608 GCA_036274575.1 Candidatus Limnocylindria bacterium
GGCGGCGCCGTCCAGCGAGCAGGCGAAGGTCGAGCCGGCCTCCGACGAGGCGAAGCTGATGCTGGCCGTGGTGCTGGTCGTGTCACCCGACGGCGCCGAGGTGATCGTCGTCTCGGGCGGGGTGGTGTCCGGCGTGCCGCCGGGCAGTGTGAGCGCGTTGTGCAGGTAGAACTTCGTGTGGTCGTCCCCCGCGATCCCGACCAGGCCCGTCGTCCCGTTGACCGCCTGCTTCGTGGTCGAGATGTTGTTGATCGTGGTGTCCTGCGAGCTCTGGATGAACGGCGTGCCGAGGCCCGATGCGAAGCTGATGTTGTCGAGCGACGTCTTCTTCATGTAGATCACGCCGCCGCTGCAGCAGGGCTGCGCGGCGAACACGTAGAGCTGACGATTCTGCTCGTCGATGAGGAGCGACGGCCGGGTGTGGTTGTTGCCCACGGTGCCGAACGTGACCGGCGCAGACCACGACGTCCCATCGAACTTGGTGACCACGATGAGCGGGTCGCTCGTCCCGTTCAGCGACGTTTTCGTCGCGGCGTACACGTGCCCGCTGGAATCCGCCTTGACGTTCATGTGATCGTCGGACATCTCGTTGCCCGACACCGCCGTGGTGCGCGTCCAGGCGCTGTCGGGCGCTCCATCGGCATGGATCGCGAAGTACATCGCCCAGTCGTTCTGGTTGCTCCACATCACGCCGATCTTGCCGCCGAACGACACCACCGTCGATTCGTCATCGGAGGTCAGGTCACCGGCTCCGTCAAGGGGAATCGCGTACGGCGCGAGCCACGTCGTGTCGCTCCCGCTGGTACGCGCCACCCACACGGAGCTGTCCCGCGTGTACGTGAACCACAGCACGCCGGCCGTGTCCTTGGCGATGACGCCGGCCTCCATCCCGCCCGACACGATCTGGACCGGGAAGCCGGCATCTCGGGTGTACGTATCGGTGGCGGGGTTGTACGAGAAGCGGTGGAGCTGTGCGTTGTCAGACGAGCCCGCCGTCTTTCCGGCGGTCGCGACATACAGGCGCGTTCCGTCCCAGAGGGCGTCGAGCCGGACCGCGTTGCGCGAGTCGATGACGACGCCGGTATCGGCCCACGTCTGGGTCGATGAGTTCAGGCGGTAGATGTTGTACGCGTCGGACGCGGTGCTGAACAGGGCGCCCCACCATGAACCATCCGCGTACCAGAGCTTGCTCTGTGGCTTCTCGCCCGTCGGGGCGGAGACGCCGCTGGCGGAGTAGCCGAAGTCGCGGTAGCCGACCGCGACCGGTGCCGCGGCAGCGCGGCCGGCGAGCGGCAGCGCCAACGTGATGCCGAGGCAGAGGATCGTGATCGCCCGCAACGATCGGCTCGGGAAGGCGGACACCTACGGGTGGTTCTCCTGGGGAGATGGGCAGAATGAGACCGCCCGCATCGTATAGGACTTTCGTACCAGTGGCTAGCCCCTCGGCGTCGTCAGGCTGCTGCCTGCCGACGGGGCTGCGGGTGTGGCGGATGTCCGCACGAGTTGGTTCCAGACGATGTCGATGGCCTCGGGCGCCGACAGGTGGTCGGCGATGCGGAGCCGCTCGATCGGCACGCGCGCAAGGGCCTCCGTGAGCACGGTTTCCTCCGCCGCCGCCACCTGCTCGAGGGCCGACTGCCAGGCAGGACCAAGTGCCGTGAGGTGCCGCCGCTGCTCTCGGAGCACGCCGTGCAGGACCTCGAGCGTCTCCCCGACACTGGCCCCGCCATAGGTCGTTGTCGATCGGTTTGTGGTGCGCTCGAGCACTATGACCCGGCCGAGGTGGGCCTCCCTCCCCGGCTGGCCCAGCTCCGAGGCGTCGACCGCCAGGCTGGGCCGGACGTAGCCCCCGGTCGCGTATCGAGCCAGCGTTCGGGCGTGCAGGGCGGTGCGCGAGCGGATGCCCAGCCGCCGGAACGCATCGGGAGCCGTCACGCGCAGGTCGTCGTAGAACCGCATCCGTCGCGGGAAGCGCGCCAGGCGCCCATCCGGGTACACGAGGACCTGATCGTCGCCGATCACCGGGATGCCGGCCGCGGCCGCCCGGGCGCTGACGGAGCTCTTGCCCGTCCGGGATCGCCCGACCAGGAGGACCGCACCTCCGGGCAGGGAGACGGCGGCGGCGGGAAGGAGAACTGTGCGCGTCCGCGCGGCGGCCACGGAGATGAGCGGCTCGATGAGGTAACCCTGCGTCAGCGACACGGCGAACCAACGGGGCACCCCGCGAATCGCGAGGTCCAGCTCGAGCGGGGCCGCGGCCGGATCGGATACGTGCGCCGACCACGACACCGTCTTGTGCGAACCCGGTGACGTCGCCCTGCCCGGATCGTCGGCCGCGGAACGGCCACGCCCGATGCGCACGACGAGATCCGGAGCACCGCGGCGCTCGTATCGATCCGCGTACTCGGCGAGGAGCTGCCGGCTCGTCCGTCCGTCCGCGATCAGCTCCAGGCAGACATCGGGCAGGACCTGGAGCAGATGCCGTTCGGTTGTCACAGGTGTCGGGAGACGGCCGCCGCGACGGCGCGCGGATCGCCTGGGAACGGCGCCGAGACCTCGAACAGTGGACAGCGGCGAAGCTCGCGTTCCAGCGCCACCCGATCTCGTTCGATCAGGGCGTGGATGTCCCACTCTTCCGCCCGGGCGTATGCGGCCCTCTGCTTCAGCGCGAGGTACGCGGCGCGTTCCGTCGCGGCTGAGATGGCCAGCCGTCGGCTGAGGCGCTCGGGGTCGCCGGGCACGACCGCCACCTCGCCCGACGGAGCCGTCCGCAGGACAACGATGGCGCCGATGGGGATGGCGCGGGTCGGGTCCTCGTCGTCGTCATAGATCGCCCGGAGCGCGGAGGGCGTCAATGCCGCGCGATCACCCAGCGCGACCGCCTTCCGGACCGCTCCGGCAACGATCTGCATCGCAGATCCCCCGCCGTGCCAGTTGCGCAGGGGTGTCGTCACCACGCGGCCCGCCGCCGCCAGCCGCAGCTGTGCGCGCGCGCCGGCGGGCAGGCCCCGTCGAAGGCGCGGGAGGAAGGGCAGCACCCATCCGCGCACGCCGAGCGAGATGGGGAACGCCGCGGCCATCGATCCCGAGGTCAGGATCGTCCACTTGTCCGACTGGAACCGGGCCCCACCCTCCACCAGCGCCAGGGCGGTCTCCGTCTTGCCGCTCTCCGACCAGCCGGCAACGAGGACCGCGCGCCCTCCGATCTCGACGCTGCTCGCGTGCACCACGACGCCGCCACCGCGGGCGATCTGGAGCTGCAGGGCTGGACGCACGACCGTGCGGAACGCCCGCCCGACGGAGAACCCGCGCTCGACGAGGACCTCCTGGACGGCACCCTCGCGAGGGAT
The DNA here is from genome assembly GCA_036274575.1 of Candidatus Limnocylindria bacterium. Lineage (GTDB taxonomy): Bacteria > Chloroflexota > Limnocylindria > QHBO01 > QHBO01 > JACDBZ01. The sequence goes on from DASUFJ010000011.1 coordinate 3,351, forward strand.
GCTGCACCCGAGCGTCCCATCGAGCAGCCAGGCTTCCCGCTCGCCGACGGCGGTGACATGGCCGTCGCCGGCGAGGAGCTGAAGCTCCACCGGCCTCTCTCGCCGGCCGGCCTGGATCGACCGGATCCGAAGCTCCGCCCTCGGAGCCGCCGCCGGTCCGCCGACGAGGGGCCGGTAGGGATCGAGCTCCGCGAGCGCGCGTGCGATGAACCGATCGTCGCCGTCGACCTCGATGGCGACCTCGTCCGGCAGTCGGACCGACGTCTCCAGCCTCTCGTCCGTCACGGGCTCGGCGCGGGGCCGTCGTCGGCGTCGTCCCGGATGACGGCGTGCCAGTACGTCCTGCTCCGGGAATCGGCAGCCAGCACCAGGACGCCGTCGTCGAGGCTGACCGTCTGCTTCGTCGTCGTCGCGTTGTTCATCTTGCCTCCGGCGAGGAGAGGCGTGCCGAGGCCTTCAGCGAACGCCAGGTCGTCCACGGGAGTCGACTTCATGACGATCGCGCCCCCGTCCCCGGGTGTCGCGCCCACGACCACGACCACGCCCCGATCCTCGTCAACCACGAGCTGCGGCCTGGTCACATCATCCCGGGTCCGCCAGACGGTCGCGTGACGCCAGGTGCCGTCCGCGTCCCGAACCCACAGCACGATGAGCGGCGCATCCGGCGATCCGAGGGCCTCGTCATTGACCGACGTCTTCACCACCATGTACAGGCGACCGGACGCATCGGCCTTCGCGTTGAGGTGATCGTCCGAACCCCGGGGAGCGACGTCGACGATCTCGACGGTCCATCGGTCGTCCGGCGCGCCGTCCGCGTGCATGGCCACCTCGAACGCTCCCAGCAGCTGGTTCGACCACGCGACGCCGATGCGATCGCCGCCGAACGCCACGACGGTCGAGAGATCATCGGGCTCGACCACCGTGTCGCCCACCGGCAGCTGGACGGATTCGGTCCAACGGTAGTCACGATCGAGGCTGTGAAGGATTCGCACCGTGCATGGCTGGCCCTCGGCGCAGGGGCCGGAGCCGTCCTCCAGCTGGGTCATGGTCGCCCACAGCGTCCCGGTGGAGTCCTTGGCGAGCGTGATCGACTCGGATCCTGTCTCGGTCACCCGGACCGGATACCCCTCGTCGAGAGCGTACGAACCGGCCTCGTACGAGTAGCGGTACAGCTTCGCCGCACCACCATCCGTCACGGACAGCGCGTAGAGCTTGCTCTCCTCCTCGTCCCACAGAGCGTCGGCGTGGCTGCGGTCACGGTCGTCGACCTCGACGCCGGTGTTTCTCCAGCCCTGAGCCACCGGATCGAACCGATGGATGTAGAACGCTCGACGTGGCCCACCCTGGTCATCGCCGGCGAACAGGATCCCCCACCACGACCCGTCGGCATACCAGAGCTTGCTCTGCGGCTTGTCGATGGTCGGCGACGACGGGTTGCGATCGGCATCGCCCCACGTGTAGTCGGTGTAGCCCAGCGTCTCGCCGCCGCCATGGACCGTCTCGCTCGGGCTGGAACGCACCCCATTCGCGGCCACGGCGCGGACGAAGTACAGCACCGAGGCGTCGGCGGAGAGCGTGTCGTCGACGAAGGTCGGCTCCTCGGTGAACCCGATCACGTCCGTTCCGCGCAGGACGACGTATCCGATCACGCTCGGATCGGAGCTCGCCGTCCAGCCGATCCGGACCGCGTCGCCCTCGGTCGTTGCCGTCACGTCAGCCGGCGCCGACGGTGGAGCTGCCTCGGCGGCCTTCGACCGGCAGGCCAGCGACCCGGCATCGAGCGTCTCGTTGTCGTCGCTCTGGAACTCGTAGCGCGCGCCGGACGGGCCGAGCTCCAGCCGCAGCGCTCCGTACGTCCCATCCTCGGCGTGAGCCAGCCGCTCGTCGTCGCGTTCGATCGGATAGCGGCTTCGACCTCCGGTCCCCACGACGAACGAGGTGATGCCGTTGATCGGCGCCCAGCGCTGGTAGTTGTGATCGTGCGCGGCCAGCACGATGTCCGCACCGTGAGCGGCGAGCAGCGCCCACACCATGCTCATGCCCCCTTCGTCGTTCTCCTTGCGGCCCACGGTGAACATCGGCTCGTGCCAGTACGCCGCGATGCAAGGGGCCGACGACTCGGCGAGGTCGTGGTTCAGCCACTCGAACATCGGGTCGCCCGGACGCGCCTCATCGATCTCCGAGTTGAGCGAGTAGATCCTCCACGATCCGAGCGTGAAGGCGTAGTACTCCTTGCCGGTGAAGCGCCGCGCGTTCTCGTCGAAGTAGGCGTAGTAGGCGGCGGCCCCATCGGTCACGTAGTCATGGTTGCCCGGCGTCGGGTACACGCGGTCGTTGAACTGGCCGAAGGTTGGTGCGTACTGCTTCTGGAACTGTTCCGCCGTCCCCTCCTCGTAGGCGTGATCGCCCAGGGTGAGCAGCGCGTCGAAGTTCCTCTGCTCGAGCATGTCGGAAAGTCGCGCGGCACCATCGCCCTCGCCGGCAATGTCACCGACGGCGTACACGGTCGTCGTCTCCAGGGGGTTCGAGGCTGACGGCGCGTCTTGAACCAGCAACGCGACGATGCCGGCGCCGGAGAGGAGCGCGACAGCCGCCAGGACGAGGAGCCAGACGCGAACGGCGCCGCCGGGGGAGGCGTTCGGCCGCATCAGCCCGACCCCAGCAGCAGCGGCCAGACCAGGACCATGCCGAGGGTCGCCGACGCCTGAGCACCCACCGCGGCCCAGATCGACCCGGTGCGCTCGACCGTGAGCCCGAGGCCGAGGGCGAAGGCGCAGCTCAGGATGACGAACGGTGCGGACAGCGAGCCCAGGAGCATGATCGTGTAGGCGGCGGTGCTGATCCCGACGGCCACCGTCGACGACCCGATGGCATCGAGTGCCAGCCCCTGGATGACGCCACGGAAAAGCAGCTCCTGCAGCGCCACGATGAACACGAGGGTGACGACGATGGCGACCGCCACCGACAGCGGAGACAGCGCGGTCACCATGGGAGGCGGCCGCAGCGCAAGCCAGCCCAGCAGGCCGATCGGAATGCCGGCCGCGGTGCTGAGGACAACGACCGCGGCGTCGGGCGGGACGACGAACCCGATGAGCTCGGGATCGACGCGTTCGGCACGGAGGGCCAGCACGATCGCGAGGAACGCGGGAACACCGACCATCACCTGCCACGCCAGCACCGGCAGGCCCGCGACCGGGACGGTCATGCTCAACAGGCGAACGACCGAGAGGAGGGCGAAGCCGGAAAGCAGCGCGCGGTAGCTGGCACCCGGGACGAGGATGCGGTGCGCCAGCAGCGTCAGCAGCAGCAGTGCCTGGCAGATCGCCCCCGCCAGGAGGCCGCCGCCGATGAGGGCGATCTCGGCGATGAGCAGCGCGAGCAGGTAGCCGACCGAAACCGCGATGGCAGGATCCGCGAGAGCATCCACACGGATCCGTCGCGGCAGGGCGTTGATCACAGCAGCCCCGCGAGGCGAATGATGACGATCACGCCGAACGCCATCAGCAGCGGCCACGTGGCGCTGTCGAGCGCCTGCAGGCGCTCGTGCGCGCGCGCGCCCCCGTGGGCACGGGCGACCTCGCGCACGGTCAGGAGCACGATGAGGACGACGATCGCGGTGAGCCCGGCCGTGGCCGATCGGAATTCGAACGTGAACGCCTCGGTCGCCTGCCGCAGCACCTCCGGGATCGTGGCGCTCACGTCGGCCCCCATCGGCTCAGCGCGCCGATCGCGCCCCGCGCATGCCGGCCGATGCCCTGCCGGACGAAGGGGATGCCAAGGGCGACGAGCGCCAGGATGACGAACGTGAGCATCGTGACGGCAAGCTCGATGGACCACACGCGGAGGTAGAACATCGGAAGGACGATCGCGATGTCGATCGTCGTCGACAGCGCCACGGCCAGGCCGATGGTGCTGATGAGGTCGGTCGCCAGGCGAAGGAGACGCAGGGCGGCCAACCCGGGGACGAGCAGCGCCACGCCGAGGCCCAGGCCGACGCGCAGCACGCCGGTGCCATCGGACACGACGAGCAGCAGCGTCGCCATCGTAACGGCGACGAGGGTCACCGTGACCGCAACCGACCGGCCGCTCATGAGCCCCCTCGCGGAGCGTTGAGTTCGTATATCTGCACGTCCTCGTTCGCGAACACCCGCTCGAGATCGGGATCGGCTTCGAGCTCGGCAACCAGCTCGTCCCACGCCCGCGCCGAATACCCGAACCGAAGCTCCATGGCGGCCCGTTGCGATCGGCTCAGCACGAGGAAGGCAGGTCGCTCGGCGGCATCCTCGCGCATGCGCACGAGGATGCCGGCCGACCCGACTTCGAGGACCTCATCATTGAACACGTCGTAGTGATAGAGCTCGTAGTCCTTGAATCGCCAGAAGACGTTGTCGGAGACGGCGACCAACACCGAGTCCGCAGGTGCGACCTCGTACAGCCGCTCCATCCCGGCGGCCTCCTCCGCCGTGACGAGGTCCATCCGCTCGTTGCCGTAGCGGCTGACGAAGAACGCCATCAGCATGCCAACACAGAACACGCCGACCGCCAGGATCGTCAACGGGCGTCGGCCGAAGCGATACCCCACGAGCCCATTCGCCGCCAGCAGGCTCATGAACGGAAGGCTGAAGATGTAGATCCGCAGCAAGATCTCGCCGCCGTACTCCTGGAGCACGAACAGCACGAAGGGCGCCGCCGCGAGGAACGCCCAGGTGAAGTCCCGATCGCCGCCGAACCTCCGGCGCAGGACCCCGACGGCGGCGACCGACCACAGCACCAGGGTCGAGGCCGATCGAACGGTCAGGACGAGGATGTGCTCCGCGCTCCCCGTGAAGCGATCCGTGAGATTCGCGGCGACGGTCTGGTCGACGCTGCCGATCCGGTCGATCATCTCGCGCAGGTTGCCCTGGAGGTAGCTGATCGTCATGTACGACAGCCAGGTCCCGACGATGACGCCCATGACGATCGGCAGCCCGGTCGGGACGATGCGTCGGAGGACGACGAGCGCGCCCACCACTCCGAGAACGGCGAACGGCGTCAGCTGGTGGCTGACCGCGATGGCGACGAAGAAGAGCACGATGGTGGCGATGAGCGCGGCCCGCTGCACCGGCGTGATGGGTGCCGGTTCGACCGGTTCGGGCGGCGTGAACCAGCGCTGCGGGATCGGCCAGACCGGCCGCGGGCTCCGGGCGAACCACGTGAGCAGGACGCCAAGGATGACGAGATACAGGAAGTACGCGAAGGCCTGGGGTGAGTAGTAGTCCTGTCCGATCCAGTTCGTGATGTAGAAGATCCACACGGCGAGCCAGACGACTCGCCAATCCGCGGACGCCGCCCGAAAGACCAGCAGCAGCGGCGGCAGGTACAGCAGGTTGAATACGACCGGTGCCCACGAGATGAGGTCGAGGCCGGAGTCGAGCCCGGTGATCTCCGTCAGGAAGGCGCTGAGCATGAAGAAGCCGGGCCAGCTGAAGTAGGCGTCGATGCTCGGGTCGACCTCGCCCGTTCGCATCAGGACCTCGGCGATGCCCACGTGGCGCCAGGCCACGTTGAAGCGAGGCGCCTCCTCGACAATGACGGGCGTCGCAAAGAGCATCACGATCAGTGCGACGACGTGCAGTGCCAGCAGCCACCCGCGGTACGGCCCTGCCGCGACGATCGCAATGAAGCTGAGGGTGAGCAGGATCGGCCCGGCCATCGCCACCTGGGGCAGGACGGAGATGAGTCCCAGGTCGGTCATCGACGCCAGGTCGACCGACTGCATCCCGATCGCCCAGAGCGCCGCCGCGCCGGCAACCGACAGGACCGCGACCACGATCGTGGAGACGGCACGCAGGTGGAGGCCCCGTTCGCGCGCCGGGAGGGTCGCCGCGGTCACGAGCGTCTCCCGCGGCGCGTGGAGACCGAACCGTCGGGGGAAGTCATTCGACCTGGCACCAACCGAAGTGGGGGTATGACATGCACCATCGACTGACACGCTGGCGTGCCGACAGCGCGATCGCGATCGGGCGGTGCGGCGAGGCGCGCCATGGTACTGAGATCCAACTTTGCCGGCAAACGCGGCGAGCGCTGCGTAGACTGTCGTCCGTTAATCGACTGGTAACCGGGCGATAACTCGAGACGTGCAGCATGGGTGTGTGAACATCGTGACCACCCACCGGCCCATCACTCGTCGACCGCACCGGGGGGCTGCGATTCGCGCACGATCGATTCCGCGACTGCTGTCCTTACTCGTTCAGATCTTGGTGTGGCTCGCCGTCGCCGCCGCCGTCGACGTGGCGAGATGGTTCCGGCGCCTTGGGACCGGTCACGGGGGCGGCCCTGAGGAGGAGGCGACTCCTCCCGGTTCGACACCTTCCGAGTCGAGCCAGGGCTACGGCGCCTCGAAGCGCCCCATGTCCGGGGCCGATCCGCGATAGCCGTCGCCCAGGATCACGGCCCCGCCATCGACGGCCGGTGATCCGGACCCGATTCGAAGATCACCGCCACCTGCGTTGAGGAACGCGGGGTCTCCGAAGCGCCCGTGCACCTCGTAGCCGGTTGCCGCGCGGAAGGCGTCGAGCGTGTCGAGGTTTCCGACACCGGCCACGTACGCGAGGTGGCTGCCGTACACCGCGGTCGACCCGACGTTGTAGAGCAGGTTGTAGTCAATCGACACGGATGCCGGCAGCGCGTTGTCGATCGAGTAGGCGCGCCCGCCGGAGAGGATGTTGTTGGCGATCCGGAGGTTGGCGATGGAGCCGCCGTACTCGACCCCCTGCGTTCCGTCGACGATGTCGAGCGCGAACTGGTCGAACCCGTGGATGGTGTTGTGCGCCACGAGCATGTTCGATGCACAGCGCAGGATGAGGCCGTTGGCCCGCTCGTCCAGCCCGCGTCCGCGGTAGGACACGTTGCGAATGAAGCGGTTGCCATCGCACGCCGGACCGTCGGTGCCGGTCTCCATGACCTGGCCGTTCCAGGTCGCGTTGCCGGTGATGGTCAGGTTGCTGGCGCCGTAGATCTCGAAGTGCGTCCCGTTGTTCCAGAGCTGGTTGCCCGAGACGCTGACCGCACCCGTCGACTTGTAGAAGTTGATCCCCTGCCGGCCACGCCCGGCGTCAACCATGGATGCGTTGTCATGGATCCGGTTGCCGGCGATGGTGAGGCCATCCGCGTAGCGCTCCTCGATCCCGTTCGCGTTCCCCCAGATGTCGTTGTCCTGGATCAGGACACCGGAAGATCGGACGACGACGATCCCCCAGGTGCGGTTCTGCCGCACCGTCGTCCCGATGATCGAGATTGAGGCGGACTCATCGATCTTGACTCCGGAGCCGTACTGGGTCGTGCTGCCGGTCACGACGAGGCCACGAAGAGCCCCGCCCGTCACGCCGTCGAACTCGACGACGTCCTCCCTCGTGCCGTCGCTGACGGTCGCGATCTCCCCCGGATAGGACGCGAACGTCAGTCCGGACCGGGTCACCGCGAAGCCGGGATAGGTGCCGCCTCGGAGATAGATCGTCGAGCCCGCCGGGGCAGCCGCGGCGGCATGCGCCGGGGATCGCCATGGCCGTGCCACGGTCCCGGGGCCGTCGTCATCCCCATTCGAGGCGACGTACCGGGCCTCGCCCGGGCCGGGCGCCGGAGCGGCAGCGTCAGACTCGACCGCTTCCGCCGCGTCGTCGCCCGAATCGACGTACGATGCCGACGCCCCCGGCTCGCTCGATCCAGACGTCCCACCCTCAGCCGGGGCCGAGGCGCCAGCGCCCATTGCGCCGGGATTCCGCACCGGCACGCGGAGGTCATCGACCGCCACGGCCGGGTCAGCGGCCGATGCGGACGGGGTCGGCGCCCCGGTCGGCCGCGCGATCGAGGGCAGCGGCGCTCTGTGCGGTGCGAACTGCACACCCAGGCCGACGGCGAGACCGATCACGACGATGCCGGTGACGGCCAGCCCGGCGGGGCTGGCGAGGCGGCGGCGAATGCTGCTCACGATCGTCGCTTCGACCCGCGCGACCGCCGGCTAGTGCTGAGGCGTCGTTGCATCCGCCCGCTCCGTGAGGACCCGCAGGCGGAGGAGCGACCAGACGCCGGTCGCAGACTGCGCCGCCAGCCACGCAATGGCCATTCCCACCAGGCCAGCGGCGAGTCCTCCCGCGAGCGTGACCACGACCGCCGCGGTCCCACCGGCAAGGCCGGTCGCGATCGCCTCGCGCAGCCAGCCACGAGCCCGGCACACGGCGAAGTATGCCTGGATCACCGTCACCGGAATCACCGACAGCACGAGGATGCGAAGCGGGGTGGTCCCCGCCTCCACGTACGCCGGGCCGAGCAGCCCGAGGCCGACCTCGGCCAGCAGGACCATGCCTCCGGCCGCCATGAGACCAAGCGCCAGGGACGCCCGGACCATGCGACGGCTGGAGCTGCCGATGCGGTCGGGGTCGTGGGCCGCCTGGGCAAAGAGGGTCTGCCCGAACGAGATCGGAATGATCAGGACGACCCACGCCATCATCCAGGTCGCATACCAGAAGGCATTGGTGGCCGGCGACAGCAGCTCGGTCACGAGCACCGGGATAAGGAGCGCCGGAGCGCGCTCGGAAAGCGTCAGGATCCAGTTCGGAAGGCCGACCCTCACCATGCGCAGCGTCAGGCCACGATCGACAACGGGCCGTGCCACGAGTCCCGGGGGGGTCCGAGCGAGCTGCCACGCGGCGACCGCGCACGCCGCGAACCCGGCGGCGGCCCAACCCGCGAGGATCGCAGCCGTCCCGTCGGTCGCGGATGGTGCCGCGACCAGCAGGATCACGGAGATGGTGATGATGCCGAACAGGACGTTCCTGGTCAGCACCTGCGCACCGCGGTGCAATGCGATCGAGACGTGGTCGTAGTACGTGTTGAGCGTCCCGAACACGGTCATCGCGAGGAAGGCTGCGGCCATGGCGGGCGCGGCGACGACGCGCAGCTCGGCCGAGAGGGTGGCCGCCAGCAGCACGAACGCGACGGCGCCCAGTGCCGCGGTCGCGACGACGCTCGTTGCCCCGACGTTGACCAGGCGATCGGGGTCCTGGCGGTGCGACGGGTAGAGCGCGATGGCGGCGGAGCCGATGCCCAGCAGGGCGAGCTGCACGCCGAGCATCATGGCCGACACCAGGCCAGAGGCGACGCCGACCTCCGCCGGTGGGAACAGACGCGCCGCGACGAGCCAGGCGGCGAACCCGAGCCCCATCGACGCCACGCGGCCGGCGATGAGGCCGAGACTGCTCCTGAAGGCTGGGGATCGAACCCAGAGGCGGACACCGCTCGCATGCGGGGACAACGCCGTGGCTGCCGGTGGGGCTCCGTCGCCCGTGCTATCGGCGATGACTTCTCCCCTCACGGATCAGCTGACGGGCGATGGCGTACGAGTTCACGGCGGCAAACGTGACGTAATACGGAACCCACTGGGGCTCGCGGCGGACGAGACTGAGCACGGCGCCGCGCACGCCGGCGGCCATGGGCAGGCCCAGCAGAGGCGTCGCCTTCCAACCGTGCTTGCGCGCGGTTCGGGCCAGGCCCGCTCCGTCGGCGAGGAACTGGCCCATGGCGAAATCGAATGTGTCACCGAACCGATGCGAGACGACGACGCTGCGAGAGACGCCGGCCCTGGCCCGCGCGCGCTCGAGGCGCATGCGGATCTCGATGTCCTCGCCCGACACGAAGCTGTGATCGAGGCCGTGCTCCAGCAGCGCGCTGCGCAGGAAGATCGTCGCCACCAGGCCAAACCAGTACCGGCTCCGGCCCGAGCGGTGATGGCTCACCAGGGCCTGGCCCCAGTACCCCGGCCCGGACTCGCTCTCCAGGCCCGCCTGCAGGGCGACGTATTCACCCTGCTCGGCCTCCTTGAGCAGTGCCTCCAGCGCACCGGGCGGGACCACGACGTCCGCGTCGATGAGCGCGAGCCAGCGCGTGCTCGCGGCCTCCGCACCGATGACGCGCGCCGCCGCAACCCCCCGCCCATGGTCAGTGAGGATGCGCACCGGGTACCCGCTGGCGATGTCGAGCGTGCGATCCGTGGAACAGCCGTCGACGACGATGATCTCGGCCGGATCGGCCGCGACCACCGAGCGAAGGCATGCGTCCAGGAAGGCCTCGGCGTTGCGCACCGGGATGATGACCGACAGGTCGCGGAGCCGGCTGGGAGCTGCTGACGCTCGTCGAGTCACGTGGCAGGCTCCTGGCCGACCGGGAGCCGGCCACCCAGCCGCATGGTGACGCGGCCGACCACGTAGCCCATCCCCGTGATGGCCAGGCCCGAGACGATGGCAGCGGTTCGGGCCAAGGGCGCGACGCGCCGCGTGCGAACGCCCTCGACGATTCCATGCATCGCGGCGACGGGCAGCGTCCTCCGCACGTACGAGCGCTCGGAAGCGAGGCCCTGACGCGAGCCGACCAGGCCGGAGACGACGGCCTTGGACCGTCCTTCGGCATAGCAGCGTTCCCTGAAATAGCGCCACGTGCTCCGATTCGGAGGGAGGTGATGATCCACGCGCACCGCCGGGTCGTACATGATCCGCCCGCCCGGGAAGCGCGCCGCAACCAGGATGCAGAACACGGTCTCCTCGCATCCGACCGGGGCGGTCCCCACGCGACCCACGCTCGGGTCGAAGCCACCGACCTCCCCGAAGAGCGCGCGGCGGAACGACATGTTCGAACCGATGAGGTTGCGGACGGCGGAAGGGCGGACGGGCATCCCGCGGTAGGTGCATCCGACCACCCAGTCGAACTCCTCCGGAAACCACGCCGGCCGCCGGGAGCCGCTCCAGTTCGGGATGCTGGAGCCGCCGACACCGAGGACCGATGCGTCGGCGTACCAGCCCATGAGGCGTGAGGCCCAGTCCGGCGATGCGGTCGCGTCGTCGTCGAGAAACGCCACGATCGATCTGCTTGCAGCGGCCACGCCGCTGTTCCGGGCACCGCTCAGGCCACGAGGGCCCGAGTTCTCGATGATCGTGACTCGGGCATCGGTGAACTCGGCGCGCGCAGCTTCGAGCAGCGCGGGCGCGTGATCGATCACGAGGATGACCTCGTCCACCCGGCGCGACTGCGAGAGCAGCGAGCGGATGGCGCCCGTCAGCACGGTCCAGCGCTCGAGGGTGTACGCGCAGACGACGACCGAGAGCTCGGGACGATCGAGGCCCCAGCCGGCGGCGACGCCGCTATCTGCGCGGTTCATTGGGGTCCACCCGCGAACGTGCGATCGATGCCTGGAGCCAATCCAGGTCGTGCCGCGCCTCGACGGGCGCGACCATCTGCACGACGGCTGGAGCCGGCTGCTGTGGCACGTCGCGCACTGACGCGCGTCTCCGCATCAACGCCAGGACCCCGACGACGACGATGGCCGTGGATGCCAGCTGGACCGCGAGGCTGTCCACCAGGAGGAGCACGGCGAAGCACTGAACCACGAGCACGAACGCGGGGAGCGCCCAGTCCGAGCCGGCCACCGATGCGGACGCTCTCTCCTCCGCGACGATTGCCGTTCGCTGGGCCGAGCCGGCACGCGAGGCGCTGCCCAACGAGACCACGAACGTGCGAAGTCGCGACGGACCCTCGACGCGTGGCGGCTCGGGCTCGGCCGGAATGCCGGGAGCGATGGCGATAGGCGCGACGTGGGCCGCCACGGCCGGCATCTTATCGGTGCGGTAGTCCTCGAGGTCGGGCGATGGCTGCGCGGGGACCGGGAGGATGACATCCGCCGTCGGGACCGCGACGGCCGCCGGTGGGGCGACGGTCGCCGCGCGCTGGCGGACGGCCAGTCCGGACGCCCGTGCCCGGTCGATGAGACCCAGGAAGAGCTCGGAGCGCCGGCACTCGCGGTAGAACGTCGACGGAGCGACGTCAGCCTGGCGCAGGGCGTCCGCGAGGGAATCGCCGCGAGCGAGCGCGTCGAGAAGGGTCCAGATGACCTCCGGTCGTTCCAGCTTCCTCGCTGGCATGGGCTTGGTCGTCATTGGGCCGCAGTCTCCGACAAACCGATCACCGATGCACCGTCCGCAGGGCTCCTCCCGGTGCATAGAGTCACCGGAACGCCGATCTGATCCGCTCCAGATATGGACATTCCGTACCGAAGTACCCAGAATGCCACTCCTACGGAGGCTAGTACATTCGTACCGTGGGCCGATAGTACAGGGGCGAGTGCCGGCCCTCGAGGGGGTGATGCGGAGGACTTGTCAGCGAACCCGCAGTCTCGGTAGGAGGCTGCCGATTCCCGGATTCTCGCCGCGTCCCGGCAATGATCTAGCCGTCAGTTCCCGACGGCCCACCCGAGCATGAACATGAGTATTTCAACCCTGATGCCCAGGGTCAGCGTCGTCATTCCCGCGAAGAACGAGGCCCGCAACATCGCCTGGGTCCTGCAGCGCATGCCCGCCTACGTCGACGAGGTCATCGTCGTCGATGGGCTGTCGACCGACGGGACCCTCGAGGTGGCGAAGATGATCACGCCCGATGTGGTCGTGATCCATGAGCGCCGCCCGGGCAAGGGGGCGGCGATGCGGGCCGGCATGGACGCCGCCCGGGGCGACTACATCATCCTCATCGACGCCGATGGAAGCATGGATCCGGTCGAGATCCACCGCTACGTCGAGCTTCTCGAAGCCGGCTACGACATGGTCAAGGGCTCCCGAAACATGCCTGGCGGTGGCAGCGCGGACATCACGCTGCTCCGGCAATTCGGCAACGCGCGCCTGCGTGACCTGGCGAACCTGCTCTTCGGAACCGACTTCACCGAGCTGTGCTACGGGTTCGTTGCCCTGCGTCGGCGGTCGGTCCCGTCCCTTGCGCTGGACGCCGACGGGTTCGAGATCGAGACTCAGCTCGTGACCCGGGCCGTCCGCGCTGGCCTGCGCATCGCCGAAGTCCCGAGCATGGAAGCCCCGCGACGATACGGTGAGTCGAACCTCAACACGTTCCGTGACGGCTGGCGCGTCCTGATGACGATTCTGCGAGAGCGAGCTGCGCGAGGAGCCCCGCGAGCGAGCTCACCAGTCCTGGGGCGGACAACCCTAACGGCGGTGCCGATCGAGGCTCGAGACTCAAGCCGGTCCGAAGCTCGCGAGGAAGCCACCTAGGCTCTGGCGCCGACCAGCTCCGAGAGCATGGCGACCAGCCTGGATCGGGCCAGCATCGGCCCGACTCCCGCGGCGCGAGCGGCCGCGTGGGCCTCGAGATCGGTGTGCGGGCCGAAGAGGATGACCCGGGCGGACGAGCGGCGCAGCGCATCGGCCCAGCTCGGCTGACGAGCCGACCAGTCGACGAGGACGAGGTCGAGGTCGTCTGGCAGGTCAGCGGGCGATGCGGCCCGAACGAGAGATGCGCCCGCCGCCGATGCGGCGGCGTCGATGCGGCTGAACAGCAGCAGGTCGTCGACCACCGCGCCGACCTTCATTCCGGCGAGGCATCCCCGCGCGCGAGGTCGACCTTGGGTGGCGGCGGGTGATAGGTCGGCTCGGGCTCGTCGGCCGCCTCCGGTTCGCCTCCCGCGTGCTGGCCGTTGCCATTGACGTGGTGGCCGTTGCCGTTGTGCGCCTGATCGCGCACGAAGCGAGCGATCCGTATGGGATAGACGCCGACGATGACGGGGGCCCTCACCTCGACCGATAGCTCGACCCCCACTTCGTCACGCTGCCAGAGGTCCTGGAGCTTCGTCGCCTCGCGCTCCGGCAGGCCGATGTAGGCGGTCGTCCCGTTGCGGGAGACCACGCTCATCGCCTCGGGATCGAGGCCGAACCGGCGGCGAATGTCGGCGACGGCGATGTACGGGCGCGATGTCAGGTATCGGCGGAGGCTCGAGGTGCTCGGCCGTTTGTTAGCGGACATGGGCTGTTGGCCGCCAGTCTAGCGCTGAGCGGCGATTGGCACAGGCAGGCCGGAATCCCGACGCCGGAACGTCACTCGTGGAGGCCGTGGCTCCATCCGCGAGCCCGCTCCACGGCGCGGCGGATCCGCGCCTTCGACGGGATCGGTCCGTCGTCACCGTAGGCACGTGGCCCCAGGCCGATCGGGCCGGCCGACCCGGGATCGATGTCGGCGCCGTCGATCCGAATGGTCGGTGAACCTCGCATCTCGAGGAGGGCCGCATCCTCTGCGCTGGCGACGGCGATCATCTGGATCGGCGTTTCGAACGCGTCCTCCGTCAGGACCTCGACGAGGTTCTGCCGCGCCGGCATCGCCGCCGGATCGCCGTCCGCGTAGAGGAGCTCGACCCGCATCGGTACGTCAGCTGGCGCCGAAGAAGGCCAGGAGCGCCACGACGGCAACGACCGCCAGTGCGGCCCCGGCGTAGATGCGACGACGCTCCTCGCCGGTCATTCCCTCCTTCGGCCGGCTGCCGCTGGGCGCCCTCCCGCGCCACGCGAGGTAGCGATCCGTGTTCGACTCGCTCGCCTCACGCGCTCGGTACTGCCGCCACGCCGGCCAGCCCACGCCCCAGGCCGCGGCTCCGGCGATGACGGCGATGGCGAGCCAGGCCAGGGGTGGCATCGGTCAGGAAGCCTCCCCCGCCGCGGCGGCGTCGACGATCCACTCGACCTGGTCGCCGGCCACCCGCGCGGCAGGAAGGCCGTCCGAGCCGGATCGGACGCCGGCCAGCGCATCGGCCTTGTCGGCCCCGGTGACCGCGAAGAGCACGCGCCGTCCGGCGTTGAGGACCGGCAGCGTCAGTGAGAGGCGCCACGCCTCGAGCGACGGCGCCCAGGCGGCGACCACCCAGCGCCGGGTGGCGTTCACCGCGTCGCCACCGGGGAAGAGGCTGGCGGTGTGGCCATCCGGCCCCATGCCCAGCCAGACCAGGTCGAAGGCCGGCGGTCCGGAGCCGGTGGCGGCGAAGGCCAGACGCAGCTCGGTTTCGTAGGAGAGCGCGGCCGCCTCCAGATCGCTCGCCTCGGCTGGCATGCGGTGGATGCGATCCTGGCGCACCGCGGGGAGCTGCGAGATCAGCATCCCGTATGCGACGCCGAAGTTCGACTCGGGGTGGTCCGGCGGCACCGCGCGCTCGTCGCCCCAGAAGAACTCGACCGCGCTCCAGTCGACCGCGTCACGCCGCTCGGGTTCGAGGAGCAGTGGATAGACCTGCTTCGGCGTACCGCCGCCGGAGAGGGCCACGCGGAAGATGCCGCGCTCGGCGATCGCGTCGCGGGCGGCGTCCACGAAGCGGTCTGCCGTCGTCCGTGAGACGGCGGCCGCGTCTGGCTCGACCGTGAACCGCGTCACGCGGCGGGCTCGCGGGCGCAGGAGAGGAGGATGCCGCCGGCGCGGAGCGCGTCCTCGTATACCGGATCCACGACATCCGTCGCGAGCTGCGAGCTCAGGAGCTCGGCCTCGCGGGGCGTCTCCATCGGCACGCGGCGCAGGAGGGCCGTCATGCCGTCGGCGTTCGTGGCCACCATGGCGTCGTCCGCGTCGCGGTCGATGATGAACTCCGCGGCGCCGGTCTCGCCGAGGGACCCGAGCCGAACCGAGAGCAGCTCGCCGGGACGGACCAGATCGGTCTCGACGGCACGCAGGTCGAGGTCGACCATCTCGTGCCGACCCTCGAGACGAAGGTGGAAGCCACCGTCGTGGAGCGCGTCGATCGTCCGATTCCGCCGCCAGCCGAGCCGGGTCGCGATCCAGCCGGCATAGAGGATCGCCTGGGCCATGGGTGACCTCACGCCCGGGGCCACCTCGTCGTCATCGCTCCGCGGCCGGGAGGGCGGCGCCCCGACCGCGTAACGGATGTGGAGGCGGCTGAGGTTGGGCAGGTACCGGCGGAATCGCGGCGCGTCGAAGAACTGGGCCGTCAGCTCCTGCCACCACGAGAGGCGCTCCCAGCTGAGGTCGCCGACGCCGCTGCGCCTTCGCAGCGACCCCGCGCGCCGCAGTCCGGCATGGAGGTTCGCGAAGTCGGCAGAGTCGAAGAGCACGCGGTCCCCCAGCGCGATGACCTGCTCGAACGTGGGATCGTCGAAGGGCGGATTGCCGGGCCACCACAGGTGGGTCGGCAGGTCGTGGATGAGCAGCGGCGCGACGATCCCCGAGAGGTGGCCCGCGGCCTCGCCGCGAACCGTTAGAACGACCTCCTCGTAGCAGACTCGCTCGCCGCCGTCGGCGACCTCGTTGCAGTGGGTACTGATGCGCGCGTCCATCGGCTCGATGCCCTCCCCCGGCTCCGGCACGAGCACGATGGCCCGTGACGGATGCCGGACTCCGAGGCCCATGAGGGTCTGGACGACGCGCCTGGCCGCCTCGTCATCGACGACGACCACGATGAGGTTGAGGACCGATGCTCGCGCATGGGGCAGCCCCTTCTCTCGGACGAGCGGGTCGCCGTCATCGGTCCGTGCACTCGAGTCCCATAGCGAGGAGAGATAGGAGGCGATGGCCTGGACGCTCGTGTCGCGCTCCTCCCACATCGGGGTGGCGAGACTCTCGTGCTCGCCGAAGCGCATGAGCCGCCGATGGACCGCCTGCTCCTCCAGGGCGGTGAGACCACCATCCGTCATGGCGAGCGCCAGGCTCGGCCATCGCGGGCGAGCAGCTCATCGGCCGCCGGCGGACCCCAGCTGCCCGCTCCATAGAAGTGGAGCGGGCCGCCTTGACCGGCCGACCACGCGTCGAGGATGGGATCCAAGATCGTCCACGCCCGCTCAACCTCGTCGCTGCGGGTGAAGAGGCTCGCGTCGCCGACCATCGCGTCGAGCAGCAGTGTCTCGTAGGCGTCCGGCGAGTCGACCGCGAACGAGGAGCCATAGCGGAAGTCCATGTTGACGTTCCTGATCTGGAGCCCCTGCCCCGGGACCTTGGCCCCGAAGCGGAGGAGGATGCCCTCGTCCGGCTGGACGCGGATGGCGAGGACGTTGGGATCGATCTGCGGCACGCCGGCCCGCGCGAAGAGGGCCAGCGGCGCGCGGCGGAACTGGACCGCGATCTCGGTCACACGGCTGGGAAGCGCCTTCCCCGTGCGGATGTAGAACGGGACCCCGGCCCAGCGCCAGGACTCGATCGCGAGCTTCAGGGCCACGAACGTCTCGGTCTCGGAGTCGCCCGCCACCTCCGGCTCGTCGCGATACGAGGCGACGCGACTGCCCTCGACCCAGCCGGAGACGTACTGGCCGCGGACGGTGTTCGCCGGCACGTCCTCGCCTGCCATCGCCTTCACCGCGCGCAGCACCTTGAGCTTCTCGTCGCGCAGATCCTCCGCCCCGAACTCGACCGGCGGCTCCATGGCGAACATCGCGAGGAGCTGGAGCCCGTGGTTCTGGACGATGTCGCGCAGGGCGCCGGTCTGGTCGTAGAACTCCCCCCGGCCCTCGACGCCCACCGTCTCGGCGACCGTGATCTGCACCGAGTCGATGTAGCGCCGGTTCCAGATCGGCTCGAAGAGGCCGTTGCCGAAACGGAACACCGCGAGGTTCTGGACGGTCTCCTTGCCGAGGTAGTGATCGATGCGGTAGACCTGCCCCTCGTCGAAGACCGCCGCGATCTCGCGGTTGAGGGCCCGGGCGCTCTCGAGGTCGTAACCGAACGGCTTCTCGACGATGACGCGGGTCCAGCCGCGCTTCGGACCCGTCCCGCGCCGATCGCCGCTGGCAGCGAGGCCCGCTCGGTCGAGGTGGTTGACGATCTCGGGGTACAGGATCGGTGGCACGGCGAGGTAGAACAGCCGATTCCCCGCGGTGCCCCGGTCGCGGTCGATGCGGTCGAGCCGCTTCGCCAGCTCGACAAAGGCGGCCGGATCGTCGAAGTCGCCGCGGTGATACTCGATGCCGCGCGCGAACGACTCCCAGATCGCCGGCTTCGCCGGCTTGTTGCGGCTGTACTTGTTGATGCCGTCCAGGAGGTGCTGGCGGAACTGCTCGTCGCTCAGGTCGCGGCGCGCGAAGCCGACGACGGTGAACTCCGGCGGCAGGAAGCCACCGAGCAGAGTGTTGTAGAGGGCCGGCCCGAGCTTGCGCTCCGTGAGATCGCCGGTCGCCCCGCAGATGACCATCGTGCACGGCTCCGCCATGCGCTCCAGGCGGAGCCCCTCCCGCAGCGGATTGGGCTGCGAAGCCGGCACGGTCGCCGGGTGGGCCTCCTGTGTCCGCGTCCGCGGATCGGCCTCGACCGTGCGCGCCATCGGTGCCTACTCGCGGGCCTTGATCGCGTGGCCACCGAACTCGTTGCGGAGGGCGGCGAGGACACGATCGGTGTAGGAGTCGGGCGAGCGACGGCTGCGGAAGCGCTCGATCAGGCTGAGCGTGATGACCGGCGCCGGAACGTCGTGGTCGATCGCCTCGGCCACCGTCCAGCGACCCTCGCCCGAGTCCGCCACCCAGCCGCTGACGTGCTCGAGGTCGTTGCCCTCCTTCTCGAAGGCGCGGGCCGCCAACTCGAGGAGCCAGGAGCGGACGACCGAGCCGTGGTTCCACATCTTCGCGATCGCCGCCAGATCGAGGTCGTAGTCGCTGGCATGGAGGATGTCGAATCCCTCGCCGTATGCCTGCATGAGCCCGTACTCGATGCCGTTGTGGACCATCTTCGTGTAGTGGCCGGCCCCGGCTTCACCGCAGTAGAGATACCCGCCCTCGGGGGCGAGGGTGCGCACGAGGGGCTCGAAGGCGTCGAACACATCGCGGCGGCCGCCCAACATCGCGCAGAAGCCGACCTCGAGGCCCCAGATGCCGCCCGACACCCCCATGTCGAGCCATTCGACGCCCTTCTCAGCCAGCTCCGCGGCGTGACGCCTGGAGTCGTGAAAGCGGCTGTTCCCGGCGTCGACGATCACGTCGCCGGGCTCGAGGATGGCGGCGAGCTGCTCGATCATCGCGTCGGTCGCCGCGCCGGACGGGACGCTGATCACCACGTGGCGGGGAGGGTCGACCATGGCCACGATCCGATCGAGCGGCTCCGCGACCTGGATGCGGCCCTCGTTCTCCGGCTCGGCGGCGACCTCCGTCGCCACCGACTCCGTCCGATTCCACGCGATCACGTCGTGACCGCCGCGTGCGGCTCGTCGCGCCATCCCGGCGCCCATCCGCCCAAGCCCGGCGATCGCCACCTGCATCTGCTCGCGCGCTCCTTGCTCTAACGTTCGTTGCCGGTGTCAGCCCACCGATGCCGGCGCACCGGTCACGGCGCCGATCATCGCCTCCAGCCGGGCGATGCCACCCACGAGGTCGCCCAGGTGGAGCTGCATGGCGCGCCGTCCCCGCTTCTGGAGCGAGGCGAGATCGCCCAGGGCCTGCGCCGCGATGAGCGTCCCGAATGACTCGTCCCAACCGGGAATCGGCAGGTCCTTCGACGGATCCGCCGTGACCTGGAGGAAGACGCCGCTGTCCGGCCCGCCCTTGTGCAGCTGGCCGGTCGAGTGGAGGAAACGCGGGCCGAAGCCAAGGGTCGTCGCCGCGCCGGTCGACGCCCGGACGCGCTCGCGAATCGACTGCAGCCGCTCCACGACCTCGCGGTCGGGCGGCAGGTAGGCGAGGATCGCGAAGTAATCGCGACCGCCGTGCGTGAGCTCCACCAGGCGCCGGACGGCACCATCGACGCTGACCGGCGTGTCGCCCAGCGGCGCAGGGTCGGCACTCACGGCCATGCCGGGCTCGCTCACCAGGGGCATCGGCTGCGGCAAAGCGCCTCGGGACCGATACGTCTCCAGCAGCGACTTCGTCGCGTCCTTCGATTCCTGGACATTGGGCTGGTCGAACGGATCGATCCCGAGCACGATCCCTGCGGCCGCGGTCGCGACCTCCCAGCGCACGAACTCGGCGCCGATGTCCAACGGGTCGGCGAGCTCGATGTGGCGCCCGGCATGGCCCTGGGCCATGAGGTCGCCGGCCAGGCCGCCGAGCTCGTCACGCGACTCCCCGGCGAGGGTGAGGAAGACGAAGTACCGATCGTCGCCGTACTCCTCGGCCGTCGCGAGTGGCTCGCCCACGACGGGCACGATCCCCGTGCCGGCCTTGCCCGTGCTCTCGGCCACGAGCTGCTCGGCCCAATCGCCGAAGGCCGCGAGGCGGGGCGAGGCGACGATGGTGAGCTTGTCGCGTCCGGCCATCGCCGCCTCACCGATGGCGGCGCCCAGGCTCAGCCCAGGGTTCGCCGCCGCGTCGGAGGCGCGGCACGCATCGGCCATGGCGCGGGCGCGCTCGAGCAGACCGCGGAGGTCGACGCCGTTGAGCGCCGCGGGGACGAGCCCGAACACCGTCAGTGCAGAGTAGCGGCCGCCGACGTCGGGCGGCGCCTCGACGATGCCGCGGAACTCCTGGGCGCGCGCCAGCTCGGCGAGCGATGTGCCGGGATCCGTGATGGCGACGAAGTCGAGGGCGGGCGCGATCTCCGACATCGCCGCCTGGTAGGCGTTCGGCTCCGTCGTCGATCCGGACTTCGAGCTGACACAGAAGAGCGTCCGCCGGTCCTGGGCCCACGATCGGAATCCCCGCACCACATCGGGATGGGTCGAGTCGAGGACGCGGAGCTCGAGGCCGTCGGCCGATGCGGCTCCGCTGCCATCGGCTCCGCCCGCCCAGCCGAAGACGCGGCTGAAGAGCTCCGGCGCAAGGCTGGAGCCGCCCATGCCCAGCACGGCGGCCCGTCGGTAGCCATCCTCCCGGATGTCGCGCGCCAGGTGCTCGAGCTCGGGGATGCGCGCGGACATCGCCTCCGGCAGGTCGAGCCAGCCGAGCCATGCGGCGACCTCGTCCGCCGGCTTGCCGGAGGCCGCCCACAGCGAACCGTCCTTCGCCCACAGCCGGTCCGCGACCCGCTCCTCGGTCCACGCCTGGAGGCGCGTGGCAATCGCGCCGTCGAGGGCGCTCATGCGGGAGCGAGCTCCCTGCGCTTCGACTCGATGGTCTCGATCAGCTGGTCGAAGCTCTTCCCGAAGCTGGCAACTCCCTCGTCGATGAGCTCGGAGGTGACGCGCTCCATGGTGATTCCCTGGGCCTCGACGTCACGGATCGCCCGGTGCGCCTCGTCGAGGCGCCGGTCGAGGGTTCGCTCGATGTTGCCATGATCCAGAAAGGCGTCGATCGTTTCGATCGGCATGGTGTTCACGGTTTCCGGACCGATGAGCTCCTCGACATACAGGACGTCGCGGTAGTCGGGGTTCTTGGTGCTCGTGCTGGCCCAGAGGCAGCGCTGGACGCGCGCACCGGCCGCGCGCAGATCGGCGAACTCGTCTCCACCGAAGATCTCGCTGAACGCCTCGTACGCCATCTTCGCGTTGGCGATCGCGGCGCGACCGCGCGCCTCGAGGGCTCCGCGCGTCCCAAGCTCCTCGAGGTACTTGTCGACCTTCGTGTCGACCCGGCTCACGAAGAAGCTGGCGACGCTCGCCACCCGAACGCTCTCGCCGCGCTCGTGGCGACGCCGAAGCCCGGCGATGTAGGCCCGCGCCACGCGCCTGTAGATGTCGACGCTGAACATGAGCGTGATGTTGACGTTGATGCCCTCGGCGATCGCGTTCTCGATGGCCGGGATGCCGGCCTCGGTCGCCGGGATCTTGATGAACACGTTCGGCCGCTCGAGGCGGCCCCACAGCGCGCGCGCCCGCGCAAGGGTGGCGTCGGCGTCCTGCGCGAGGTCCGGCTCGACCTCGATACTGGCGAACCCGTCGGCTCCGTCCGATGCGTCGTGGACGCGGCGCAGCACGTCGGCCGCATCGCCCACGTCACCGACCGCGATCTCCTCGTAGATCTCGCGCGCGCCGTCACCGGCGTCGATCTCCCGCCGGATGAGCTCGTCGTACTGGCCGGTCGCAACCGCCTTGGCGAAGATCGTCGGGTTGCTCGTCAGGCCGCGAATGCCGTCGCCGACCATCTCGGCCAGCTTGCCGCTGGTGATGAGCTCGCGATCGATGAAGTCGATCCACGGGCTCTGGTCCTGCTCCGCGTGGAGCCGCTGGAGCGCGTTCGTCATCTGGATTCCTCCTTGGTCGTGGCCGCCACCGGCACGCCGGCGAGCTCGCGTGCGGCGGCCGCGATGGCGGCCGCGTCGATCCGAGCGGCGGCGACGAGCTCGGCCGGCTTCCCGGAGCCGGGCATCTCGCGCACGGCGAGGCTGACGAGCGGCGGACGGGACGCGTCGGCGGCCAGTGCCTCGAGCACCGCGGACGCGATGCCGCCCTCCGGCCAGTGATCCTCGACGGTGACGAGCCCCCGCGTCTCGCGCGCCGCGGCCCGCAGCGTGTCGACGTCGATGGGCTTCAGGCTGTAAAGGTCGATGACCCGCGCCGCGATGCCGTCGCCGGCCAGCGCGTCGGCCGCCTTCATGGCCTCGTGCAGGGTGATGCCGGCACCGATCAGGGTGACGGCGTCGTCATCGGTCTGGCGCACCACGCGGGAGCCGCCGATGGGGAACGCGTCACCCGGTGGATAGATCACGGGCGTCTTCTCGCGCGTCGTGCGCATGTAGACGATGCCCTTGCGCTCGGCCATCTGCGGCACCAGGGCGGCGGCCTGGTTCGCGTCGGAGGGATACAGCACGGTCGATCCATGCACCGCTCGCAGGCTGGCGAGGTCCTCCAGCGCCATCTGCGACGGACCGTCCTCACCGATGCTGACACCGGCATGCGAGCCGGCCAATGCCAGGTTGGCGCGGCTGACCGCCGCCATGCGGATGAAGTCGTAGGCGCGGCTGAGGAACGCGGCGAACGTCGCGCCGAACGGCTTCCAGCCGCGGACCTGGAAGCCGACGGCACTGGCGATCATCTGCTGCTCGGCGATGTAGACCTGGAAGAACCGATCCGGCAGGGCCTCGGCGAACTCCTCGGTGTAGGTACTGTTGCCCACCTCGCCGTCGAGCGCGACCACCCTGCCGTTCGCCTTGCCGAGTGCGGTGAGCGCGTCGCCGAAGGCTTTGCGCGTCGCCTCCTTGGTTCCCGGCTCGTAGGACGGCAGCGTCAGGTCCCCGGTCGGAAACTCGTGCGGTGACCCGTCGAGGTCGGGCTTCGCGACGTCGACGCGGATGTTCCGAATGCCGCCGAGCTCTTCGATCGCGGCCCGTTCGTCCTCGACGGGCTTGCCGTGCTTGCCATTCTTGTTCGCCACCTCGGCGACACCGTGGCCCTTCTCGGTGCGGGCGATCACGACGGTCGGCCGGCCGTCGGCCTCGATCGCCCGGGCCAGCGCGCCGTCGATGGCCGCCACGTCATGGCCATCGATCTCGATCGCGCGCCAGCCGAACGCCTCTGCCCGTCGCTTGTAGGCGTCGAGGTCCCAGCCGTGCATCGTCTCGCCGGTCTGGCCGAGGCGGTTGACGTCGATGATCGCCGTCAGGTTGTCGAGGCCGTGGAAGCCGGCATGCTCGAACGCCTCCCACATCGAGCCCTCGGCCATCTCGGAGTCACCGCACAGACACCAGACCCGGTACGGAAGGCGGTCGAGCTTCTTGCCAGCCAGCGCGACGCCGACCGCGATCGGCAGCCCCTGGCCCAGCGACCCGGTTGCGACGTCGACCCACGGGAGGACGGGGGTCGGATGGCCCTCGAGCCGCGAGCCGAAGCTGCGGAAGGTGAGCAGCTCGTCGTCGCTGACGGCGCCCGCGGCCTTGTACATCGCGTACAGCAACGGCGATGCGTGGCCCTTGCTGAAGATCAGGTGATCGTTGCGCGGATCTTCGGGGCGATCGAAGTCGTAGTGAAGGTACTTCGCCATGAGGACGGCCATGAGGTCTGCCGCCGACATGGAAGAGGTCGGGTGGCCGCTCGCCGCGGCGCTGCTGGATCGGATCGAATCGACGCGCAGCTGCTGCCCGAGCTCACGCCACTCGTCGTGCTGGGAGGTCATGGTTGAGGTGCTCCGCAAGTTATCTGCCGGTGAGCGTGGCCTCAATCATAGGACGAGCGAGCTGGCGTGAAGAACGGGCGGCCCGGAGGCCGCCCGCATCGGTGCTCTGGGAGAAGTCGGTCTAGCCGCGCATCATCCGGAAGCAGTCGGAGCAGTAGACCGGGCGCGCGCCGGTCGGTCGGAAGGGAACCTGCGTCTCGTTGCCACAACGGGCGCAGACGGCGTCGTGCATCTCGCGCGGGCCACGCGAGTAGCCGCCGCCATAGCCACCGCCGTTGCCGTAGCTGCTCGCGCCGGCGCCGCCGCCCGTGGCTCGTCGCTGAGCGCGACACGAGGAGCAGCGCTTCGGAGCGGACGCGAAGCCCTTCTCCGCGAAGAACTCCTGCTCGGACACGGAAAAGACGAAGTCGATTCCGCAGTCACTGCAGGTGATCACCTGATCGGTGTAGGTCACGAAGACCCCTCCCACTGTGAATGGATAACCAGCGAAGTCGCGACCCGCACGACGCCCGGGGCCCGGGATCTTGCCGCTGCCCCGGGCCCGGCACGTGGACGCGGTGAGGGGAGAGGAAGGGAGAGGCTGTGGCGCCGCCTGTCGCGGCTTCGACGCGCGGAGTATTGCGCGGGGCCTGCCGCGTTCGCAAGTCATTCCTTCGCGAGTACGATCGGGGCATGCGAACCGGCGTCCTCGCGCTCGGCATCGTGCTCGTGCTCGCGGGCCTGGTGTGGATCGCCCAGGGACTCAACCTGCCGTTCGCTCCGCGGAGCTTCATGACCGCCGACCGTCTCTGGGTCCTGATCGGCGCGGCCACCGCGTTCGTGGGCGGCCTGCTCGTCGGGCGAGCCCGCCGCCGCGCGTAGGCTCGGGGATCAGCCGATGTGCACTCCGGCCTCGGCCATCTCGGCGAGCGCCTTGTCGCCGTCACCCGGCTCGAGATTGACGGCGGCCACGGCATCCGCGAGCAGGCTGGTCTCGTAGCCCAGGCCGACCGAGTCGATGGCCGTTTCCCTCACGCAGTAGTCGGTCGCGAGCCCACACACCACGACTCGCTCGATGCCGCGGTCGCGCAGGAGGTCGTTCAGCTCGGTGGGAATCTCCTCGCCGGTCACCGGGTCGCGCATGTAGAACGCGCAGTAGCCGTCCTCGCCGTTCATCCCCTTGCGGATGCGGGGGGCGCCGGGCGGCAGCTCGAACGCCGGGTGGAGCTCCGCGCCCCACGTGCCGCCCACGCAGTGAACGGGCCAGATGCCTCCGTCCTTGGCGAAATGCGGCGTCGACTCCGGATGCCAGTCCTGCGTCGCCACGACGAACGCGCCCGCATCGCTCGCCGCACGCACTTCGGCATTGACCGATGGAATGATCGCCTCACCGCCGGCGACCGCCAGGCTGCCCGACGGATCGGCGAAGTCGTTCTGGAGGTCGACCACGACGAGCGCGGTCCGCGGGTCGAAGTCGGGCACGCTGCTCAGCCCGGGAAGATGCGGCGCAGGCGGCGGTATGCGCGCCCCGCCCCGGTCACCGGCGGCCGAACTGGCGACCGCGCCGCCCCACTCGATGACGGTCTCAACGCCGAGGCCGACGAGCTGGGCGGCCATTCGTCCCCCTCGTCGCCGGATTCGATCACCTGCCGCCGCAGCGCGTCGAGCGCGCGATCCAGATCGGCCGACCCCGGCAGGGGCGCAGGTCCGGCGGGAGGTTCCGCGGCCCCCGAAGATGCCGGCGGTTCGGCGGAATCGGGCGCTTCGGCAGGCTCGGTCGGGTCCGCGGATTCGGGTGGCTCGGCGGATTCGGGCGGTTCCGCCGATTCAGGCGCTTCCGCGGATTCGGGCGACTCGCCCATTGCCGGCGCCTGGGCAGCTTCTCCGGGTTCGGCCGGCGCGTCGGAGACCAGCCCTTCCTCGCTCGCCGGCGTGGTGGTCGCGGATCCGGATGATGCCTCCGGTCGATCTGGAGCCGAGCGGGCGTCGTCGAACTCGGCCTCGAACCAGTCCGGCTCGTCGATCGTCGTCGTGTATCGCTCCGCGTTCCAGTCGAGCGGCTCAGGCTCCGGCGCCGGCTCCTCCTCGAAGCTCGGCTCCGCGCGCGGCTCGTTCTCGTGCTCCACGAACGACTCTGCCGGGCCGAGCTCGTCAATCGTCGCGTCCGCATCGGTCTCGGCTGCGATCGCCGATAGCGCGGCCGGCTCGAGCTCCTCGGGTGCTTCCGGCGGCACAGCTGGTTCGCGATCCGCGGCGGGCCCCGGCTGCACGGCTGGTTCGTGCTCTGCGGCGGGCTCCGGCTGCCCGACGCCAGAATCGATCTCCTCGTCCTCGACGCTCTCGGGCCAGGTTCCGAGTGGTTCGTCGTCGGCGGTCACCGCCTCGGCGTCATCGGGCGCCTGGACATCGGCCGCCGCGACCGTGTCGGCCGTCACCGGCTCCGGCTGCAGCTCGACCTCCGGAGGCTCCTCGGAAGTGGATTCGGTCGTGATCGCCATCTCTTCGGGCGCCATGATGTCCTCGGCGACGGATTCATCGGCCGCCGCGAACTCGCCGATGGCGACGGGTTCATCGGCCATGAATGCTTCGCCGTTCGGCTCATCCGCGACCAGGACGGCCTCGGCCGCCGGAACGTCGCGCGGCAGCGCGGCCTCGTCGGACTCTCGAGCCCGCGACGCTTCGAGCCTCTCCGGCAGCTCCGGAGGGCTGGGGTCCTCCGCGCGGGCCAGCGCCTCCGCGAAGCTCTCAGTCGCGCGCCGAGGGTCATGGGAACGATGGCGAACGTCCTCGTCGCCCCGCTCCTCCGCGAACCCTGCGTCGGAAGCCGGCATGGGAGCGGCAGCCGCCGGCTCGGGAGCGGTCGGGATGACCGTGTGCTCGACCGGGAAGGATCCAGGCGGCGGAGCGTAGGACCCGCCGCCTGGAAGGCGGAGATCCATCCTCGCCTCGAGCAGGTCGACGCGGGATCGGAGCGAGGCAACCTCGCCCCGGGACTCGCCGAGTGCGAGGAGGGCCTGACCGTAGCGCTCGGTCAGGTTGCGGAACTCGGTCAGCAGCTCGCGGAACGGCGACATCTCGCGCTCCGGGTCGGCGCTGTGACCATTCGGCCCACGTGGCTCGGGTGCCGCCGGGGCGGGCCGAGGCTGGAGGAAGACACGCATGCCCGTCTCGCCCTCCGGCGCACCGGAGAGGACCCCGCGCGCCAGGAGCTCCCAGATCCGCTCGGTGGGCACCCCGAGGACCGAGGCTGCCTCCGTGACCGAATAGCCTTCCATCGCGGCCGCTAGGGTAACGCCTCGCCTCAAGGGCCGGCCCCGCTATCATCGGGCCCCGTGACGACCCCCGTCCGCGTGCCGACGCTCGCCGGTCATGACTTCGGCCTGCCGGCCGAGGTCGAGGGCATCGGTGAGCTCGCCTACAACCTGTGGTGGACCTGGACGCCACGCGCCCAGTCACTCTTCGGGCGGATCAACCCCGGTCCGTGGGCCCGCCACCGTAACCCGATCGCCGTCCTGCGCTACACCGGTCGCGCCCGGTGGGCCGAGCTGACCGCGGACGAGGACTTCATGGTCGACGCCAGCCGCGTACTCGACGAGTTCACGCGCTACATGGCGAACGGCGCCGATTCCTGGTACGGCGCGTCGCCCGAGCGGCAGCTGCCCAGACCCATCGCCTACTTCTGCGCCGAGTACGGCATCCACGAGTCGATGCAGATCTACTCCGGCGGCCTCGGCGTGCTCGCCGGCGACCACTGCAAGTCCGCGTCGGACGCCGCGCTTCCGTTCGTCGGCGTCGGCCTGCTCTACCGCCGTGGCTATTTCCGCCAGCAGATCGACGCCGATGGCCACCAGGAGCACGCCCAGCCCGACCTCGATCCCTTCCAGCTGCCGATGCGCCGCGCCCGCGCCCGCGACGGCGGCCCGCTCGACGTGACCGTCGAGATCGCCGACCGCGACGTGCGGGCCGCGGTGTGGGTCGCGCAGGTGGGTCGGGTGCCGATCCTTCTCCTCGACACCGACGTCACCGACAACGACAAGGCCGACCGCCCGATCACCCACATCCTCTACGTTCGCGGACGGGAGATGCGGCTCTGTCAGGAGCTGATCCTCGGCATCGGCGGCGTGCGCGCCCTGCGCGCCCTCGGCATCGAGCCCGCGGTCTGGCACCTCAACGAGGGACACTCCGCGTTCCTCCTCGTCGAACGGGCTCGGGAGCTCGTCGCCGCGGAGGCCGGGCTCTCCGCCGGTGAGGCGCTCCGCCGCGTCGGCCGCGATGCGGTGTTCACGATCCACACCCCCGTGCCGGCCGGGAATGAGGCATTCAGCCGCGACCTGGTCGTGCCGGCGCTGCGGCCGTGGTTCGACGCCGTCCGCGCCGAGCCGAACGAGCTCCTGGAGCTGGGGCGCGGCCCCACCGACGCGCCCGATGCCGCCTTCGACATGACCGCATTCGTGCTCCGCCACGCGGCGGATGCGAACGCCGTCTCGAAGCTCCACGCGGTGACGGCGACCGAGACCTGGGAGCGGCTCGCAGGCCATCCGATCCAGCCGATCACGAACGGCGTCCACGTGCCGACCTGGATGGGCCGGCCGGTGCGACGGCTCGTCAAGGCCGCGATCGGGGTCGCGCTCGGCAGCGACCTGCCGGGCCCGGAGCACCTCGAGGGCATCGCGAAGCTCGACGCCGAGGAGCTGTGGAGCGCGCATCGCCAGCAGAAGCGGGAGATGGTCGCCTTCCTCGAGGGTCGCCTCGCCCGTCAGTTCGCACGACATGGCGAGTCGCCGACCGCCCTCCGCGAGGTCCGCGGGATCCTCGACCCCGACGCGCTGACCATCGGCTTCGCCCGACGCTTCGCGACCTACAAGCGCGCCGATCTGCTCTTCCGCGACGAGGAGCGGCTGGCGGCGATCCTGTCGGCGAAGGACCGTCCGGTCCAGGTCGTCATCGCCGGCAAGGCCCATCCCGCCGACCGTCCCGGCCAGGGTGTGATCGAGCACATCTTCACGCTCTCGCGGTCGAATCGGCTCCGCGGCAGGGTGTTCATCGTCGAGGACTACGACGTGCGGATCGCCCGCTTCCTCGTCGGGGGCGTCGACATCTGGCTCAACAATCCGCGGCGGCCGCTCGAGGCGTCGGGCACCTCGGGCATGAAGGCCGCGATCAACGGCATCCCGTCGCTGTCGATCCTCGACGGGTGGTGGGACGAGGGCTACAACGGCCGCAACGGCTGGGCCATCGGCGATCGCGAGCCGGATGGGGACGACGCCGCCCAGGACGCGGCCGACGCGGCCGAGCTGTATCGGCTCCTCGAGGAGGAGATCGTGCCGCGCTTCTTCGACGGGCGCGTCGACAACGTGCCCGAGGCGTGGGTCGACACCATGCGCGCCGCCATCTCCGCCGCCCTGTGGCAATTCAGCACCGCCCGCATGCTGAGCGAGTACGTCGACCGCCTCTACCTTCCGGCGGTGCGGCAGCCGGTCAGCGCCTGACCGTCCCGGTCTGACCCGCTACGGGAGGTAGGCCCGCGGGTTCTCCCAGACGCCCTGGTCGTTGATGGCGAAGTGCACGTGGCAGCCGGTCGAGTTGCCGGTCGTGCCCTCGTAGCCGATGAGCGAGTTGCTCGTCACGATCGTGCCCGGTGAGACGACGACCGTCGGCTGCATGTGCCAGTACCAGCTCTGGCGTCCGCCGCCGTGGTCGACCACGACCCCGAAGCCAGTGTCCCACGGCATGAGCGGCTGCCCCGAGGCGACGACGACGCCGGGCCCGGCGGCGTAGATCGGAGTGCCGCAGGCGTTCGCGAAGTCGATCCCGGCGTGGAAGTGCGGGTAGTACGTCCCGCCATAGGTGTACGGCGGCTCGAGGACGAAGCTCGTCGGACCCCATTCCTGGGTGACGTGGAAGCTGCGCTCCGGCCAGCGGAAGCCATACGCCGAGGTGGCGTTGTGGCGCGCGGCGGCCGCCGCCCGCGCCGCTTCCTCTGCCGCCCGACGGCGGGCCTCGTCGATCGCCGCCTGCTGCGCAGCGGCCTGCTTGCGGAGCTGATCCGCGAGCTGCGCGGCCGCCTTGGCGGCGCGCTCGTTCTCGGCGATCTTGGCCTCGACGTCGCCCTCGGCGGCGAGTGAGGCGTTCAGCGCCGCCTCCTGCTGGGCGCGCTTGACCTCGGCGGTGGCCTTGAGGTCGGCGAGCTGCGCCTCGAGCTGGGTGAGCTCGTCGCGCCGCGCCTTGAGGGCGGCCTCCTGGTCGCGCGCGACCGCACGCGCCTCGGCGAGCTGGCGCCGCCCGTCACGCAGCGTCGCCCGCCGCGTCTCGAGCTCCTCGCGGGTGGTGCGGATCTCATCGGCGAGGACCGTGTCCTGCTCGGAGACGGCCATCAGGTACCCGACCTGCGTGGTGGCCTCGTCGAGCGATTCGGCGGAGAGGATGATCTCGAGGAGCGACGTCTGGCTGCGTTCATACGCGGCGCGAAGGTGCTCGGTGAGCAGCGCCTCGCGCTGCGCGAGCTCCTCGCTGCGACGGTTGATCTCGGCCGCCAGCGCGATCAGCTGATCGTCGAGCTTCGCGATCTGCGCGCGGAGGTCGGCCAGCTTCGCCTCGATCTGGGTGACCTCGTCCTTGACCTGGACCAGGAGGCCGCTGACCCGCTCGTACTCGGCCGTGACCTCGGCCAGCTCTGCGCGCGCGACGTCCAGCTGCGTGTCGAGCGCGGCCGATCGCGCCTGGAGCTGGTCGAGCTCGGCGCGCTGCTTCCGCAGGGTGGCCGCCAGCGACTGCTGCGTCGACTTCGCGTCGGCGAGCTGCTCGCGGGTCTTGGCCAGTTCGGCCTGGGGGTCAGCGGCAAGGGCCGAGCCGCTGGGTCGAGTTGTGACGACGTTCCACCCCACCGCCGCCAGGGACACGATGACGACGAAGAGGAAGGAGCGCCGCCTCATCGAGCGGTGATCCGAGTCTGCAATTTGCCCTTATGCCCCATTGCGGGAAAGGTCAGGCGCAGATGGTGCGCCCGCCCATTGGGGGTCGGAACGGGCCCAAAAGTACTACACCCTGTCCAGTCCGAGCCGCCGAACGGCCCATGACCCTACAGGTCGTCGCGCTTGGAGAGGCGCCCCAGAACGAGGCCGATGAGCGCCGCCGCAGCCACCACCCGCAGGCTCACGCGCCTGCGCTGAGGGGATGCCGGGCCGGGTGGAGGCTCGACCGGGACCGGGAGGAAGCGCGCATCGGCCTCGCTGATCGTGCCGATCTCGTCCTCGAGGGCGTTGGCGCGTGCCACCTCGGCGCCGAGCAGGATGATGACCCCCGCGAAGTACAGGAACACGAGGAGGGTGATGGCCGTAGCGAATGGTCCGAAGGTGCTCTCGTAGTCGGCCACGCTGGTCGCATACCAGGTGAAGCCGAAGCGCAGGAGGGTCCACAGGCCCGCGGCCACGAGGGCGCCCGGAAGCACCTCGCGCCATGTCACCGGCCGATTCGGCACGACGCGGTAGATGACCCAGAACGCGGTGAAGATGAGCACCGCGGGTGCCACGAGGCCGATGGTCCAGACCAGGAAGCCGCCTGTGTCGTCGGTGCCGGTCACCTCCGCCGCGGCCCGCTGGATGATGCCGGTGACGATCCCGATGACGAGCGACGCCGCCGCCAGGACTCCGGTCAGCGCCATGAGCAGGAGGCCCACGAGCTTGTCGAGGATGAACGGGCGGGGGTGCGTCGCCTCGAACACCCGCCCGATGCCGCCGGAGATGGCGGAGAAGATCCCCAGCGCGCCCCACAGCAGGAAGCCGAGGCTGAGGATGGTCAGCGTGCCGCGCGACTGGATGGCGGTGTCGATGATCCCCCCGACGGTCTCGGCATCCAGCGGCGTCGCGGCCGCCACCTGCTCCACCACGAAGTCACGCGCATCGCCCTCGCCCAGGAAGAACGAGCCGATCACGACCCCCAGCACGAGGAGCTGGAACAGCGACAGCACGGCGAAGTAGGACATGCTTCCCGCGTACTGGAGTCCCTCGTGGTCGAGGAAGCCCAGCGTCGCGCGCTTCCCGACGCGGCTCCACCGGTGTCGCTCGATCCAGGCCTTCACGCGGTCGATCATCGGTGGCGGATCCTCGCACACGTCGTGCCGGGTTGAGACGCTCGCTACCCTTGAGACCCATGGCGCGCAGCGAATCGGAAGTCCTCGACCTCGACGGTGGCGAGGTGACGATCACCAATCCCGGCAAGGTCTTCTTCGCCGATGCCGGCATCACGAAGATGGACCTCGTCCGCTACTACCTCGCCGTCGCCGATGGTGCGATCCGCGGCGTCCGCGACCGGCCGATGGCGTTGAAACGCTTCGTGGACGGCGCCGACGGCGAGGCCTTCTTCCAGAAGCGCGCACCGAAGTCGGTGCCCTCCTTCGTCCGAACGGTCGAGCTGTCGTTCCCGTCCGGACGGACCGCCGACGAGGTCGTCGTCGACAACGCCGCGGCCCTGGCCTGGGTCGTCAACCTCGGTTGCATCGACCTCAACCCGCACCCCGTGCGATCGGGCGACCTCGACCACCCCGACGAGCTGCGGGTCGACCTCGATCCCGGTCCCGGCGTGGGCTGGGGCGACGTGCGCCGCGTCGCGCTCGTCGTGCACGAGGTCCTCGCCGAGCTGGGCTACACGGCCTGGCCGAAGACGTCGGGCTCACGCGGGATCCACGTCTACGTCCGCATCCAGCCGCGCTGGGGCTTCTCCGAGGTCCGTCGGTCCGCCCTCGCCGTCGCACGCGAGGTGGAGCACCGTGCG
This sequence comes from Candidatus Limnocylindria bacterium, assembly GCA_036274575.1. Taxonomy (GTDB): domain Bacteria; phylum Chloroflexota; class Limnocylindria; order QHBO01; family QHBO01; genus JACDBZ01. The sequence goes on from DASUFJ010000011.1 coordinate 35,855, forward strand.
CCTGACCTGGCCACGAGCAAGTGGTGGAAGGAGGAGCGGCACGGCGTCTTCCTCGATTACAACCAGAACGCGAAGGACCGCACGGTCGCCTCGGCCTACTCGGTTCGGCCGCGGCCGACGGCGACCGTCAGCACCCCGCTGACCTGGGACGAGGTCCCCGACGCCGAGCTGGATGACTTCACGCTGCGCACGGTGCCGGACCGCTACGCGAAGCTGGGCGATGTCGGCGCCGGGATCGATGACGAGGCCTTCTCCCTCGAGCCGCTCCTCGAGCTCGTCGCGCGCCACGAGGCCGCGGGTGAGGGCGACGCGCCCTGGCCGCCGAACTACGCGAAGCAGCCCGGCGAGCCACCTCGCGTTCAGCCCTCGCGCCGTCGCATGCCCGACCCGGACGAGCTGAAGCCGACGGACCCCACATCTCCCCGCGGCCGCGCCGGCTCCGTTGCGCCGGCCACCCCCTCGGCGCCCGCGCGCAACCCTGACGGCACGGTCCCTCCGACCGGCCGGCGTCGCTCGACGCAGCCCCTGCTCGTGATCAGCCAGGCGGCGGACAAGGCCGATGCGCTCGCCGGCCTGGAGCGCTGGCGCGCTCGTCATCCGGACGCATCACCGCACGTGCGCGACCCGGAGGACCTGCTCATCGACGCGATGCGCGGGCGGTACAAGGTGTGGTGGCGCGTCCGCGTCAACCTGCGGAACGTGCCCGACGAGCTACGGCCGACACCGGAGCCGCCCGACCCGGACTACGATCCCTGGGAGGAGTTCCGCGGCGCCTGATCGGCGGCCACGACCGCCGATCCCCCGCGGCATGCTGGCGCTGATTGCCGCCCCTACCGCGCGGTGACCACGGCCTCGACCCAGCCGCCGATCTCGCGACGCAGCGTCTCCAGCGGCAGCGAGCCATGGCCGAGCACCTCGTCGTGGAAGGCGCGGAGGTCGAATCGGTCCCCCATCCGCTCGGTGACGTCGGCCCGCGCGCGTTCGATCTCGCGCTGCCCGATCTTGTAGGCGAGGGCCTGGCCGGCCCACACCGTGTAGCGGTCGACCTCAATCTCGGCGTCGACCTTGGGCAGCGACCCACGCTCGTGCATGAAATCGATGGCCCGCTCGCGGCTCCAGCCCATGGCGTGCAGCCCGGAGTCGACGACGAGGCGCGCGGCGCGAAACGCCTGGGCCTCGAGCATCCCGAGTCGCTCGGCGTCCGAGGCGTAGAGGCCCATCTCGTCGGCCAGCCGCTCGGTATAGAGGCCCCAGCCCTCGGAGTACGCCACCCCTGCCATCCGCCCGCCCAGAGTCCGAAACGCCGGCATGCCCTGGAGCTCCATCTCGATCCCGATCTGGAAGTGATGGCCCGGCGTCGCCTCGTGGAACGTGATTGCCGCGATGCGATGCAGCTGGCGCTCCGCCGGCTGGTAGGTGTTGATGTAGTACTGCCCCTGGCGTGAGCCGTCGAGGGAGGGCGGCATGTAGAACGCCGGCGGCGACTCGGCTTCCCGGTAGGCCTCGACGGCCTTCACGTAGCAATTGGCGCTCGGCAGCCGCCCGAAGTACTGCGGCGCGGCGGCGTAGACGCGCTCCGTCTGCTCCTGGGCCAGCCGGACGATGGCATCGGGGTCGTCGGTGTGGTTCGCCGGATCGGTGGCGAGAGCGGCGCGCAGGGCCTCGCGGTCGGCGTGACCCAGGCGCCGTGCGATCTCATCCTTCTCGGCCTCGATGGCCTCGAGGTCGCTGAGCCCGAAGGCGTGGACCTCCTCGGCGGTCGTGTCGACGGTCGTCATCATTCGGATCGCGAGCCGGTAGGCCGCATCGCCGCCGGGGGTCGTGCTGATGCCGGGCTCGGGCCGCGCGTGCGGCTGGTACTCGTCAGCGAGATAGTCCCGCAGGCGGCGCATTCCGGGGTACACGTGCGCTTCGACGGCCTCGAGGATCCGCGATCGATCCTCGTCGCTGGCCTGCACCATGGTGGTGGCAGGGTGGTCGGCCGGGGCCATGGCCAGCATGCGGTCGATCTGCTCGATCGCGCGCCGCACCGGGACGGCAGCCGACGTTCGCCCGTCGGCCACGCCCTCGGAGAGGGTCTCCACGTACTGCTCGATCATCCGCGGGTACGAGGCCCAGCGCGAGAGGAGCTGATCGAGCCTGGCGGGCGTATCGGCCGGCTGGTACTGCGCCATCTCGGCCGGCCACACCTGCGGTCCCGACATGTGGTCCACGGCCAGCTGGTATTGCTTCTGGGCCAGCGCCTCGAGGTGGTTCTCGCAGACGAGCACCAAGAGGTCGCGGGTGATGATCTGCTCGGGGGCAAGGCCATCGGCCGGGATGCGGTTCGCCTCGTCCAGCGTCGCCCGATACGCCGCCTCATCCGCGGCTCGACCGTCGGCACCGAGGTCCGGCCAGCGGTCGTTGTACCGCTCGTCGCCAAGCAGAGTGGCCCACATCGGGTCGCGTTCGAGAACGCCATCCCAGAACCGGTCGGCGAGATCGTTGACGGCGGCGTTCGGATCGGCGGCGACGGACACGGCTGGGCACTCCCTCTCTTCGCAGGCACGTGGACGGGCGCAGTGTACCCCCGGCTCAGCCCCCGAACAGATCGGCAAGCAGGGCCGGCGGGGTCTCCTCGAGCTGGTCGTAGCGGCAGTCCGCCGGGGACCGATCGGTCCGCCAGCGACGGAACGTGGCGGCATGCCGGAATCGGTCGCCCTGGAGGTGATCGAAGGCGACCTCGCACACCAGCTCGGGACGCAGCGGCTGCCAGGAGAGGTCCTTGCCGCGGTTCCAGCGCGAGGTGGCGCCCGGGAGGCGCTTTCCCTGTTCGGCCGCGGCCGCCTCGGCCATGGCCCACTCGCGCCACGGATGGTCCTCGACGTCCTTGCGGTACGGCTCGAGGAACTCGACGAGCTCGGCGCGCTTCGCCATCGTGAACGACGAGGTGACGCCCACGTGCTGGAGGTTGCCCTCGTCGTTCCACAGCCCCAGCAGCAGCGACCCGATGAGGGTGCCGGGCCCATTCTTGTGCCAGCGGAAGCCGGCCACGACACAGTCGGCGGTGCGCGCGTGCTTGATCTTCGCCATCGTCCGCTTGCCCGGCTGGTACGGCTCTTCCGCGCGCTTCGCGACGACGCCATCGAGGCCGGCGCCCTCGAAGACGTCGAACCAGTGCTCGGCCATCTTCGGATCGGTGGTCGAAGGCGTGAGGTGCACCGACGCGGGCGGATCGCCAACCAGCCGCTCCAGGCGCGAGCGCCGCTCGGCGAATGGCCGGTCGCGGAGGTCGTCGTCGCCATCGGCGAGGCAGTCGAAGGCGACGAACGAGGCGGGCGACTGCTCGGCCAGCATGCGGACCCGCGACTCGGCCGGGTGGATGCGGATGAGGAGCGCGTCGAAGTCGAGCCCGCCGTCCACGCGGGCGATAACGACCTCGCCGTCGAGCACGAAGCGGGCATCCGGCCCGCCGAGCTCGAGCAGAGGGGGCTCGAGCTCCGGGAAGTATCGGTTCAGTGGCTTGAGGTCGCGCGACTGGATCTGGACCGTCGGACCGTCGCGAAAGACGAGAGCGCGGAAGCCGTCCCACTTCGGCTCGTACATCCAGCCGTCGCCAGCAGGGATGGCGGGCGTCGGCTTCGCGAGCATCGGCGGGATGGGTGGCTCGATGGGAAAGGCCATGGACCGATGATAGGGCCGGCGCGTGGCATGATCCGGCCAGTGCAATCCGTCGCCAGCCGGGTCCTCGTCGGGCTCGGCGTCCTCATCGCTGCCCTCGTCGCGATCGGCTACGCCTTCATCTTCTCGGGCATCGCCTCGCCCTCTCAGAGCGACCTCGGAACGGTCGCGATCCCCGCGGGGGCGGACCCCGAGCCGGTGTACCTCGCCGACGGTCGTCCGGCCTTCGTGATCCGTGCGTCGGACGGGGTCCGCGTGGTCGACGCCCGCCCACCCCTGACGCCCGGCGTCCCGGGCCGCCTGGTCGTCTGGTGCAACGGCCTCTTCGTCGATCTCGTCGGGACAGAGGAATACGGCGCCGACGGGGCGCTCCTCGCTGGTGACGCCCTCACAAGCCTGATCGTGTACCCGACGACCATCGCACCGGGCGGGCAGTCCGCAACCGTGGGTCGTGACGGTCAGGCCGCAGCGTCGCGCTTCGGCGAGTCGGAGGGCCACGCGTGCGACGCGGCTGACGCCATCATGCATGCCCCCGGCGACGGTGAGGTCTACGATCCGTCGGTCGCGGCGGAGGAGGAGCCACCCGGCTGGATCTGGCTGGAGGGCCGCCTCCTGCCGGCAGGTGGCCAGGCGCTGCTGTGCGACGCCGATAGCGACTGCGAGACCGGCGCTGCGGTGCGTGGTATCGATCCTGCCGAGATCCCCGAGGCAGGAGCCGGCTTCGACGGCCGATTCCTCGGCCGCGTCCGGGACGGGGCGATCGAGGACCTCCACTACGTCCCGCTCGCGGAGGCAGGCCGATGACGCTCAGCATCCAGTTCCTCGGCGCCGCCGGCTGCGTGACGGGCTCCCAGTTCCTCGTCACCGTCGGCGGGCGCCGCGTGCTCGTCGACTGCGGGATGTTCCAGGGCTCGCCGGAGGAGACGGAGCGGAACCGGATGCCGTTCGCCTTCGAGCCGGAGGCGATCGACGCGCTGCTCCTGACCCACGCCCATCTCGATCACTGCGGGCGCATCCCCGCCCTGGCGAAGGCTGGTTTCCGCGGCCACATCCACGCCACCCGGGCAACCGTGGACCTGGCCGAGATCGTCCTCCGCGACGCCGCGAAGCTCCAGACCGAATTCGCCGAACGTTGGAATCGCCGCCACCGCCGCAAGGCCGAGGAGGCCGCGGCCGAGACGGAGTCGGAGGAGGTTGCCGCCGAAACCGAGACGGACGACGAGACGCTGCCCGAGCGACTCCGCCACGCGACGCCCGAGGGCCGGACGGAGACGCGCGCCGCACTCTACGACGACCATGACGTCGACCGTGCCATGGAGCTCATGCGGGGCTGCGACTACGGCGACGAGGTCGCCGTGACCGATGGCGTGACGGCCGTCTTCCACGATGCCGGGCACATCCTCGGCTCGGCCATCATCGAGCTGCGCGTGACCGAGGCGGGCGTCACACGCACGATCGTCTTCTCCGGCGACCTCGGCCGCGACGACTCGCCCATCCTGCGCGACCCGACGCCACTGACCCACGCCGAGTACGTGGTCGTCGAGTCGACGTACGGCAACCGCGAGCACGCCCCGCACGACGCGGCGATCGAGGAGCTCGTCACCGCCATCACCTCGGTCGCCGACAGCAAGGGCGTACTCCTCATGCCGGCCTTCGCCATCGGCCGCACGCAGGAGGTCATCTGGGTCCTCGACGATCTCGTCCGCGCCGGGCGCATCCCGCGCGTGCCGCTGTACCTCGATTCGCCGATGGCGTCGCGCGCGACGCACGTCTACGAGGCCCATCCCGAGACGTACGACGAGGAGACGGGCGAGCTCCTCCGCTCAGGCGAGTCGCCCCTCAAGTACCCCGGTCAGCAGTTCACCGATTCGGTCGAGGAGTCGAAGGCCATCCGCCTCGCGAACCGGCCGATCATGGTCGTCGCCAGCTCGGGGATGCTGACCGGCGGCCGCATCATGCACCACCTCAAGGACTTCCTCCCCGATCCCGCCTGCACCCTCCTGTTCATCGGGTACCAGGGCGAGGGAACCCTCGGGCGACACCTCCAGGAGGGCGGAAAGACGGCCCGCATCGACGGCCAGGAGGTCGAGGTGCGCTGCCAGGTCCGCTCCATCAGCGGCTTCTCCGCCCACGCCGACGAGCACGAGCTCGAGGCGTGGCTCGGCCACTTCGGTCGCGCGGCAACCGGCGACGGCACGCTGAAGACGGTCTACATCGTCCACGGCGACCCGGACGCCGCCGAGGCGTTCGCTGACCGCGCGCGACGCGAGCTCGGCCTCGTGGCCCACGTGCCGGCCCATCGCGAGACGGTTCGGCTCGCCTAGCGACTAGGATGCCCGCGATGGCCGCTGGCGAGCGCCCGATCATCACGTTCCTCAGCGACTTCGGGACCGATGGCGCAGTCGCGACCTGCAAGGGCGTGATGCTCTCGATCTGCCGCGACGCGCAGATCATCGACGTGGCGCATTCGATTCGGAAGTACGCGATCCGCGACGGCGCCTTCGTCCTCCGTTTCGCGCTGCCCTACACACCGGTGGCGACGCACGTGGGTGTCGTCGACCCGGGCGTGGGCACCACGCGGCGCGCGATCGGCATCCGGACCGCACGCGGCGACGTCCTCATCGGCCCGGACAACGGGCTCTTTCCGTCGGTGGCCGATGTCCTCGGCGGCGCGGTCGAGGCGCGCGAGCTCACGAACCGCGATCTGTGGCTGCCGGTGACGACGTCGACGTTCCACGGCCGCGACGTCTTCGCACCGGTGGCGGCGCACCTCGCCGCCGGCGACGCGCCCTTCGACGCTGTCGGCGATCCCGTCCCGCTCGGTGAGCTCGTTCGTCTGCACCAGCCCCAGGCGACTGCGCGGCCCGGCGAGATCGAGACGGCGGTGACGTACATCGACAGCTACGGCAATGTGCGCCTGGCCGGTGGTCGCGAAGAGCTCATCGCCGCGTTCGGCGACCCGGCTGATGGCATGCCACTCGAGGTGGCCTTCGCCGACCCGGAGCTCCACGAGCGGACGCGCTACGCGACGACGTTCGGCGCCGTCGGCATCGGTGAGTCACTGGTCTACATCGACTCGTTCGGGAACCTGGCGATGGCCGACAATCAGGGCAATTTCGCCGCGCGCCTGGGGCTCGACCATGACCGCGCGCTGCGCATCTCGCGAGCCTGACCCTGTGAGCTTCGCGCTGCTCCGGGTCCCGGAGGTGCTCATCCGACTGGCACAATGAGGACCGATGTGGATCGGTCGTGGATAACCTGACGGTGAGCCGGCGAATCCGTGGAAAAACCCCCTTGGCGGCTCCGTGGTCCATCCCTAGAGTAGTTCCTGTCCCGGAGGAGTCCGTGGACCTGGAGATTGCATCAACAGGTCTCGTGGTTCCTTCGGGACGTTTCTGTGTCCGGCGGATGGGGCGCAGCGGCCGGAGGGAACCGTGAGGGACGAGCCGTATCCAGCGCCTGAGCCGCAGCCGGGCACCCCGGTCAGCCGTCAGGCTCCGCCGTGGCCGCTCATCATCGGCGTCGCGCTGCTCTCCCTTCTCGCAGTGGCGATGCTTCTCATCCTGCTGAGTGGCGACGACGATCCGACGGCCAGTGGCTCTCCGAGCGCGTCGGCATCGGCGTCGGGGAGCGCCAGCGCATCGGCGTCGGCCAGTCCATCCGTCTCGGCCGGCGCGTCGGTCTCGGCGGCACCGGGGGCGGCGCTCGCCCACGACAGCGTCGCCGCCACGGCGGTGGACGCCCTCTCGCTGCGCGCGGATCCCGGCCTCGACGCCGAGCTCCTCTGGCGTCTCCCGGTCGACACCCAGATCTTCATCGTCGCCGGGCCTGAGAATGCCGACGGCCTCCCCTGGTACCAGGTCAGCGGCATGGGGCTGCCGTACGACTCCGGTTGCGTCGCCCCCGAGCCCGGCGGCGTGCTCGAATGCCCCGCCTTCTTCGGCTGGCTGGCCGGAGCGGCCGATGACGGCGCGCCCTACCTGGTGCCCTCGGACGCGACCGCGGCGTGTCCGCAGGCGCCGCAGACCATCGTGAGCCTGACGGACCTGCAGTCGACCCTCCGCCTCGTCTGCTTCGACGCGGAGGACATGACGTTCGTCGCCTGGTGGCCGGAGCTGCCCGACGGTGGCGGTCCCGGCGGATCGTGTCCGGGCTCCGAGACCGATGTCGCCTGGCTGGTGTGCCAGAACACCAATCCCAACGTCCTGGGAGCGAGCCCCGAGCAGCCGGATCGGCTGGCGGTCAGCCTCGACCCCGACTCAGGCGTCACCATGCCGGATCGCGGCCAGTGGGTGGAGGTGACCGGACACTTCGACGATCCCGCCGCACCCGACTGCGGCCAGGCCTCCGAAGCGATGGAGACCGATGCCGCGGAGCTGGTATTCAACTGCCGGCTGCAGTTCGTACCGACGGCCGTCGTGGTGACGAGCGCACCGAGCGAATGATTTCGGGGGCGTCGAGCGACTAACGCTCGACGCATGAACGGCGACGTGACCCTTCCCGCCCGGGCGACCCTCGCCGCCGTGATCGCGGACGACGAGGCGTTCCGCGCGTGGTACGACGCCGTCCTCCCACGGGTGTATCGGTATCTCGCGGCTCGCTGCGGCGGGGACGAATCGCTTGCGGAGGAGCTGACCCAGCAGACGTTCGTCGAGGCGGTGCGTCACGCTCATCGCTTCGACGGCCGCTCCGACGTGGTGACCTGGCTGTGTTCGATCGCGCGCCACCGCCTCGTGGATCACTGGCGGCGGCGCGGTCGCGACGACCGCCGTCACCTGCGCCTCGTCGACGAGCACCGCGACCGAGCCGACGCCCCCTGGCATGGATCGGATGCGCGGGATGCCGTCGAGTCTGCCGTGGCCGCACTGCCGGCCGACCAGCGTCTGGCGCTCCTCTTCCGCTACCTCGATGGGATGAGCGTCCGCGAGGTGGCGGTCGCCATCGGTCGCTCCGAAAAGGCGACCGAATCGCTGCTTGCCCGCGCCCGGGAAGGATTTCGGCGTGCCCATGGAGGCCAGACCCATGCATGACGATCAGATCCGGAGCCTGCTGCGGGCGCTCGAGACCGACCGCGAGCCTGACCCGGCCTTCGCGGATGCGCTCTTTGGACGACTGACCGCCACTGCCCAGCACCGTCAGCCACGCTCTCGCGTCGGATGGCTGCTCGTCGCCGCGGCCGCGTTGACCCTGCTGGTGGCCGGCCTCGCACTCGGATCTCGGCTCATTCCACCGCCGGTCACGGTTGACGCATCGCCGACCGCCTCGTCGGTTGCCACCTCGACGCCGGCACCGACCGGCTCAGCAGAGTCGTCCAGCAGCGCGCAGGCGTCCCCGTCGCCCGGCAGCGGTGCGCTGGATGGACGGGTCATTGCGGCGGCGGCTGACGGGCTGCGCCTCCGAAGCGACGCGTCGACATCTGCCGAACAGGTCGCGCTGGTCAACGCGGGGCAGCGGATGGGCGTCCTGTCGGGCCCGGTCACCGCCGGCGGGATGGACTGGTACGAGGTGCGCATCGGTCCGGGGAACACGACCGGTTGGGTCGCGGGCGGCCCCGATGGCGAGTGGCTGCGGCTGGTCGAGGACGGCGCGGTCGTATTCCGTTGCGACGGCTGCGGCGTTGCGTCCGCCGTCGTGAGCGTGACTCCGTTCGGCGACTCGAATATCGCCACGCTCGGACCGGCCACGGAGATCGTCGAGTGGAGCTGGTCGCCGGACGGGACGCGGTTGGCCGTGAGCATGGCCGGCACGACGTTGCCGTCCCGCCTCGCCATCATCGATTCCGACGGCGCCGAGCTCGCCGACCTGGGCGTCGGGGTTGCGGCGGCCTGGTCCCAGGACGGCACGCGGCTCGCCTGGCTGGGCGAGGACGGCGCCCTCGTCGTCAGCGACGCCTCACTCGACCCCCAACCGGTGGACGTCGGCGATCTGCGGACCGGCCGCGTGGCATGGTCGCCGGACGGCTCCCAGCTGGCCATGACCGCAAGTGGAGGCGAGAGCGTGATCGATCCACCGGCCAGGGTGTACATCGTGCCGCTCGATGGCGGCGAAGCCGTGCCGTTGACCGAGCCCGGCTATCCGAACGGCGTCGCCTGGGCCCCGGACGGAAGCGGCCTCGCCGTCCACTTCGTCGACCTGAGCGGCGAGAATCCAACGCAGGCATTCCTCGTCCCGCTCGACGGCGGCGACCCCACCCTGCTGTTCGACGGGGCGCCGGCTAACTCCGCCGCCACCTGGTCGCCCGACGGGACGCGGCTCGCGTTGTCCACGCCAGAAGGGTTGATCGTGGGTCCTGGTGACGGCACGAGTGCGCAGCTACTCGTCGCGGCCGAGCCGGACGTCTTCATCGGCGAGGTCCATTGGTCGCCGAGCGGCACGTGGCTGGTCTACACGACCTCCGTCGGCGAGGAGCCTACGATGTGGATCGTTCCGGCCGACGGCAGCGACGGCCCGCGCCAGATCTCGCCGGACGGGGCCGGGGCCCAGCAGGCCGACTGGCAGCCGGTCCTGGTCTCCTTGCCATGAGGTCCAGGATGTCGGGATCGAAGTCGACGACGATGTTCCTTCCCCCGGTTTGACGGCCCGACCCTACGGACGCAGCAGATAGCCGCGATAGCTCGGCCGGAAGCCCGCGTTGCGGAGGGCGTCGGCCAGGGCTGACTCGGCGACCGGCGTGCGGTCGACGCGCTCGAGCCTGAGCTCTCGCATTGGCCCCATCGGCCCAACGGTCGCCGCCAGCGCGTCCACGGCTCGACGAGCGATCCCGAGGTCCTCGGCGGCGGGCAGGCGCAGCAGGCTGCGGCCACCGCGCTCGACGTACAGCGCCGCCGACCCGTCGACCAGGACCACGTACGCGCCCGCGGCCCGCTGGAGCGGCAGTCGCTCATCGTCCGTGCCGCGTGGCCAGGGCAGCGCGGCACCGTATGGCTGCGCAGGGTCGGTCGCGGCGAGCACACGGACGGTCGGCTCGTCGTCGCGCACCGCGCGGAGGCGGTCGACGGCGCCAGGCAGCGCGAACTGGGCGGCGCCCAGGCCGGCGACGAAATAGCCGCGTCGCGCTCGGCCGGAGTCCTCCATCGCGCGGAGGATCGGATAGACCGATGCGTAGCCGCCCGCGATGCCCTCCGCGGCGACGGCCTCGCGGGTGACGACGCCATGGCGCTCGAGGAGCGCCGTCGCCAGGGCGTGGCCGCGTTCCGTCGGGCTGCGCTCCTCGCCCACGAGATCGGCGACGAGCGACCAGCGCCCGGCGGCGCGCGGCGGGCCGAGCGCCAGGAGGCGGCCGGGCCGCGGCGAGGCCTTCGACCGCGAGCGAGGGAGCGACAGGGCGCGGAGGGGCGCGAAGGTGTCGTTCGTCACCTCCCCGGCCCAGACGAGGTCCCACATCGCGTCGATGAGCTCCTCCTCGTTGCGCGCCTCGATGGACGAGCGCAGCTGCGGGAAGAACGAGGCGCCCCGCCGCTGAAGGTGCGTCCGAATGGATTCATGGATCGGGTCGGACGGCCGGTCGTCAACGGCTCCGGCGCGAGCCAGGAGGTCGACATGGTCCCGCCGGAAGAGGGCGATCCGCCCGTCATCACGACCGAGGGAGCCACGCCCGACCCACGCGATCTCGCCGGCCGCCCCCAGCTCGTCGAGCAGGCGCGGCGTGTAGCCGGCCACCCGGGAAGGAAGGAGGTCACGCTCCAGCACCGATGCCGGAACGGGCACGCCCTCGAGCTGGCGGATGACCTCCATGAGTCGGCCGAGGCCGCCGGCCGTCGAGCCGACACCCTGCCAGGCCGGAAGGAAACGGGCGAGGATCTCCGGCTCGACCGGCTCGACCTCGCGGCGCAGCCGCGCCAGCGAGCGTCGCCGCAGCTGGCGCAGGACGTCAGGATCGGTGAACTCGTGGGTTCCGCCGCCGGGCCGGAAGGCCCCTTCGAGCAGGGTTCCACCGGCGGCCATGCCGCGCAGGCGACCATCCACCGCGGACGGGGCCAGGCCCCAGCGCTGAGCCGGGCCATCGGCCGTGAAGGGAGTGTGGGTCCGCGCCCATCGGGCCAGGAGGAGCTCGAGCGGCCGCTCGTCGGGCTCCAGGAAGGTCTCCGCCACGCCTCGAGGCGGGCTGGCCCCGACGGCGTCGCGGTAGCGTCCGGCGTCCTCGACCGCGATCCAGCGCTCCTCACCTGCGATGCGGATCCGAATCGCGCGTCGGGCGCCCTCGAGGTCCTCGAGGACCGCGCCGGCGTCGAGGCCCGCGACACGGGCGGCGACCTCATCGGTCCGCAGATCGCCGACGCGCCGGAGCAGGTCGGCCACCCCGTCGACCGTCCGCGCCTGCCGGTTCGGCGCCAGAGCCTGGAGCTCGAGCTCCAGGTCGGCGACGGCCTCCGGGTCGATGAGCTCGCGGAGCTCCTCGCTGCCCAGCAGCTCGGCGAGCAGCTCCCGATCGAGCGCCAGGGCCTGGGCGCGGCGCTCGCCCAGCGGGGCATCGCCCTCGTACATGAACGACCCGACGTAATCGAAGAGGAGCGAGCTCGCGAACGGCGACGCGGACCGCGTCTCCACGCTGACGACCCGAACCCGCCGGTCGCGAATGGCGGACAGCACCTCGCGCAGGGCCGGCATGTCGAAGACGTCGCGGAGGACCTCACGGTACGTCTCGAGCACGATCGGGAAGGAGCCGTACTGGCTCGCGACGGCCAGGAGATCGGCCGAGCGCTGGCGCTGCATCCACAGCGGAGTGCGCTGCCCCGGCCGGCGTCGCGGCAGGAGCAGGGCGCGGGCCGCGTTCTCGCGGAAGCGCGCGGCGAACAGCGCCGAGCCGCCCAGCTCGCGCATGAGGAGGTCCTCGATGGCGTCCGGATCGAGGAGGAGCGCCCCCTCCAGCGTCACACCGTCCTGCTCGACGCCTTCCGGCAACCGGACAGCGATGCCGTCGTCGGACCAGATCGACTGGACGTCGAGGCCGTGGTGCTCGCGGAGCCGCGACTCGATCGCCATGGACCACGGCGCGTGAACGCGACCGCCGAACGGCGTGAGGACGACGACCCGCCAGTCGCCCAGCTCGTCCCGGAAGCGCTCGATGACGAGCGTCTGATCCGTCGGCAGGGAGCCGGTCGCCATTCGCTGCTCGGCGAGGTAGCCCACGAGGTTGCTCGCCGCGCGGTCGTCGAGTGCGTGCGACTCCTTCAGTCGCTTGATGGCTGCCGACGGGACCATCGGCTCCAGCTCGCGGAGGAAGGCGCCGATGGCCCGTCCAAGCTCGATGGGCCGCCCGATGGCGTCGCCATGCCAGAACGGCATCTTCCCGGGCTCACCGGGCGCGGGCGTAACGATGACCCGGTCGGGCCGGATCTCTTCGATGCGCCAGGTCGAGGCGCCGAGCAGGAACGTCTCGCCGACCCGTGACTCGTAGACCATCTCCTCGTCGAGCTCCCCGACGCGCCGCCCGCCGCGCTGCGAATCGTCGCCGGGCAGGAAGACGCCGTACAGGCCGCGATCCGGGATCGTGCCGCCGCTGGTGATGGCGACGACACGGGCGTCGTTGCGCGAAGTGACCACATCGGTCTGGCGGTCCCAGACGACCCGCGGCTTGAGGTCGGCGAACTCGTCGGACGGATAACGCCCGGAGAGCATCTCCAGCACGCCGACGAGCTGCTCGCGCGACAGGTCGCGGAAGGGATCGGCGCGAGTGACGAGGGCGTGGAGCTCGTCGACCGTCCAGCGGTCGTGGACGCAGATGGCGACGAGCTGCTGGGCGAGGACGTCGAGCGGGTTGCGCGGGATCCGCGTCTCCTCGATCTGTGCCGCCTTCATGCGCTCCACCACGACGGCCGCCTCGACGAGGTCGCCGCGGTACTTCGGGAAGATCTTGCCGACGCTCGGCTCCCCCACCTGGTGGCCGGCGCGACCGATGCGCTGCATGCCGGCCGCGACCGATGGCGGCGCCTCGATCTGGACGACCAGGTCGATGGCCCCCATGTCGATCCCGAGCTCGAGGCTTGAGGTCGCCACCAGCGCCGGAAGGCGGCCCTGCTTGAGATCCTCCTCGATCTGCAGCCGCTGCTCGCGCGCGATGCTGCCGTGGTGGGCACGCACGAGCTCCTCTCCAGCCAGCTCGTTCAGCCGAGTCGCGAGGCGCTCGGCCAGCCGCCGCGAGTTCACGAACACCAGCGTGGACCGATGCGCCCGGATGAGCTCCAGCAGCTTCGGATGGATCGACGGCCAGATCGAGTGGCGCGCCTCCGGGCCGGCGGCCGGTCCGCCGGGCGCCTCGTCGATGTCGATCGCGTCGCCCATGCGCGACATGTCCTCGACCGGGACGATGACCTCGAGATCGAGCTCCTTCCGGGCGCCGGCGTCGACGATCTCGACCTCGCGGTCGGCCCCGCCGAGGAATGCGGCGATCGCCTCGAGCGGCCGCTGGGTCGCCGACAGGCCGATGCGCTGCGGGTCGCGTCCGGTCAGCTGGCTCAGCCGCTCGAGGCTGAGCGCGAGATGCGACCCGCGCTTCGTCGCCGCGATGGCGTGGACCTCGTCGACGATCACGTGCTCGACGCCGCGCAGCATCTCGCGCGCCTGGCTGGTGAGGAGCAGGTAGAGCGACTCCGGTGTCGTGACCAGGATGTCGGGCGGCCTCCGCGTCAGCTGCCGACGAGCGTCGGCCGGGGTGTCGCCGGTGCGGCTGGCGATGGTCACCTCCGGCACCTCGACCCCCAACCGCTCGGCGGTGCGGCGGATGCCGGCCAGCGGTGCGCGCAGGTTGCGCTCGACGTCGTAGGCGAGCGCCTTGAGCGGGCTCACGTACAGGACCCGGACCGTCGCGTTCGATGGCCGAGATTCGGTCATGAGCCGGTCGAGGCACCAGAGGAAGGCGGCGAGGGTCTTGCCGCTCCCGGTCGGCGCATGGATCAGCGTGTGGCGCCCACCGCTGATCGCCGCCCAGCCGAGCGCCTGGGCGCTCGTCGGCTCGGCGAACGTCTCGCTGAACCAGGCCCGTGTGGGCTCGGCGAAGGGCGCGAGCGGATCGGTGCGGATGGCAGTGGTCATCGGGACTCGAAGTCTATCGGTCCATCAGGATGCCGCCGATACCTGCCAGTGGCTGTCGCCTTTGGTTCATGCGCCGTTCACATTCGGCCACGTCGATTGTCACGAGGAGGCTCCATGATCCGCGCATTCCCTTTGGTTCGGGCGCCGTCCTTGGTGGACGGCGCCTTCGTCGCACATGTCGGAGGTTTGTGGCATGGCTATGGCAATGGCGGTCGACGAGCAGGCGCGGCAACGTCGCGAATGGCCGATGACGCCCGAGGCGTTGGCCGCGCTCGAGACCGATGACGCTCGACTCGCCGCCCAGGTCGTTGCGAACGATGGCTACGTCACCGGACGCCTCGACGGCGAGATCGACGCGCCCAGCTTCGTGCCGAACGTCGTCGGCCAGCAGCTGCTCCGACAGCTGGACAACGTGCGCGACGTGCTGGCACGCGGAGTCGTCGTCGATGATCCCGCGGTGGCCGTCATCGGCCGACGCGTGACGCTCGAGGACAGCGAGGGCGGGACCTCCACGTACGCTCTCGTCATCCCCGGCGAGGGCGATCTGCGCAGGGGCCGGGTGTCGGTGGACTCGCCGGTCGGTGCCGCTCTGCTCGGGCATCGCGTCGGCGAGGACGTCACGATCGACGCGCCAGCCGGGTCCTGGGCCGCGACCATCGTCCGCATCGAGTAGCTCGGCCGGGGGGCCGGCACCACACGGGCCATTCGGCATCGCGGAGCGAGCCATCCGGACCCTCCACGGACCGTGTCCCTGGCGTACCCTCCGTCCGTTGGCCGCAGCACAACGGGAGCGCCGTCCATGGTCGTCGTGAAGCCCGCCTACCAGTGGGGCATCGCCATCCTGCGGATCGGAGTCGGCATCATCTTCCTCTGGGCCGGGCTCGAGAAGATCCTGGCACCGGAGCCATTCGACGCCGCCGGGTTCCTCCAGTTCGGGACCATGGGCAGTCTCGGCTGGCCGTTCGTCACCGGCACGCCGGCGGAGGGGACGGTCTTCAACCCGACGCACGACTTCTGGGTCGCGATGTCGGAGAACGAGAGCGCGATGAGCGTCGTCAACTTCCTCGTGCCGTACGGCCAGCTCGGGATCGGCATCGGTCTGATCCTGGGCCTGCTGACGAGGTTCAGCGCGGCGATGGGCACGCTGATGATGCTGTTCTTCTTCGTCGCCGCCTGGGACTTCGAGTTCGGGATCGTGAACCAGCACCTCACCTATGCGCTGGTGACGGCGTTCCTCGGTCTCATCGGTGCCGGGAACTACTTAGGCGTCGACGCGATGATCGCCGACTCGGTGCCGGCCTGGGTCCGTCGCTGGCTCCTCTCCGGGACGCCGCTCACCCTGCGTGAAGGAAGCGCCCAGCTGGAGCCCGCACCGGCCTGACCGTCGCGCTCCGCATCTCTTCGGCGCCGTCCCGGATATGGGGCGGCGCCGCCGCGTTCGGGGAGATTGACAGGCGGACCCGCTCCGTGTATCACTAATGCGTGTTGGTGATAGACGGACTGCGGCGCGTGGGGCGAGAGCTCCTCGGCCTGCCGCTGGTCAGCCGCATCGGGCTCGCCCTCGGGGCGCTCGCATTGCTGCTCGACCTGGTCCTGTACCTCTCACCGACGCCCGTCCATGCCGGGCACACGATGTCGATGCCGATGCATCACGAGGGCCACCTCCTCGCGCTGGCCGCGATGGTCCTCGTCCTCGCCGGTGTCCTCATCGATGCGGCCCGGCGCCATCGTTCCACCAGCCCGGAGGAACCCCATGCCCATCGGTGACTTCGTCAACAACATCCCCGCGCCGATCTTCCTGCTCATCCATTTCGTCGCGTTCGCCCTCGGCGCCTACTTCGCGTGGCGCAGCTTCAACGCCGGCTCGACGACGCTCGGCTGGGCCTTCAGCCTGTTCGCCCTGGCCGAGATCAGCTACATGACGTACCACCTCGACTGGACCGTCTTCCTCTTCGCGCACACGATCAGCGAGGTCCTCGACCTGGCGGCCTTCATCCTGGTCTTCGTGGCCGCCACGCAGCGCACGCTGAACGCGGCGACCGCCCCCGCGCCGTGAGGCACCTGGCAATCGCACTGCTCGTCGTGGCGCTGGCCGGCTGTGCCGGCGCCACGACCGACGCGTCGCCGGTCGCGACCGATACGGTCAACCTTCCGCCGTCGTACAAGTTCGAGCCTGCGAACATCACCGTCGCGGCCGGCACGACCGTGACCTGGACGAACAATGACAACTTCACGCATTCGGTGCGGCTCCTCGACGACGGCAACGTCGTCATGACCATGGCGCCGGGCGAGAGCGTCACGTTCACGTTCGACGAGCCTGGGCTGCACCGCTACGACTGCTCATTCCACTCGCAGGACATGAAGGGCACGGTCCTCGTGACCGAGCCTGGCTCGGCCTCGGGCTAGCGTTGCCGGCTTGCGTGAGGTTCACGTAACGGCCAACCGGCGGGGCCGTTTGCGCCTCACGCACGGACCGGCCATTCGCCACCCGACCCGTTGGCTGCCGCTTGCAGCACGTGCACCAGACGGCCAACGACAGTGCGTTGCTTGGCCGATGCGTGAACGACACGCACGGCGTGCGCGCTAGGCGCCCGAAAGGAGCCGATAGCCGAGCCCGCGGACCGTCTCGATGTACCGCGGATCGGCGGCTTCGTCACCGAGCTTGACCCGGATGCGCCGGATGAAGACGCGGAGCGCGTCCCTGTCGCCCGGCTCGTCGCGCCCCCACACTCGAGCGGCGATCCGATCCGAAGGCACCACCCAACCGGCGTTGGCCACCAGCAGCTCGAGGATCCGCCATTCGGTCGCGGTCAGCGCGACGCGCTCGCCGGCCACCCGGGCCTCGTGGGCGTCGACATCGATCTCGAGGTCCCCGCGCCGATACGCGGAAGCGCGTTCGGCCGGCGCCTTCATGTCGAAGCGGCGCAGGACGGCGCGGACGCGGGCCATGAGCTCCAGATGGTCGAACGGCTTGCCGACATAATCATCAGCGCCCGCCTCCAGACCGCGGACCTTGTCGATCGGCTCATCGCGCGCCGTGAGCATGATGACCGGCACAGCGCTGAAGGCTCGAATCTCACGCAGCACGGCATATCCGTCGATGTCCGGAAGGCCGACGTCAAGGAGCACGAGGTCGGGCCGCGCCTCCTCGACGAGGGTCAGCGCGCGGTCGCCCCGCTCGGCCTCGAGAATCTCGATGTCGCGCCACTGGAGCTCGAAGCCGAGCCGCACCGAGGCGCGAATCTCGGGATCGTCGTCGACGAGCAGGAGCTTCATCGGTCGGGCAGCACGAGGTGGAATTTGCTGCCCTCGCCAAGGGCGCTCTCGACCTCGATCGTGCCGCCATGCGCCTGGGCGACGGCGAGCGCCGTCGGCAGGCCGATGCCGGCGCCGCCGCCGGCCGCCTGACGGTCGGATGTGCCGACGAAGAAGCGCTCGAAGAGGCGCGCCCGCTCCTCGTCGCTGATCCCGGGACCATGGTCGGTCACCGTCCAGCGCACCGCGCCGCCGTCGGCGGCGAGGCGAATGACGACCTCGGCACCAGATGGGGAGAACTTCTGGGCATTCGCGGCGAGATTGAGGAGAGCCTGCTCCAGACGGCGTCGATCCCCGGTCACCTGGATCGGCTCATCCGGCAGCTCGACCCGGATCGTCTGATCCCGGGCGGCAGCCATGGGGCCGATCGCGGCCACGGCCTCCTCCACCAGTGCCCGCGCATCGAAGGTCTCGACCTGCATCTCGATGCGGCCCGCGCGCAATCGGGCGAGGTCCAGGAGGTCGGTGACGAGACGCTGCATGCGGTCCGCGCTGCGGCCGATGGTGCCGAGCAGCTGCTGCCGCTGGTCCTCGCTGGGCTCGAGGCCGGGATCGAGGAGGAGGCCGACGCTGGTGCGAATCGCGGTCAGCGGCGTGCGCAGCTCGTGGCCGACGGTGGCGAGCAGGTCGGTGCGCAACCGCTCGAGCTCCCCGAGGCCGATCTGGAGCTCGGGGTCCGCCGCCAGGAGCGCCGCCGCAGCGCGCTGACCGAGCGAGGTCGCGACGTAGCGGGCGTCGCCGTGCTCGTACTCACCCACTCGGGCGAGGCCAAGGTCCACCGCGCGCTCGAGGACGGCCGTGACCCTCTCCGGAGCGAGCTCCAGCCCATCGCCGCTGACGCGGGCGGCGAGCTCGCCGGGCGTCATCGGCTCGTCGAGGACCGCGACGAGCGGCACGACCAGCAGCAGTGGGTTCGAGGCGCCCGCAGCCATGGCCGCAGGATAGCCGCGTTCACCTGTCGTTCACGTTCGGCCACGCGGTCCGTCACGCGGGGTCGCGAGCATGGTGAGTGGCCGGAGCTGTGCCCGGCCATCTCCTCGCACTCATGGAGCACCTCCTCATGACACTGACCGATGCGCCGCGGCGGACCGCCGTCGCGCACACCCCCACAGCCATCGAGTCGGCAATCACCCAGTTCGACCGCGCCGCTGACCACCTTGCCCTGTCGAGCGAGGACCGCGCGGTCCTGCGCGTGCCGAAGCGGGAGTGGACCGTCAACTTTCCGGTCCGCATGGATGACGGCCGGACCGAGGTCCTCACCGGCTATCGCGTCCAGCACAACATGGCGCGGGGGCCGGCCAAGGGCGGCATCCGCTTCCATCCGGCGACCGACCTCGACGAGGTCCGAGCGCTGGCGATGTGGATGACGTGGAAGTCGGCGCTGGTCAACATCCCGTTCGGCGGCGCGAAGGGCGGCGTGACCGTCGACCCGCGATCCCTGTCGCCACGCGAGCTCCAGGCGGTGACCCGCCGATTCACGACCGAGCTGCAGGGCGTCATCGGTCCCGAGATCGACATCCCGGCGCCGGACGTCGGCACGAACGCCCAGACCATGGCCTGGATCATGGACACCGTGAGCATGCATGCCGGTCATACCGTGCCCGGCGTCGTGACCGGCAAGCCGGTCGACATCGGAGGGTCCGAGGGTCGCGCCGACGCGACCGGTCTCGGCGTCACGTTCACGGCGCAGCGCGCGCTGGCCGGCATCGGTGTCGACCTCGACGGCGCGACGGTCGCGGTTCAGGGCTTCGGCAACGTGGGCGAGGCGGCCGCTCGCCTTATCCACGAGCGCGGCGGACGGATCGTCGCGGTGACCGACATCGGCGGCGGCGTCGCGAACCCCCGCGGCCTCGACCCGAGGCAGCTCAAGGCGCACCTCGCGGCGACCGGCTCGATCGCCGGAGCGCCGGGCACCGACCCCATCGAGAACGCCGGGCTGCTCTCGCTCGAGGTCGATCTGCTCGTCCTCGCCGCCCTCGAGGGCCAGGTGACCTCCGCGAACGCCGACACCGTCCGCGCCCGCGTCCTCGCCGAGGGCGCCAACGGCCCGGTCACGCCGGATGCCGACCCGATCCTCGCCGAGCGCGGCGTGGTGAGCGTCCCCGACATCCTGTGCAACGCCGGCGGCGTCATCGTCAGCTACTTCGAGTGGGTCCAGAACCTCCAATCCTTCGCCTGGCCGGCCGACCAGGTGGCGGAGCGACTCCGCACCGTGATCGATCGTGCCTACGACGACGTGGCCCGCATGAGCCGGTCCGAGGGCATCGACGCGCGTCTTGCGGCGCACGCGATCGCCGTCGCCCGCGTCGCCGAAGCGCACCGCGTCCGAGGGCAGTACCCATGAGCCCGACGCTCGAGCACGACGCGCCGTCCGCCAGGCCGCGCTTCCGCGTCGAACGACGTTTCCTCGAGGTCCACGGCGTGCGCCGAACGCTCCGGCTCGTGCGCTTCGACGAAGGCTGGCTCGCGTCGGTCGACACACCGGAGGGCCCGACGTTCGGGGCCGACCGCTCGCCCTATCTCGCGGCGAGCCGGGCGCTCGAGCCCCTGGGCATCGAGCTGTCCGGCGTCATCGAGCTCGTCGGGAGCGTCGCCGGCTAGTCGTTCGGGGAATCGGTCGTTCCGCTTTCTCCACCGGGCGAGCGCCCGCGGCCTGGTTGAGCATCGGTCCGGCGTCCTCGACGAACTTGCGCAGCCGGTCCAGCGCGCGTCCGTCAGGCCGTCGCAGCCGGGTGTCGTAGCCCGCGACGACGCCCACGACCTCGCGGCCGTTGGTGATCGGCACGGCCGCGGCCGAGACCAGATTGACGCGATGCGCGGTGGCGAGCCGCGGAAAGTTCATGTCGCTCGCGAGGTCCTCGATCCACGCGGCGCGGCCACTGACCCAGATCCGCCCAGGGAGGCCGGCCCCGACTGGCAGCCTGGTGCGGCGGCTGACCTGCGCGAAGGGCTCCAGCTGCACCGATGCGACCCACGCGGCCGCGCATCGCAGCAGGCCCGGACGCCGATCCGGTACCCACGCGTCGACGACGGCCCAGCGCAGCGTGCGACCAAGCTTGCCCAACCATGCCTCGAGTGCTGCCGCCGCCTCCGGATCGGGGGGCCCACCCTCCTGCGGAAACAGCGTGGCGCCGGCCAGCAGCGCACGCAGCACGCCCACGCCGGCATCGACCCGGAACGGCTTCTCGAGGACGGCGACGTGCGGCAGCTTCGCGAGCTGTGCGGCGTTGTTCCGCAGCCACCGCACGTCGCCCGAGCAGACGAGGACGGGGAGGCTGTGATGGCGCGCATCGGTCCGGAGCCGAAGCAGGAGGTCCAGACCGCCGGCGCCCCACGGCCCGAGCAGGTCGAGCACCAGCAGATCCGGGCGGGTCCGGGTGATGGCCTCGACGGGATCGGCCGAGGCGACCTCGACCCGGGTCGGGCTGAAGCCCTCGGTCTCGAGGAGCTCGAGCATGAGGTCGGCGAAGGCGGGGTCGTCGTCCAGCACGGCCACTCGCGGGCGGCGATCGGTCAGGGTCGGACTCCCGGCCAGGGCGCTCGGCCGCCGCTGGCCCGAGCCAGGTTGCGCCGAGTAGGGTCAGTATCGTCCGATCGTCAACGCGCGACCCATGAGCACGACCGAAGTCGCGACCGCGGCCAGCAGGACGATCCCGCCGGCCGTGGCAAGCGTGGCGATCTCCAGCGCTGCACCGGCCCACGCGGCCAGAAGGCCGGAATTCCAGGCGACGAGTCGCGACCAAGAGCCGACCGCAAGCACTCGCCGCTGGCGCGCGTGAAGGTCGGCGTCGCCGGGGGTGACGGACGGGACGAGGTGCGTCCATGACCCGACCAGCTCCTGCATCACCCATCCCGCCACCAGCGGCAACGCGAGCAGGCCGACCGACCAGCCGGTCAGGTCCCGACCAGCCAGCAGCTCGTCCAGCGCGATGGCCGATGCGACTGCGAACCACCCGGCACCTGCCAGGAGGTGGCCGGCCGCGACGCGGCGCCAATCGTGCTCGCTCGTGAATGGACCGCGACGAACGAAGGTCTCGATGAGGTACCCGACCTGGCCGGCCCCACCGAGCACGGTGCCGGCCATTCCGACGACGACCAGGAACCGTGCGTCGAAGGCGAACCCGGCCGCCGCCAGGATCGGTCCGATGCCGATGCCGGCGACCATGAGTCCGAGCGCCCAGCTCGCCCGGACCCGGGCGCCGAGCACCGTCGGCGCGAGGTAGACCAGCGTGGCGGCGATGGTGAGCGACATGGCGCCGAACAGCGTCAGCCACGCATGCGCCGGCCGAAGCTGGGCCCAGGCGCCGAGCACCGCCTGGTTGCCCATGGCGGCCAGGGTACCGAACATCACGCCGAGAGCGAGCTCGGCGAGGGCGACGCCGTACGCTGCGCCGACCACGGGATGCCGCCTGGCGAGTGGCTGGCGCATCGGCGCGAAGGTGTGGAGCGTCACACCGGCCAGGCCGGCGATGACGAGGGCGCCGGCGGCAGCCGACAGCGGTGGAAGCCGCAGGCTCACGCCGGCGACGACACCCGCTCCGGCGAGGGCCAGGGCCGTCAGCACGGCGATCCGCTGGGCCGCCGGCGATGGGTTCGTGCCGGCCAGGGTGACCGCGAAGTGCGGCATGAACGCGCCGATCGCCACGGTCGCACCTCCGGCCAGCGCGAGGTGGATGATCGCCCACTGGCCGCCGCCGCCCTGGATGGCAAGCCAGCCGGCGAGGAAGGCCGCGCCGGCGACGAAGGCCGCGGCCATGGCCAGGCCAAGAGTCAGCACGTGGCGCTCGGTCAGCCGCGGGCCCCTCGCGGCGACCGTCTGGCCGGCCGGCACGCCTCCGGGCGGCATGGGCCCGAGGCCGATCAATGGCCGCCCTCCATCGCCGTCCCGCCGTCCCCGGCCTGGAAGAGGCCGATGGCGCCGCGGCCGACGAAGTTGAAGGCGTGGGTCACGATCGGATAGAGGCCGTCCTCGTCGAACCGCATCTCGACGATGGCGCCCTGCGCCGGCGACAGGTCGACCGCCTGGCTGCCCCAGTTGCCGTCGTTGCCCTCCTTCAGGTGGATGCCCTCCTTGATGACCTCGTGGAAGATCGTGCCGACGACGTGGAAGCTCGAGTCGACGCTCGGGCCCGCGTTGAGGACGAAGACCCGAACGGTCTCGCCGACGGGCACCTGGATCGGGTTGTCGAGGTACTGGCTCGCGACGCCGTTGAAGACGACGAAGTCGGGCTCCGGCGCGGCCGCCGAAGCCTTCGTGATGTCGATGGTCTGCTGCTGGGCGCCGAGATACCACTCGCTCTGGACGAGGGCGAACTCGTGGTCGACCGCGGGCAGGCCCTCGGGCGGCTCGACGATGATCATGCCGAACATGCCGTTGGCGATGTGCATGAGCGCCGGGGCGGTGCCGCAGTGGTACATGTACACGCCGGCGTACTTGGCGACGAACTCGTAGGTCAGCTCCTCACCGGGGTTGATCGAGCGCATCTCGTCGTTCCAGGCCACCAGGCTGGCGTGGAAGTCAATCGAGTGCGGCATCGTGTTCGTCTCCGGGTTCTTGAGGGTGACGCGGATCGTGTCGCCGACCTTGACTCGCATGACGGGACCGGGGACCTGGTCGCCGAACGTCCAGACGAGCTGCTCGTAGCCCTCCGCCACGGTCATCTGCCGCTCGCTCATGACGAGCTCGATCTCGTGGACCTCGCCGGTGGCGCGCTCGGGCGCCGCCGGGTCGCGCAGGACGTAGGCCGGGGCCTCGGGGTTCGCCTCGACCGGCGCGGCGGCCGGCGCGGGCTGGTGGCCGGTGTGGTCGGTTGGCGCCGCCGATGAGGTGGGCGAGGCGCCCACCTGGCCGGTCAGGAGGATCGAGCCGACGAAGACGAGGCTGAGGAAGAGCGCCGTCCCACCACCCGTCAGCCCGATGTACCAGAACGCACGTTGCACTGCTTGGCTCCCGTAGAATGCATGAAATGTGTACTTACGTTCTAAGGATTTACGGCGGCCGGCGGACGGGCCATGCGTCCCGGGCCGGAGGGGCCGATCGGACCGAACGAGGGGGCGGATGCGCATCGAGCTGACGCGGCGAGGGGACTACGCCGTGCGCGCGGCGCTCGTCCTCGCCCGTCCGGGCGCGGGCCAGATGACCGCCGCGTCGCTTGCCGCCGCAACCGGCATCCCCATCAGCTACGTGCCGCAGGTGATGGGCGGCCTGGTCCGCGCCGGACTGGTCGCGAACCGGCGTGGCCGCTCGGGCGGCTATCGCCTCTCGCGGCTGCCGTCGGACATCAGCCTGCTCGAGGTCGTCGAGGCCGCCGAGGACCGCCGCGCGAAGCGAACGTGCGTGATCCGTGGCGGACCGTGCCGCAGGGACGGTCCCTGCGACGTCCACGACGCGTTCGCGGGGGCCGAACGTGCCGCCTTCGGCACCCTGGCGAGCGTCGCGCTGGTCGACGTCGCGCGGCCGGCCTAGCCTTGCGTCCGGTGAACCCTGACGTCGATGCCGAGGCTCGCGCCGTGCGGCAGCTGGGCGCCCTCGACGAGGCCGTGCGCGGCATCAGCGGAGTGCTCGACATCGACCGGGTCCTCCAGCTCATCGCCGATCGGGTAAGAAGCCTCGCCGGGGCCCAGTACGCGGCGATCGGCATCGTCGACAGCCGAGGGGTGACGATCGAGCGGTTCATCACCAGCGGCATCAGCGACGAGGAGCGCGCCCTCATCGGTGACATCCCTCACGGACGAGGCCTCCTGGGCCTCATCATCCGAGAGAACCGCACGTACCGAATCCCGGACATCGGCGCCCATCCGGAGCGCTACGGGTTCCCGGCGCACCATCCGCGGATGACTTCGTTCCTCGGCATGCCGATCGTCGCGAGCGGGACGGTGGTCGGACGCCTCTACCTGACCAACAAGGTCGGCGCGACCGAGTTCAGCGCCGATGACCAGGACCTGGTGGAGCGATTCGCACGCCATGCCGGCATCGCCATCGAGAACGCGCGGCTCCATCACCAGGTGCGCCGGCTCGCCGTCGTCGACGAGCGCGACCGCATCAGCCGCGATCTCCACGACAGCGTCATCCAGGCGATCTACGCCCAGACCCTCGCCCTCGACGACGTGCCCGAGCTGGTGACCGACGACCCTGCCGAGGCGGCACGCCGGGTCGACGAGGCGATCGAGGCCCTTCACGCGGTGATCCGCGACATCCGGAACTTCATCTTCGGCCTGCGACCGGTGCTGCTCGAGAGCGGCAGCCTCGTCGACGGCCTGGGACTCCTGGCCGACGAGCTGCGGCGCAACGGCGGGGTCGATGTCGAGCTCAGTGCCGGCACCGATGTCGGCGATCCGCCCGTCGAGATCGTCGCCGAGCTCCTTGCCGTGGCGCGCGAGGCGCTCAGCAACATCGCCCGCCATGCCGCGGCCGCGCACGCCCGCGTCCTGCTGACGGCCGACGGAAACCGGCTGCGCCTCGAAGTCAGCGATGACGGGGGCGGCTTCGACGCGAGCGCCGCGGCCGACGCCGGCCACCACGGACTGGCGAACATGCGCGCCCGAATCCTCGGGCTGAGCGGGACGTTCGAAGTGGGCAGCGGCGCCGATGGGACCCGTATCATCGTGACCGTCCCCCATCCGCGAGGCGACGGAGACCGCGCATGAACGATTCGGCCCGCGACCGCCCGCTCAGGCTCGTCGTCGTCGACGACCACGAGGTCGTCCGGCAGGGCCTCGTCGCCCTGCTCGACCGGCGGTCCGGATTTGAGGTCGTGGCCCAGGCCGGGACGGTGGCGGAGGCGATTGCCACCGCGGCCCGCTTCGAGCCGGACGTGGTCGTCATGGACGTCAGGCTGCCGGACGGCTCGGGCATCGAGGCCTGCCGCGAGATCCGCGGCGCGCGGCCAGAGACCCGCGTCGTCATGCTGACCAGCTATCCGGACGAGGAGGCCGTGCTGTCAGCGATCATCGCCGGGGCCTCCGGATACCTCCTCAAGCAGGTGCGCGGCCGCGATCTCGTGGCGGCGCTCGAATCCGTGGGCCGCGGCGACTCGCTCCTCGACCCGGCCGTCACGGAGAAGGTGCTGCAGCGCGTGCGCGCGGCGGCCAGCGGCGGCGCGAGCGACGAGCTCGCGGAGCTGACGGTTCAGGAGCGAAAGATCCTTCTCCTCGTGGCCGACGGCAAGACGAACAAGGAGATCGCCGGCGAGATCTTCCTGTCGGACAAGACGGTGAAGAACTACGTCAGCAGCATCCTTTCGAAGCTGAATCTGCAGCGGCGCACGCAGGCCGCCGCGTACGTCGCGAAGCATCGGCTGGGCGAGCCACCCGCGGGCACCTGAACGTCCGCCCCTCCTCGATGCGGGAAGGGGCGGACGTCCCGATGCGGTTCGTCAAGCGGCGGCTGGCTTCCGCACGTCAGCCTGGGGCTCCGTGCCATCCGGGCCGCCGATCACGTAAGCGATCATGGCCACCAGCCCGAAGCTGAAGAGGCCGAGCAGGAGCAGGATCACGAACCAGGTCTTGTCCTCGATCGTTGCCGTGTTCAGCAGCGCCCCGATCCACGACACCAGGCCACCGATACTCCCCCCGATGATCGCCAGGGTCGCGACGACCCCCAACGCAAGGAGCATCCACGCGGTCGTCGTCGACTGAACGCCGACCACGTCGGGTCCTTCCATCAGGAGCACGCCCGTGCCGAACGCGGCGATGAGGGCCGCGCCGGCCAGCAGGATGCCAGCGACGACGGCAACGATGCTCCCGAGAAACAGGCGGGTGATGGTTGGCTTACGCATGAGTCAGTCCTCCTTCGGATCGTCCGGCGAGGGATCGACGGCCGCGGCGAGGGCAGCGCCCCAGGCGCGCGCCCGGTCGACCTCTCCCTTGCGGAGCGGCCCGTACTTGTCCTCGACCACGAACTTCTGAGCCTTCGCAGCGCGCACATGGCCCGCCCGTTCGAGGCGGCGCTCGATGTCGCCGGTCGCACCCCGGGGCGACCACCAGATTCGCGTCTCGAAGGCGGCAGTGCGGGAGTGCCCCTCCGGAAGCGCGTCGAGCCACGACTTCATGGAAGGGTGGGAGAGGTCGGGCGGCACCGGCGCGCCGGCCTCGGACCGCGAGAGGCTCGCTCGCATTCCGTCGGACGCCAGGCTGAACCCGAGCACCGGCGCCCCGACGACGATGAGATCGGCGTCCGCCAGCGCCGCGGTGTCCGCGGCGTCAGTGGTGAGCGCGATCGCGTCCCGCCCGATTCCCTCGGCGATGGCTCGCGCAACCGTTGCGGTATTGCCCCAGTGGGACTCGTAAACGACGATGGCTTTCATGACGGCCTCACAGGCAGCGGAGTCGTCACCGTTGTACGCGCGCGACGAAGGTGAGTGAGGTGCCGGGCGTCCCCACCTCGGGGGCCGATCAGACCTTTCCGCGGGGCAGGTCAGCCTGACGTCGCGCCACCCAGGGCGGCCGCCTCGTCGAGTCGCGCCAGGAGCCACCTCGCCGTGCCCTCGGCGGCGATGTGCAGCAGGGCGCGGTCAGCGGCCCGTCCGATCGCTCCGCCGGGCGGCGCGTACTTCCCGCTCAGTGTCAGCTCGCCGGCCCTGGCGACGATCGCGCCGGAGAAGACGGGGAAGAGCGGCGCGAACGATGATGCCCGCCAGCCGATCTCGACCTCCCAACCCTCGTCCGTCTCGCGCACCGGGCCGAGATCAACGTAGGCCGCCTTGTGGAAGGTGAGGAGCGTGGGTCCATCGTCGGCCCGAAGCTTGAGATCGGCGGCGTGGCGTCGCCCTCCCGGGATCGCCGGATCCCCCGCCTCCGGCCCGAGCCAGCTGTCGGCAGCACGGATGGCCCATGCCAGGCGCATCGGCTCACTCAGCGCCGCGCGTCGAACGACGATGCGCGTCAGCGTGAGGTCTCGATCAGGAGTCACCACAGCCGCGACCTCGTGCACTCTCAGGACCCCTCGACGATCACCGCGGTGACCATCCCGAACATCCCGTCCGGACCCTCGGCGTGAGTGAGGATGTGGCAGTGGAAGGCCCAGGTGCCGACCTCGGTCGCGTCGACGAGAACGTCGATCCGTTCGCCCGGTGCGACGAGCACGGTGTCCTCGTAGTGCGGATCGGGAAGCGTCCACCCGTCCTTGGCCACCACGAGCTGCCGGATGCCGTGCAGGTGCATCGGGTGGATCTGCAGCCCCTCGTTCATGTACCGGATCCGGATCATGTCGCCCTGCTTCGCGACGATCGGCTCCGTGGCCGGGAAGCCCTTGCCGTTGATCGTGAAGCCGAGCGGTCCATCGTTCAGGATCATCGGGTAGTCGATGTCGGCCTCGGGGATGGCGTCGTCGTCCGGATCGGTCACGACGAAGGCGCCCAGCAGCCCCATCGGCACCTGCTCCTCGGCCATGAAGTGGCTGTGGTACATGTGTGAGCCGGCGTTGCGCAGCGTGTACTCGTACGTGAACGACTCGCCCGGCATCACCGCCGGCTGGCTGATGACCGGCACGCCGTCCATGTCGGGCGGCACGAACAGCCCGTGCGAGTGGATCGTCGTCGGGACCGGCAGCTCGTTGTGGAAGATGATCCGGATGTGATCCCCCACCGCGGCGCGCAGCTGCGGGCCGGGAACCACGCCGTTGTACGCGTACGCCTCCACGAAGGTGCCCGGCTCGGTCTCCCACTGGATGACCGAGGCGGTGAGCTCCCACTGGAGCGTCCCGTCCGGCTGGATCTCAGGCTCCAGGACCCGGTTGCCCTTTCCCTGCGTCTCGGCGGGGAACTGCGCCGTCACCGCGGCGTCGATGTCGCGCATCTCCTCGGCGGTCCGCTCGCTGGAGGACGGCTGGGGCTCGCCTGAGCCCTCCGCCGCGGCGACCATGACCTCTCCGGTCATGCCGGCGTCGGCGTGGCCGGGGACCGAGCAGATGAACGTCATGCCCTCGGCCGGGATCGTGACCTCGCCGGTCGCGGTCTGATGGCCCTCCGCCGCGATCGTCGTGCCGTCTGCAAAGGTCACGTCGTGGTGCACGCCGCCGTCGTTCACGAACGTCACCACGTACGTGCCAGGCGCGGCGACGTGCACCATGGCCGGCTCGAAGCCGAGGTCGAATGCGGTGATCGTGATCTCGCCGGCCGCCCCGCCTGCGACGGTCGAGGCACTCGGAGCCGCCGATGGCGATGCGCCGGCGGCCTGGTCCCGCGCGCCGAAGAGGAGGCCCGCCACGATGAGCGCGCCGCCGAAGACGGCGGCCATGGCGGCGAAGGCTGCGACGTAGAGGAAGGTGCGCTGCATCGATGCTCCCGTGACCTGTGGAATCTGGATCGACGCCGACGGGGCGCCTGGGTGGAGGGTGGACGTTGCGAGTATCGCTCCGGCAGGGCCGAATGACCCCCACCCCTGGGCCATCGGTCCCGCCGGCGGCTACGCGCGAGCGACGCTTGCCACGGCGCGCGCGACCGGCGCCGGCACGCTCCCGCGAATGACGAGGACGGACGAACGGGCGTGCATGAGGACATCGTGGGCAACGCTTCCGCCCATGAGCCGATGCAGCGTGCCGATGCCGCGCGAGCCGGTGACGATCAGGTCCGCGCCCCACTCCCGACTCTCGGCGACGATGAGCCGGCTGGCGTCGCCCTTGCGCGAGATGGCGGCCGCATGGAAGCCGAGCTCCATCAGCTCGTCCGCGACTCCCTCCGCGATGGCCTGGTGAAGCGAGGCGTCTGACTCTGGCTCGTCGTCCCCGTCGTCCGCCCAGATCGCCCACGGCGTGATGAATCCCTCACGCGGGGCAACGCTCAGAACCTCGACCGGGACGCCCCTGAACGCCGTCCCCCAGGCCGCCAGGATGCCCGGGATCGCACGGGAGCTCGGGGTCCCGTCCGAGGCAAGCAGCATCCGGCTGAACGTCGGCGATCGCGCGACCAGCACCGGGCATCCGGCGTGGTCGACGAGCTCGGCCGAGACCGATCCCATGACGGCACTGGTCCACGGCCCGAGCCCTCGGCTCCCCACGACGATGAGGTCGGCGAACGATTCATCCGCCCGCGTCATCAACAGGTCTGCCGCGCGTCCCGACTCGACCACGGTGTCAACCGCCAGCGCGGCGGATTCGAGCCCTGTGGCGCGATCCTCGAGGGCGAAGTGCATGGCCTCGCGCCGGGATTCGAAATCATTCGCCGATGGGGGCACGAGCCCCGTCCAGTCGGTCAGGATCTCGACGGCGCCGAGGAGTGTGACGCGGGTGCCGAGCGGCCAGGTCCGACTTGCGACGAGCTCACACGCCGTGGTGGACGCGGGCGAGCCGTCGACGCCGATGAGGATGCGCATCGTCGATACCTCCAATCCATGCGCTGGATGCGCTGGACGCCACGATCGCGCGTCGCTCATGTCGGCCACAGTCCCAGAGGTCCCAAGGGCATGGGCCGTTCGGCCTGCATCGGCCGTCGGTGGCTGGCGGATGATGAAGCGGTCATGACCGTCTCCATCCGAGACCCGCATGCCGTCGATGCGGGCGACCTCGCCCGCCAGCTCTCGGTCAGCCCGACCAGCGGCCTCGAGGCCCAGGACGCAGCGAACCGCCTGGCGTCGGCGGGCCCGAACGAGCTCGAGGAGCGTCGTCCTCCCTCGATCGCCCGGGCCATGTGGGAGGCGGTCACCGAGCCCTTCGTGATCCTCCTGGCGGCGGCGGGCATCGGCGCCGTCGCGCTCGGCGAGGTGCGGGATGGCCTCCTCGTGCTCCTCGGCCTCGTCCCGATCGTCAGCGCGGACGTCGCGACCGCCTACCGATCGGAGCGCGCCCTCGCCGAGCTTCGTGACGCCGTCGCGCTGCGTGCCCACGTCCTGCGCGGCGGAGAGCGTCGCGAGATCCCGGCGAGCAAGGTCGTTCCCGGCGACGTGCTTCTGCTTGCGGCCGGCGACGTCGTCCCGGCCGACGCCCGGGTCCTCTCCGGCGGCAGCCTCCTCGTCGATCGGAGCGTCCTGACCGGGGAGAGCGTGCCCGAGCACGCGCGCTCGGCCCCGGATGCCGCCGCGGCGCCCATCGCGCAGCGCCGCGCGATGGTCTACGCCGGCACGAGCGTGGTCGGGGGTCGGGGCTCGGCCATCGTCGTCGCGACCGATGGCGCGACCGAGCTCGGGGCGATCGCCGGAACGCTTACCGGCGATCCCCGGCGTCGGTCGCCGCTCCAGCGTGAGCTCGACCGGCTCGTTCGCATCCTGCTGGTCGCCGCCATCGGTCTCATCACGATCACCGTCGGACTTGGCTTCCTGCGTGGCCAGCCGGCGGGCGAGAACCTGCTGGCCGGCATCTCGGCGGCCATCGCCGCGATCCCCGAGGAGCCGCCGGTCCTGCTTGCCGTGATCCTGGGACTGGGGGCGTATCGGCTCATGCGGAAGGACGTCCTGGTGCGTCGTCTGGCGGCCCAGGAGGCGCTCGGAGCCGTCGACCTGATCGTCACGGACAAGACCGGGACGCTGACCCGCAACGAGCTGGTGGTCGAGGAGCTCCTCCGGCCGGACGTGAGAATCGACGCGACCGCGGCCGATGAGCTCCTCCGGGAGGCGCTGAGCGCCGAGGAGGACGCCTGGAGCGGGCAGGCAGGACGGCGCGGGTCCTTCACAAGGGCCCTCGAGACGGCCCTCGCCGAGCGCGGGGTCATGGCCGAGCTCGATCCCAGCACTCTGATCGACGCCGACGGCGTGTCGGAGGGCCATCAGTACAGCAGCACTCGCCATCGACTCGGCGACGGGTGGCGCGAGGTTGCGCTCGGAGCGCCGGAGGCGGTCATGGCCCTCGGCGCCGGCGCGCCGGACAGAGCGGGCGGCGCCTGGCGATCCCTGGTCAGCGAGGAGGCCGGCGGGGGCGGCCGCCTCCTGCTCCTCGCCCGCCGAGACGAGGGCTCCCCATGGGTCCTGCGGTCGCTGATCAGGTTCGGCGACGCGATCCGCGACGACGTCCCGGCCGCCGTGGCGACGGCGACGCATGCCGGCATCCAGACCGTGATGGTGACCGGCGATCACCCCGAGACGGCGATGGCCATCGCCGATGCGGTCGGGCTCGCACCGGGAGCCACGATGACCGGCGTCGAGCTCGACCAGCTCGACGACGAAGCACTGGCCGCGCGGATCGGAGGGCTGCGGGTCGTGGCCCGGGCGGAGCCCGGCCAGAAGCTGCGCATCGTGCGGGCGGCCCAGGCCGGCCACCGATCCGTCGCCGTCACCGGGGACGGAGTGAACGACGCGCCGGCGCTCCAGGCGGCCGATGTGGCGGTCGCGATGGGCTCCGGAACGGCGGTCGCGCGCGAAGCCTCCGATCTCGTGCTCGGCGACGACTCGTTCGCCACGCTGATGGGCGGCCTGCGCGAGGGGCGGCGGATCGTCGCGAACGTGCAGAAGGGCCTCGTCTTCATCGTCTCGACGCACGTCGCGCTCCTCGGCTTCATCCTGCTCGCCACGATCGCCGGCATCGGTCAGCCACTGCTGCCGATCCAGATCCTGTGGATGGAGCTGTTCATCGACCTGTCGGCGTCGGTCGCCTTCGAGCGCGAGCCGGAGGAGCCGGGAACGATGTCGCGACCTCCGCGCCCGCGCGATCGGCCGCTCCTCGACACGCCGATTCTCGTTCGCATCGCCGTCTCGGGTGGCTTCAGCGCCGTGGCAGCGCTGGCGATCCTCCTCGTCCATCCGGGCGAGCTCGAGCACGTCCGCTGGATGGCGCTCACGACCCTCGTGCTCGCCCAGGCGGTGCGGGCGTACGCCAACCGGAGCCTTCGCCAGCCGGTTCTCGGGCTGCGGCCGAACACCTTCCTGGCGACGGTGTGCGTCCTCGTCGTGCTGGCGCAAGCCGCGATCCCCTTCGTCGCGCCCCTCGCCGGGGCGTTCCGCGCATCCCCGCTGAGCCCCGTCGAGTGGCTCATCGCCGGTCTCGTGGCACTGGCCCCGGCGACCGTCGCGGAGCTCATCCGCTGGAGGCGCGGCAACGTCGACTGGGTGGCCTAGCCGCTCGATCGGTCCGGATGGCCCGTGCCCGACGCGACGCCTGGCACTGTTACGCGCCCTCGTGCCGAGGGACGCTGGATGCAGCGAAGCATCACCTGAAGGAGGCTGATCATGCTCGAGCTCTACGGCTGGGACGTCGGGATGAGCACGCTTGCCGTCGTCCTGCTCGTCGCTGGCGCGCTCGTCGTCGGCGTCATCTTCCAGTTCATCGGCGAAGTGACGATCGGCTGGGAGTGGGCCATCGTGGCCGTCGCGGCGCTCGTTGGCGGCTACCTCGGCAGCGAGGCGTTCGCCCAGCTGAGCACCTGGGGCCCCGCGATCGAAGACCTCTACATCGTGCCGGCGATCGTCGGCGCGTTCGTCTTCGGCGCCGTCGTTGACGCGGTGATCCGCTACCTGACCCACGGGTCATATATCGCGGAGCCGCGCGCCGTCTGACGGCAACAGATCCCGAGGCCTGGACGGCGGTCGCACCCGCGGCCGCCGTCTCCCTTGGGATGAGGGACGTTCGGCCCAGGACGCGGGGCCAACCGGCACACGACCACTGGTGCGCTTCGATCGCAGACTCGTTGCCACAGGAACCTCAACGTCAGGCAAGGAGGCCGAGATGACCCCGACCACGATCGGAACGCTCCACGTGGCAGACCTCATGACCATCGATCCCGTCGTGGTCTCGGTCGACGCCACCATCGAAGAGGCGGAGGAGCTGCTGCGTCACCATCGCATCAGCGGCCTGCCAGTCGTCGATCTGTCGGGCCGCCTCGTCGGCGTCATCAGCCAGACCGACCTCCTCTATCTCGCCGTGCCGACGGTCCAGGCGTTGATCCGTCATCGCGAGAGCGGCATCCGGGTCGGTGAGGTCATGAGCGTCCCGCCGGTCACCGTCGAGACGACGGCGACGATCCAGGACGCCGCTCGGCACATGCACCGGGATCACCTGCACCGGCTCGTGGCGATCGACGCGCACGCCCGCCCGGTCGGCGTGATCTCGGCGATGGACTTCGTCGCCCTCGCTGCGGAGGGCTGAGGTTCAGGCGGCGCGGTCGAGATCGAGCGTGATCTCCTCCGTGCCCGCCTCGAGCGCGTCGGCGGTCACCGCGCGCCCGGAATGAACGAGCAGCTTGCGCATCGGCACGTTGTCGACGTACAGGACTGCGCCAACCCGATGGAGGCCCATCCGGCGTGCGCGGGCCAGGATGGCGACCATGAGGCGCGAGCCGATGCCCTGGCCGTGAAGCTCGTCGGCAACCGCGAAGGCGATCTCCGCCCCGCCTCGGCCGTCCGGATGGATCGAGGCGTGAGCCACGATCTCGCCGTCGCGTGGGCCACGCTCGCTCAGCACGGCTACGACGCCGGCGGCATCGGCCAGCGCCGAGAGCACCTCGGGCTCGCGTGGCGGAGCACCGAGGAACCGCTGCCGCGCCGAGCGAGGGTTGAGGCGCGCATAGAAGTCCGAGAGGCCAGCCCCATCCGCGGGGTCGATCGATCGGATCGTGATCTCCCGATCGACCGGCTCGCGCCGCCCCCCGCTCGATCGTGCGAGTTGGATGGTTCCTGCGTTCATGGGTCGGTGCCTCTCGGTCGGCTTCATCCTCGGCGCCGGCCGTCCAGCCTCGAAGTGCCGTTCGGACCGATCTCCGAGGCCGATGCGCCCTCGGATCAGCGCACGACCCATCGCTAGACTCGGCCCATGCGGATCGTCAGCGCCGAGGAAGCGGTCGCCGGAGTCCGCTCAGGGCAGCAGCTCTACGTCCATGGCGGAGCGGCCA
>DASUFJ010000012.1:0-6427 GCA_036274575.1 Candidatus Limnocylindria bacterium
CCCTCGGCGCGGTTCCTGCGTGCTGGGACTCGCTACATCGCGGGAACCGCACCTGCGCACCGTCTCATGCGCCATCGCCTCGGCACACCGAGAGGGACCGCCGAAGCGCACCTTGCCACTGACACGAGCCACGAGGAGCAGCCAT
This sequence comes from Candidatus Limnocylindria bacterium, assembly GCA_036274575.1. Lineage (GTDB taxonomy): Bacteria > Chloroflexota > Limnocylindria > QHBO01 > QHBO01 > JACDBZ01. The sequence goes on from DASUFJ010000012.1 coordinate 146, forward strand.
GATCGTCCGGACCCTCGACGAGATCACCGATACCGAGCGCGACGTCGTCGCCGAGCACTGGCGCGCCAAGCGCCTCTTCCTGAGGGCCGACGGTCTGGGCTTCTCGCTGTCGGAGACGACGGTGGACGAGGGCGCCGAGATGAACCTCTGGTACAAGCACCACCAGGAGGCGTGCTTCGTCGTCGAGGGCGAGGCTGAGATCACCGACCGCGACACCGGCGCCGCTCACCGCATCGGTCCGGGCTCCGCGTACGCGCCGCAGCACGATCGGCACACGATCCGCGTCCTCTCGCCGCTGCGCCTTGTGTGCGTCTTCAGCCCGGCCCTCACCGGCCGCGAGACCCATGACGCTGACGGGAGCTACCTGCCCTCCCCGGACTGACCGGATCCCCACCATCGCGGGGCGGAGGCGTCGCTCAGGCGTCTGCCCGCAGGAAGGACCGGGAGCTGCTGGTGGAGGTCCAGCCGGGCGCGCTCGAAACCGATGGCGGCACCGGCCGTGTAGAGCCGCCAGGTTCGCGCAACGGCCTCGTCGTCAGTCGGCTCGGTCCTGTCCAGACCGTTCCGGGGCGATCACGAGCCGCAGCTCGTCGAGCTGCTTCGGGCCGATCGGCGAGGGTGCACGCATCATGAGGTCGGTGCCCGACTGCGTCTTCGGGAAGGCCATGACCTCGCGGATGTTCTCCGCGTCGGCGAACAGTGCGGCCCATCGGTCCAGGCCGATGGCGATTCCGCCGTGCGGTGGGGCGCCGTACTCGAGCGCATCGAGCAGCGCGCCGAACTCGTCGCGCATCCCCTCCACCGAGTGGCCCATGAGCGCGAAGGCGCGCTCGAGCAGCGGGCGCTGGTGGATCCGCACCGATCCGCCGCCCAGCTCCCAGCCGTTGAGGGCCAGGTCGTACTGCTGCGCGCGCACCGATGCCGGGTCGCTCTCGATGCGGTCGACATCCTCCGGCACCGGCGCGCTGAACGGGTTGTGGGTCGCGTCCCAACGCTCGCCCTCCGGGTCCCAGGTGAACATCGGGAAGCGGTGGACCCAGACGTAGGCGAGGACCGATGGGTCGCGCAGCCCGAGCCGGTCCCCCATCTCGAGCCGGATGTGACCGATGGCCTCGGCCGCCGCGACGCGATCCGCATCGGCCACGATCAGCACCAGGTCGCCGGTCTCTGCACCAAGCGCGGTGAGCACCTGGGTCTCACGACCCTCCAGGAACTTCGCGGCCGGTCCGTGCAGCGTGCCGTCGGACTGCACGGCGAGATGGACGAGCCCCTTCGCGCCGTGCCGCTTCGCGAGATCGGTGAGCTCGTCGAGCTGCTTGCGTGAGTAATCCGCGCACCCGGCCGCGACGATGCCGTAGACCGCGCCGCCGGCGGCGATCGGCTCCGAGAAGACGCGGAAGTCGACGTCGCGTACGGCATCGGTCAGGTCGACGAGCTCCATGCCGAACCGAATATCCGGCTTGTCGGAGCCGTAACGAGCCATGGCCTCCGCGTACGTCAGGCGCGGGAAGGGCTCGTGCAGGATCGGCCGGTCCGGCAGGACCTCCTTGCTGACCCCGGTGACGGCCTTCTCGACGGTCGTCATCACGTCGTCCTCGGCCACGAAGCTCATCTCCAGGTCGAGCTGGGTGAACTCGGGCTGGCGGTCGCCACGGGTGTCCTCGTCGCGGTAGCAGCGCGCGAGCTGGTAGTAGCGGTCGTAGCCGGCGACCATGAGGAGCTGCTTGAGCTGCTGCGGCGACTGGGGCAGCGCGTAGAACTCGCCGGGCTGCACCCGGCTGGGCACGACGAAGTCGCGCGCCCCCTCGGGCGTGCTGCGGATGAGCGTCGGCGTCTCGATGTCCGCGAATCCATCGGCCTCCATGGCGCGCCGGATGGCGCCCGACAGCCGGGCCCGGAGAAGGATCCGCTGCTGGAGCGGCGGGCGTCGGAGGTCGAGGTACCGATGCGCCAGCCGCAGGCTCTCGTCCAGCCCGGCCTGCTCCTCGTTGATGTAGAACGGCGGCACCTTCGAGGGATTCAGGACCTCGAACCGATCGACGGCGACCTCGATCTCGCCGGTCGGGAGGTCGGCGTTGGCCGTGCCGTCGGGCCGCGCCCGCACCACGCCGGAGACCTGCACGACCCATTCGTTTCGGACCGGTTCCGCGGCGGCGTGCGCCTCGGGCGCCTCGTCGGCGTTCGTCACGACCTGGGTCAGCCCATGGCGATCCCGCAGGTCGAAGAAGGCGAGGTGGCCGTGGTCGCGGCGCCGATGCACCCAGCCGGCCAGCGTCACGCGTTCGCCTACGTGCGTGGCGCGCAGCTCACCGCAGGTGTGGGTACGGAACGTGGTGCCCATGGGAGGCGCATGGTAACCGACCGATGAGTCCGGCCCCCGGCATCGGTCCAAGTGTTCAAGACACCACAACACTCCGATAGGAGGAGCCGACCCATGGCGATGCCGAAGGTCTATCCCTGCCTCTGGTTCGACGGACAGGCGGAGGAGGCCGCGAACTTCTACGTCACCCTGCTGCCGGACAGCCAGGTCGACCGGGTCTGGCATTCACCGGCGGACACCCCGAGCGGCCCGGCCGGCATGCCGCTCACCGTCGACTTCACCCTGGGCGGCCAGCACTTCCAGGGCCTGAATGGCGGCCCGGACTTTGCCTTCAACGAGGCGATCTCGTTCGTCATCGAGTGCGAGGACCAGGCCGAGGTCGACCGGCTGTGGGACACGCTCACCGCGGACGGTGGCGAGCCGGGACCGTGCGGATGGCTGAAGGACCGCTTCGGCGTGTCGTGGCAGATCGTCCCGAAGCGGCTGAACGAGATGCTCGCGGACTCGGACACCGATCGCGCACGGCGGGCGATGGAGGCGATGCTCCAGATGGGCAAGATCGAGGTACCGGCGCTCGAGCGCGCCTATCAGGGCGAGTAGACCTCAAGCCCCCACGGGCAGCTCGCTGGACCTCGCGGCGGCCGCCTCCATCGCGGAGATGGCCGCCGCGTACAGCGGAAGGAAGGCCGGCGCAGCCGCCTCGAGGGCTGCCCGCTCCTTCGCGCTCCTCGGTCGCTGGATCCGGATCGTCACGTGCGTGCCCTCAGGCGTCGGGGTGAGCTCGGTCGTGCTGACGTAATGCACGACACCGGGGATCCGCTGGTCGAAGGTGAAGTACTCGAACGGGCGCCAGTCAAGGACCTCCTCGAGCGACGCCCCATCACCGTGGACGCAGTGGTTCCGCGTGCCGATCCCACGTCGCCCGTCGATCGGCGCCTCGTCGATTCGCTCGACGCCGGGGATCAGGCGGGCGCGATGCGACGGTTCGGTGAGCATCGTCCAGGCGACGCTGGCCGGGACGCGGAGGTCACCTTCGATCTGCTCGAAGGTCGTTCGTTCAGTGACCCGAACGCGGCGCCGATCGCGGTCGCGCTCGAGCCACGCGTGGAGGTCGTGGACCCAACCACGGACCTCACCGACGTCGTCGTATGACTCGCGATGCGCCTGCAGGCCGATGGCTCCAGGATCGACGCCGCAGGCGGCGACGAACACATCGGTCAGGAAGGCGTAGGCAGTGCTGGCGACTGTGTTCTTCAGGAGCCGATGGACGACGATGACATCGGTCCCGGTGAGCTCCTCGGTCCCGTAAAGGCGCTCGCGGACGAACGCGCCGTGGTGGGCGACGAACTTGAGGTCGAGGCGCGGGATGAGGACGCACGCGTTGCAGTCGCAGGTCGTGGCTCTCTCGATCGCGTCGAGGCGGCGCCGGAACGCGCCGTAGGCGCTCTCGAGGGTGTCGAGCATGGTCGAGCCGTCGAAGCGATCGCCGATGGCATAGCAGAACGCGGCATCGCCCTCGAGCTTCGCGAGGCGCAGCTGACCGCGAAGGCCGTCGACGAGGACCCGCGTCAGGTCGCGGAGGACGTCCTGCGCGTGATCGAGCTCGCTCGCGACGAGCAGGCCGGTGTACCCGCTGATGTCCCCGATGACGAGCGCACCGTGCTCCTGCTCGCGCAGCATGCGCGGATTGTAGGCGTGGCATGCTGCACGCCGTCATGGCCACGCTGACCCGTGCCGAGCGGCTCATCGCGCTGCGTGAGGGGCTGCGCCGCGCGCAGAGCATCGGTCCCCTGTCGATCCCGGTCGTGGTGGGCGTCGGGTCAGGCTTCCTCGCCTCCTTCGTCGTGGACGCGGCCCTCTACGGCCTGGTCCCGACGCCGTACCGCCAGTTCATCGACGCGATGACCTTCGCCCTCGTCGCGGCGCCGATCTGGCTCATCGTGCAGCGGCCGGCGGTGCGGCACGCGATCGAGGTCATGACCTTCCTCAACGGCTGGGAGACGGAGCGCTGGCAGCATGAGGTCGGGCGCCGGCTGCCCGGCCTGCCACGCTCGACGCCCGAGATCCTCGACGCCCTGCCGGACACGATGGGCCTCCGCCCGCTGCGCATCGAGCTGCTTGCCGTGCGCGGCGAGTACGAGGAGGCGTGGGAGCGCCTCGAGCGATTGCCCATGGACACGCCGTGGCAGCGCTTCGAGCGCGCCGCGCTCGAAGAGTGGATCTCGTTCGTCAGCAACGGGCCGCCGCATGTCGAGGAGATGAGCCAGGCGGCGCCGGAGGTGACCGATGAGCGCTCGCTCGTCGCTCGCGCCATGATTGCCGCGGCGAAGGCCCGCCGCGCGGCGGTTGGTGGCGGCGACGTCATCGGTCCGCTGGCGGCGCTGCGGCCGGATCTCGGTGACCGCCCCGGACGCTATGCGTTCCCGTACAGCGCCGGAATCATCCTGAGCGTGGTGATCATTGCGCTCGTCGCGAGCGCGGCCATCACCGTCGCGGCGGCGTTCATCCGCTGACGGCGGCCGCCACCTCCTCGAGCGGCACCGTCCGTTGCTCCCCACCGTCGAGATCCCGCAGCCCGACCTCGTCGCGCTGGAGCTCCTCGCCCACGATCACGGCCCACCGAGCGCCGGCTTTGGCCGCCGCCTCCAGCTGCTTGCCCAGCTTGCGGTCGCTTCCGTCGGGCCGAACCGCGAGCCCCGCGTCCCGGAGCCGGCCGGCGACGCGCAGGCGGTCGGCGTGATCGTCCCCGGTGCCGACGACCGCGAGGAGCGGCGCCGGCGTCGGGAGCGCGACGCTCTGCTCCTCCATGGCCAGGACGGTCCGGTCGATCCCGATCCCGAAGCCGATGCCCGGCGTCGGCCGCCCACCCAGGAGCTGCGCGAGCCCGTCGTAGCGTCCCCCACCCCCGATCGCCTGCTGCTGGCCCTCGCGGCCGGCGATCACGAACTCGAACGCCGTCCGCGTGTAGTAATCGAGGCCGCGGACGAGCCGATGGTCGACGAGGTACCGGACCCCGAGCGCGTCGAGGAGATCGAGCACGCCGCGAAAGTGCGCGCGGCAGGCGTCGCACAGGTGGTCGACGCTCTTCGGGGCACCGTCCGCCAGGTCCTCGGCGAGCAGCTTGTCATCGAGGACGCGAAGGGGGTTGACCTCCAGGCGCCGCCGCGAGTCGTCGGTCAGGCGCTCGGCGTGCTCGGCGAAGTAGTCGATCAGCGCCTGCCGGTAGGCAGGGCGGCAGGTTGCGTCGCCGATGGAGTTGACGTGGGCGACCGCATCGGTCAGGCCGACCTCGGCGTAGAAGCGCGAGGCCAGCTCGATGAGCTCCGCGTCGACGGGCGGGCCGGGATCGCCGATGACCTCGACGTCCCACTGGCTGAACTGCCGGTACCGCCCGGCCTGCGGACGATCGTAGCGGAACATCGGGCCGATCATCGTCAGGCGCAGCGGCCCGGGACGCACATGCATCCCGTGCTCGATGAAGGAACGGACGATTCCGGCGGTCGGCTCCGGTCGAAGCGCCCATTCGGCGGTCGCCTCTTCGCTCCCGCGCGGGCCGGAGACCTGGAACATCTCCTTCTCGACGGCGTCACTGCTCTCGCCGAGGCCGCGGGCGAAGAGCTCGGTGCGCTCGAACAGCGGGATCTCGATGCGCTCGAACGCATACCGGCGGCTCAGCTCGCGCGCGACGCCCTCGATGCGATCCCACGCGGGCGTCTGCTCCGGGAGCAGGTCACGGGTGCCGCGGGGGGCGGCGATCTTTCGGCCGGGCATCGCCCGGCAGTGTACCGGCCTACTCGCTCGCCGAACCGGCCCCGAGACGGCGTCGGGTGGAGACCTCCACCGGCTTCTCGGTCATCTCGTGCGCCGGATGCTCGACGAGGGCCACCAGGCGGCTCTGCATGAAGCGGCCGGTCCGGACCGGTGTGCCATTGCGGGTGACCTCGCTGACCTCCACCACTCCT
>DASUFJ010000013.1:0-62786 GCA_036274575.1 Candidatus Limnocylindria bacterium
AAGCGCTCGCCGGACTGCGGGTACTCCCACACGATGTCGGGATGAAGGCAGCGCCCGAGCGCGTCCCATTCGTGGTTGCTGACGATGTCCGCGAAGGCGCCGAGGACCGCCTTGGCGTCGGAGGCCGTCATGGCTTCGCGCGCACTGGAGCCTCGCCGGCGGCGATCGTGTCGGCGGCTGGGGCCTCTCCCACGGCGCGTGCCTCGGCATCGGTGAAGGCCCGCGCGAGGAGCGTCGCGAGCGCCGATCGATGCACCGCCGCGTACGTTCCCAGAGCGGCCGAGCGGACGTCGGTTGGGAGGTCGTCGCGCGATGCGAGCTGTCGATAGCCGGCGTGCGTCATGTAGGCATCGACCACCGTCTTCAGCGCCGGGGCGTCGAGGAGCGTCGACAGCTCGGGGAGCAGCCGCTCGAACGCCGACCGGTCGAGGTCGACGAAGAGCCCGTGCTCTCGCGCGACCGTGATCGTCGCGAGGTTGACGTCCAGCTCGAAGTAGACCGCCTTCGCGGCATTTCGCGCCTGGCGTATGAACTGGCGACGCTGGATGTAGATCCCCACTACCAGCCAGCCCATGACGCCCACGAAGGAGCCGATGATCGCCGGGACGATTGCCTGCCATTCCACTCCGCCGAGTATCCCAATGCGGGCAAGCCCGGACGCCTCACGGCCTCGCCACGCGATGTTCACATTCCCTCCGCAATCGGTCCCCAGGCTCGAGTTCGAAGCGGCTCCACGGGTGGGCCGCACGAACGCGAGGAGAACACCGATGCACGCAACCATGAGGTCCTTCGGGCCGTCGGAGCCGACCCTGGGCATCCGCGGCGTCTTCTATCCCGGCGACGACCGCCCCGAGGCGCGCTCGTTTGTGCCGAAGCTCATCGCCGTGCTGGTGGCGATGGCGCTCGTGCGCACCGTGGTCGCCCGCCACCACGGCGGCGGGGAGGGCTCGTCGCGATGGAACCGGCGGCGCCAGATGATCGCCGACCTCCATCGCGAGCTGCATGCGCAGGACGAGGCGGCCGGCGAGACATCGGCGAAGGCCTGAAATCCTGACGGGCGGTGACAGGTCTGCGGCATACGGTGTCTCCATACCCTGGAGGACGCGACCGATGACCAGCTCACCGCCAACGACGGAGGCTCCAACGACCGATGCGCCGCGAGACGGCCAGCACGACTTCGACTTCGCGCTCGGCCGATGGAGCTTTCACCTCCGCCGGCTCCGCGATCCACTCACCGGCTCGACCGAGTGGGTCGACTACCACGGCGAGTCGCACGCCCGTCCACTCTGGGACGGACGCGCCAACATCGACGAGCTGCGCATCGAGTCGACGGACGGCGATGTGATCGATGGCCTGACCCTGCGCCTCTACAACCGCGAGACGGGGGAATGGAGCCTCTACTGGGCGAACGCCCGGAACGGGACGCTCAGCCTCCCCCCGACGGTCGGGATGTTTGGCCCGGATGGCCGCGGCGAGTTCAACGACCGCGAGGAGCTCAACGGCAGGTCGATCCTCGTCCGCTTCGTGTGGTCGGACATCACCGCGACATCGGCCCACTTCGAGCAGGCGTTCTCGGAGGACGACGGCGAGACCTGGGAGGTGAACTGGATCACGGACCAGACCCGGATCGGCGACTGAGTCGGATCAGCCGTCCGGCGTGACCCTGGGGACGTAGCGCCCGAACTGGTGGACGCCGGTCACGCGGCCGGTGTCGTCGCGCGCGAAGTAGCCCTTGGAGCCGGCATAGGGGCCCGTGGGCACGACCCAGCGGTCGCCGTCCGGCAGCATCCCCACGGGGACCGGCGGCTCCTTGTAGTCGGCGTCGTCTCCCAGCGCCGCGACGATCTCCGGCTTCACCTCGCCATCGATCAGCAGGCCGTCGCCGTTGGCCGTGATCGTCACCATCATCGCGACGTCCTCGTACCTTCCGACGTAATCGGCCAGCGCATCCGTGGACCGTCGCTCGGGCACGGGGTCCGGCTGTTCCAGGCCGAGGTAGGTGGCGAGTGCCCAGTCGCGCAGGAGCCGGTTGAAGCGGTTTCCGTTCGGCTCGGCATTCGTGAGCGAGACGAAGGCGAACCTTCGATCCGGGATCATGGCGAAGGCGGACAGCTGCCCCGTCGTCGCGCCGCCGTGGCGGACGAGCTTCTCGCCGCCGAAGGTGCCCATCAGCCATGAGATGCCGACGGCGTCACCCAGCTCGGAGCCGGCCATCTCGATCGTCGGCTCCTGCATGCGGCCGATGAGGTCGGCTCGAACCACCTGGGTCCCCTCGGGCGTCCGCCCGTGCTCGAGATGGAAGCGCGCCCAGCGCAGCTGGTCGGGCGCCGTTGCCGCCATGCCGCCCATCGGATTCCCGCTCCGCGGGAATGCCCACGGGCGGAGCACGCGAATGGTGCCGTCCTCCTCGCGACGGTGGCCGACGGCGAACCGATGGGTCATGACGTCGTTGGTGAAGAACATCGTCATCGAGAGGCCGACCGGATCGAGCACGAGCTCCTTGACGGCCCGCTCGTAGGTCAGCGCGGTGACCTTCTCGATGACCCGACCGGCGAGGGTCAGCGCCGCGTTGTTGTACGACACGATGAAGCCCGGCGGCGTGACCTGCTGCAGCTCGGCCATGTGCTCGACGTACTTCGCGATCGCGTCGTCGCCCTCGCCCGTATCGGTGAAGTCGTCTCCCGCCCAGCCGGCGGAGTGATTGAGGAGTTGGAGAACCGTCACCGTCTCGGCAACGTGGGGGTCGCGAAGCTTCAGCTCGGGGACGTAGGTTCGCACCGGCGCATCGAGATCGACCTTGCCCTCTTCGACGAGCCGCAGGAGCGTCACCGAGGTGAACGTCTTGCCCGTCGATCCGAACTGGAAGAGCGTCGAGCCGTCGACGGGAAGCGGGTTCTCGACGCTCGTCACGCCGTGGTACGCGTAGCGCTCCTCGCCGTCATGGAAGACACCGACGGCCACGCCGGGGATCTCGAGGTCCTCGGCCAGCTCATGGGCTCGGTGCTGCAGTCGCTCGTCGATGCGGGCGATCCTACGCCCAGCCGCGGGCATGCGAACGGTGGTTCGCGGTAGACGCTGGCCTCGCGTCCGAGTCCTCAGCGGGTTCGTTCGCGCAGGGGAACGCGCTCCGGCGAGCGCGAGCGGCGTGGGGCCGCCAGCCGGAGGCGGGCGAATCGGTCCACCGCCACCTCGCGCATGTGGGTCCGCGCGAACTGTGCCGGCGGGCGAGTGGCTTCCGCGAGGCGAGTTCGCAGCGCGGCGATCTCGGTATGGGCGGCGCCGAGCTCCTCCTCGAGGTCGCGCTCTCGAGCGACGCGACGCTGGACGGCATAGAGCGTCAAGGTGAAGAGCCAGGCCATCGTCAGGAGGATCGCGAGGTCGCGAAGGTGCGAGTCCACCACCGAGTCTCCACGGGCACGGCTGCCGGGTCGACGCGGGGCACGCGATGGACCGCCACGATAAGCCCCGGTGTCAAGACGCACCACGTCCTTCGGGCGCGATCGTGAGCACGTTGCCCACGCCTTACGCTGTAAGATCAGCGTCGATGGCCGCCATCCAGCCGAAGCCAACCGAGCAGCTGCGCGAACCGCTCACCCGCGAGCGGATCCTCCGCGCAGCGGTCGACCTCGCCGATGCAAGCGGGATCGGCGCGCTGTCGATGCGCCGGCTCGCCCAGGAGCTGGGCGTCGAGGCGATGTCGCTCTATCACCACGTCCGGAACAAGGACGACCTGCTGGAGGGCATCGTCGAGCTGGTGACCGATGAGTTCGAGCTGCCGGCGCCGGGAGGCGACTGGAAGGCGGAGATTCGCCGCACCGCCATCTCGGCCTACGACACGTTGCTCGAGCATCCGTGGGCGGCCGCCCTGAGCCTCTCGGTCAAGTCGCTGAGCGCGGCGCGGATGCGCTACATGGACGCCATCCTCGGCACCTTCCGGGCCGCGGGCTTCTCGGCCGGCATGACCGACCACGCCTACCACGCGCTCGAGAGCCACATCATGGGCTTCACCCTGTGGGAGGTGGGGATGGACCTCGGCACCTCAGAGGATCTGCGTCGCTTCGCCGGACAGTTCCTGGCCACCTTCCCGGCGGATGAGTATCCGCACCTGGCCGAGCACATCGAGCAGCACATGCAGCCGCGTGCGGCCGGCGACCCGAACGAGTTCGAGTTCGGCCTCTCGCTCATCCTCGACGGGCTCGAGCGATCCCTGGAGGCATGAAGGAGTCGCGGTTCCGCGACCTTGCCGAACGGGCCACGGCCATCGCGGCGCGCGAGGATCGGATCGTCGCACTGCTGGTATACGGATCGCACGCCGCCGGCACCGCCGACGAGCACTCGGACCTCGACCTCGGCATCGTCACCACGGACGACGGCTTCGACGGCTTCGTCGCCGACGCGCCCTCGTTCGTCGAGGCGCTGGGTCGAACGCTGTTCCTCGACCACTTCGGGAATCCCGCGCGCCTCCACGCGCTCCTCGACGACGGCACCGGGATCGAGCTCATCGTCGACCGCGCTCGCCACCTGGCGCTCGAGGGGCCGCACCGCGTGCTGGTCGACAAGGACGGCGTGGTGACGACGGCGGCGCGGCGGGCGGCATCCGAGGAGGACCGACCGGAGCGCGTGCGGCGGCTGGTGACCTGGTTCTGGCACGACGTCGACCATGTCATCGCGGCACTCGCCCGCGGCCACGTGTGGTGGGCGTACGGCCAGCTCGAGGAGCTGCGCGCCGTCGTCATCGGCCTGGAGCGCCTGCAGGCCGGTGCGGAGGACGGGGACGACGAGCCGTACTGGAAGATCGACCAGGCGCTTCCCGGCGAACGGCTGGCCACCCTGCGGGCGACGGTCGCGCCGCCCGAGCTGGGACCGATGCGCGACGCGGCCCTGGCGATCATCGCGCGCTACCGGGAGCTGGCGATCCCCGTGGCAGGGGGGCACGGCGTGGTCTATCCCGCCGAGCTGGATCGGCTCCTGACACGGCGCCTGGAGGATCTGACCCTGCCGAGGTAGCGGCTAGGCGATGCCCGCCCTGCGGTCGAGGCGCTGGAGGAGGTCGTGCGCCGCGAGCTCCACCGCCTTGTGGCGCCATTCCGCCGCGCGGAAGTGGCAGGCGATGATCCCGCTGCGGTGGATGCGCCGGAAGTCGCCGAACACGAACGCGTAGCGCGCCTTCGTCTCGTCCGTGGCGCCATCGGTGAGGCCCAGGTGCCACACGGCGTACTCGTCCCACGGGTGGTTACGGAGATAGCGGTTCTCCGCCTCGGCATCGGGCTGGACCTCGCCCCAGTCGCTGTCGAGCACGTACTGCCGCTTCTCGATGAGCTCGCGGGCTCGCGTCACGGCCTTCCGGTTCACCGTGTAGGTCGGCATTGGTGGAGTATGCGCGTCGCCTTGACAGGCAAGTATTGACTTGCCTATTGTGGTGGCGAGGTGAGCGATGTGTTCAGGGCCCTGGCCGACGGGACGCGGCGGGCGATCCTCGACGAGCTGACCGACCGCGACGGCCAGACCCTCTTCGAGATCTGCTCGCGACTCTCGATGAAGCACGGGCTCGGGGCGACCCGACAGGCGATCTCGCAGCACCTCGACGTGCTCGAGTCGGCGGGCCTGGTCCGGACCCGCCGATCCGGGCGCTACAAGTTCCACTACTTCGACCCCACCCCGCTCCGAGAGATCGGGGAGCGGTGGCCGCAGCATCCGAAGGAGCCAGACCGATGAGGATCAATGTCGCCAGCGTGCTCGTCGACGACCAGGAGAGGGCCCTCCGCTTCTACACCGAGGTCCTCGGCTTCGTGAAGAAGACCGACATCCCGGTCGGCGGGGCCAAGTGGCTGACCGTCGTCTCGCCGGAGGATCCCGATGGCGTCGAGCTGCTGCTGGAGCCCGACGGCCATCCGGCGGCGAAGCCGTTCAAGGAGGCGCTCGTCGCCGACGGCATCCCGTTCACGTCGTTCGCGGTGGCAGACGTCGACGCCGAGCACAAGCGCCTGGTCGCGAAGGGCGTCACCTTCACGCAGCCCCCGACTGACATGGGCCCGGTCCGCACGGCCGTCTTCGACGACACCTGCGGCAACCTGATCCAGATCGCCGCCCAGGGCTGAGCGCCGGTCCGAGGTCTCGATCGAGCCGACGCCGCGTCAGGCGGTCGAGGGTGGCGCCTCCGCCTCCGGCGCCGCGCGGCCGCTGCTGAACGCTCCGACGTAGACGCCGACGAGGACGACCGCGGCGCCGACGAACAGCGCCGGCGTGATCGGCTCGTGGGTGAGGATGGCTGAGTAGGCGATCGTGGCCAGCGGCTGGAGCAGGAGCGTGTACGACACGGCCGACACGTCCCAGCGGCCGAGCAGGAACACGAAGAGGCCGAAGACGGCCACCGAACCGCCGAGGACGAGGAAGACCATGGCCGCCCACGTGTCGGGCTGCGTCGGCGTCGCCCAGGTGTCACCGATTGCCGCTGACAGCGCGAGGAGCAGGGCCCCGCCGGAGAGCATGCCGACCGCGTTGCTCGCGACCGGATGCGAGCGCGGTGTGAGCTTGACGACGACCCCCGACTCCGCGAGGAGCGCGGCGCCCGCGAGCACGGCGATCATTGATGGCAGCGGGACGTCCGCGGAGACCCGGTCGGCGACGAGAAAGACGAGCCCGCCCACGGCGATGAGCGAACCGACGAAGGCGCGGAGGCTGAACCTCTCGAGGCCGTGACCGACGGCGAGGAGCAGTGTGAGCAGCGGGACGAGGGCGATGATCACCTGGCTGGTGCCCGGCGGCGTGTCCTGGAGGCCGATGAACAGGAACGTGAAGGCGCCGAAGAAGCCGATGACGCCGTAGATCAGCCCTCCGACCAGCGCCCGCCCGTGCGGGATCGCGACCCGGAAGAGCATCATCGCCAGCGCGAAGATCGCACCGGCGGCGAGGAAGCGAACCGCCGCGGCCCAGATGGGGTCGAGCTCGTTCACGGCGATCGCCACGCCCACCGGGTTGCCGCCACCGATGAGCGCGATCCCCACGAAGGCGGCCACGTTGACCCGCTGATCGGAACGCACCTAGCGGCCGGCCTCCATGTCGACGACGGTCGACGGCGCGCCCTCGATCGGCGCGGCGGCCGCCGTGATCGCCGCTGCGTTCATGCGGTCGCCGCGGGTGGCCCACCACAGGGCCGGGACGCCCGCCAGGCTGGCGGCGATTCCGACGCCGAAGAGCGCCGCGATCCCGAAGCTCTCGGCCACCCACGAGCCGACGCCGGGGCCGATGATCATCGCCACGCTGAAGACGGTCGCCGAGAGGATGCCCTGCGCCGTGGCGGCGGTCGCCTGCGGAGCGTGGCGCGAGACGTACGTCACGCCCCCGACGAGCACGAGCGCGAACGCCACGCCGTGGAGCGCCATTGTGGCCGCCGCCGCGACCGGATCAGTGACGACGGCGAGGACGATCACCCTCAGCGCGAAGGCCGCCCCGCCCAGGAGCAGCAGGCGTCCGCCGCCGATCCGCGCGGCGAGCGACGGGTACGCGGACATGACCGGGATCTCGACGAGCGCGCCGATGGCCCAGGCCGAGCCGACCAGCTCGCCGGGCGCTCCGAGGTCGAGCAGGTGGATGGAGAAGTACCAGTTGATGGACATCGCCGCCGACCAGACCAGGAGCGCGGCCGGCAGGAAGCGGGCGATCGGCCCATGGCGCAGCACGACGCCGATCCCGCTGAGCCGAGGGAGCGTGGCCGCGGACCGGCTGCCGCGCAGCGGCACGGAGGCGAGCGCCAGGGCCAGGAGCGCGGCCACGTAGATGGCGAACATGCTCGGCACGCCGGCGCGCTCGATGACCGCACCGGTGACGAACACCGCCACGATGAACGACGCCGACCCCCAGGCGCGGATGCGCCCGTATCGGTCGCGATCGTTTCCGACCGTCTCAAGCGCGCGGGCGTCGAGCGTGGGGGCAATCCCGGCGAAGGCGACCGACAGGATCGCCAGGGCGACGACCATGGGCCCGATCCCGTCCACCAGCACGAGCCCCACGGCGCCGGCCGCGGAGACGACCGAGGCAGCGGAGATGATGAACGGCGATCCGGCGAACCGGTCCGCAATGGCGCCCCAGACAGGCGCTGCCACGAGCCCGGCGGCCGCGCCGAGCGCCGTCATCAGGCCGATCTGGCCCAGGTCGAGACCGCGGTCCTGGAAGAACACGCTGAGGTAGGGGAACGAGGCGCCGACGGCGGCGAACAGCGCCAGGTAGCTGAGGCGCGCGGCGACGGCGGGGCGGGAGCGCATGGAGGCCGATCATATCGACCTTGTGCTGGCACGACCGATGCGTCCCCCGAGCTGGCATGGAACGAATCAAGACGTGGGCGACTGACCATCGGTCCCTGTGGCGCCTGGCATGGGTGGTCGCCCTGCTCGTGCTGGCCGCTTGCAACAACGGCAGTGACGGCGGTGGCGGAGGCGGCGCGCCGGCGTACTGAGGGACTGGCCTGCTGAGGCATTTGTCGCTTGCGAACGGGGTGGGCGGGGCCGATCCTTTGGCCGATCGTAGCTCTCGAGGATCCTGAATGACGACGATGGCGACGTCGCGCCGCGACCGCATGCGCGCGAGCCTGGCCCCGTTCCTGTCCTTCTTCAACGGCTCCTTCCTCCGGCTCAACAGCGAGCCCGGCATCGCGAACTTCGCGGTCGGGAATCCGCAGGAGATGCCGATGGCTTCGTACGTCGACGCGCTGCGCCGGCACGTCGAGCCGCGCAACAAGGACTGGTTCGCCTACAAGATGAGCGAGCCCGAGTCGCAGCGCGTCGTGGCCGCGACGCTGAGGCGCCGCACCGGCCTGGCCTGGGATCCCGACGACGTCGCGATGACCAACGGCGGCTTCGGCGCGTTGGCCGTCGCGCTGCGGACCCTCGTCGACGACGGCGACGAGGTCATCTTCCTCTCGCCGCCCTGGTTCTTCTACGAGTTCCTGACCCTCGCCGCCGGCGGCGAGCCGGTGCGTATTCCGCTCGATCCGCCGGATTTCCTGCCCGACCTCGATCGCATCGATGCGGCCATCGGTCCACGGACGCGCGCGGTCATCGTCAACAGCCCGCACAACCCCAGCGGGCGGATCTACCCGCCCGAGCTTCTCGCGGCGCTGGCCGATCGGCTGAGCGAGGCCTCGGCGCGCATCGGCCATCCCGTGTGGATCATCAGCGACGAGCCGTACAACCGGATCGTCTTCGACGGCCGGACGTTCGAGTCGCCCGCCCAGCACTACCCGCACACGATCGTCACCTACTCGTACGGGAAGACACTCCTGGCGCCGGGTCAGCGCATCGGGTACCTCACCGTGCCGCCCACGCTGGCGGAGCGCGAGGAGATGCGCGATCAGATATGGATGATGCAGGCCGCCACCGGCTACGCGTTCCCGAACGCGCTGCTGCAGCACGCGCTGGATGACCTCGAGCAGCTGTCGATCGACGTCGGAGCGCTGGAGCGACGGCGGGACACGCTGGTTCCGGCGCTGCGTGAGCTCGGCTACGAGGCGACCATGCCGGAGGGCACGTTCTACACGATGGCTCGATCGCCGATCCCCGACGACGAGGCGTTCGCCGAGCTCCTCGGCCGCCACGGGGTGCTCGTCCTGCCGGGAACGGTGGTCGAGGTGCCCGGCTGGTTCCGGATCAGCTTGACCGCGTCGGACGATATGGTCGAGGCAGGCATCCCGCGCTTCGCCGCCGCGATGGAGGAGGCACGCCGCTAGAAGTCGCGGCGGCCGGCGAACGAGTCGCCGACCTCGGGGCGGGTCAGCTGGTAGATCGCCAGGCGCTGCCCGCCGGGAGCGGTGAACGAGCAGATCGGCCCGTGCGGGATCTGGAACGTCGACTCGCGCGACCAGCCCCGACCTTCGAGCTCCCGCATCGCACCCTCGATATCGGCCACCCGGTAGACGAGAACCGGCGCGTCTCCGTGAAGATGGCCGGCCAGGAGCAGGTGCGGTGGCGGCGTCCCGAGCTCGAGCATCGCGACGCGGGTGCCCATCCCGTCGATCGCGAAGACGAGCTCGGCGCCGAGGACGCCGGTGAACCACTCGACGTCGGCCGCCACGTCGCGGCTGGGGTGGTAGATGAAGTCGAGCCGCTCCAGCGTGCCCATCGCGCGTGATCGTACGCCTCCATTCGGCCTCCACCCGTCGTTCACAGTTGCCGCGCATTTCGGCAAGAGCATGGGTCCATGAACGTCACCAATGGAGGCACGATCGTGCGCGTCTTTGCTGCACTGCTGCTCCTGGCCGTCGTCATCGGCCTCGGAGTCGCGACCTACAACGCCGGCGTCAGCGCGGGACTGGCCGAGGCGGCCCAGCAGGCCATCGCCTCCGGCGATCCGACGCCGGTGGTCCCGGTCTACGGCTACGGCTATGGCCCGTACGCCCACGGACCGTTTGGGTGGGGATTCTTCGGGATCTTCTTCTGGATCCTCGGGTTCTTCCTGCTCTTCGCCCTCCTCCGAGCCGTCTTCGGCTGGGGGCGGTGGGGCGGGCGTCCGCGCGGCCCGAATGGCTGGGGCGGCGGAAGCCGGGCCGAGGAGTGGCACCGTGAGCTCCATCGCCGCAACGGCGAGGCACGCGGAGAGGGCGACCAGCGCCTGGACCAGCGCCCGGGCGGCGCCTGACCGGCCCTACCATGCCGGCAGCATGCCGCACATCCTGATCGTGGACGACGAGCCGAAGATCCTTCGGCTCGTCCACGACTTCCTGGGCGCCGCCGGGTTCCGCACCAGCTCGGCACGCACGGGCGACGAGGCCCTCATGCGCGTGCGGACCGAGGCGCCGGACCTCGTCATCCTCGATCTCGGGCTGCCGGGCCTGGACGGCCTCGACGTGACCCGTGCCATCCGGCGGAACGGCGACCTCCCGATCATCATGCTGACGGCTCGCGACGACGAGTCGGACAAGCTCATCGGCCTCGAGCTCGGCGCGGATGACTACGTCACGAAGCCGTTCAGCCCGCGCGAGCTCGTCGCCCGCGTGCGAGCCGTCCTCCGTCGCCAGGCAGGCTCCGCGGCGACCGAGATGCTCCACGCTGGCGACCTCGCCCTCGACGTGCCGCGCATGCGGCTCACCCGGGACGGCGAGCCGATCGAGCTCACCGCCACCGAGTTCATGCTCCTCGCCGCCATGGCCCGCGCGCCCGGACGCGTATTCACCCGCTCACAGCTCCTCGACGCCATCCATGGCGTGGCGTTCGAGTCCTACGAGCGCGCCATCGACGCCCACGTGAAGAACATCCGCCGCAAGCTCGAGCCGGACCCGCGCTCCCCGCGCTATCTCGAGACGGTGTACGGCGTCGGCTACCGGCTGGCCGACTGACGCCGTGACCGATCCAGCGCCGGAGCGCCGGCACCGACGGCGCCACGGGTGGGGACCGCCGCGCGAGCGACCGTCGTGGTGGCCGCAGAACGAGGCGTGGCCGCCCGAGGGGCCGGAAGCGTGGGCGCGGATGCGTCGCGGGTTCATGCGCCGCATGGCCGGCTTCGTCGTCTTCATGCTCATCGTCTTCGTCGTCGTCACGGCCGCGATCGTGTGGCTGCTGTCGACCCTGTTCGGGGCTAACTGGTTCACCACGGTCCTCGCGATCGTGCTGGTGCTCATCCTTGCGAGGGTGGTCGTTGGCGTCGTGCGCGCGACGCGCCTGGCGATCGCGCCCATGGGCGAGCTCGTCGAGGCCGCGGCGCGCATCGAGGCCGGCCAGCTGGGCACGACCGTCTCGGAGCGCGGGCCGCGCGAGGTGCGCACGCTGGCCCGCGCCTTCAATGCCATGAGCGGCCGCCTGGCCGAGTCGGATGCGGAGCGCCGGCGCCTGCTGGCCGACGTGAGCCACGAGCTCCGGACGCCGCTGACGGTGATCCAGGGCAACGTCGAGGGCATGCTCGACGGCCTGTATCCGGCCGACCGCCAGCACCTGGAGCGCGTCCTGGCCGAGACGCACCAGATGGAGCGCCTGATCGAGGACCTGCGCACGCTCTCCCTGGCCGATGCGGGCGCGCTCGTGCTCCATCGCGAGCCGACCGATCTGGGCGCCCTCGCCGCGGAGGTCGTCGCCGGCTTCGCGCCGCAGGCCGAGGCAGCGAGCGTCGCCCTCACGGTGGAGGAGCCGTCCGAGGTGGGTGAGCTGGAGGTCGACCCCCTCCGCATTCGGCAGGTCGTGGGGAACCTGGTCTCGAACGCCCTGCGCCACACACCGACCGGCGGGCGCGTCACGGTCCGGGTGGCACGCAGCGGGGCGGATGCGACGCTGACCGTGGCGGACACCGGTGAAGGGATGGACGCCGATGCCGCCGCGCACGCCTTCGATCGGTTCTGGCGCTCGGCTGGCTCAAGCGGTGCGGGGCTCGGCCTGGCGATCGTCCGTGACCTGGTGACCGCCCACGGCGGATCGGTCGAGCTGCACAGCGCCCAGGGGGAAGGGACGCGGGTCGTCTGCCGCTTCCCCGGCTAGGTCGCGCGGTATGGTTCGGCAATGGACGAGTTCCCCCTCCCCGGCGGCGGCACGGCCGTCGTCGCCGTCCCGGCCCCGGGCACCGGCGAGGGCTGGTGGGCCGGCGCGTCGAGCGCGGCCCTCGACGTCGACGGCAGCTTCGTCATCGCCTACCGGGTCCGAACCGGCCATGCCGGCCGCGGCTCGACGGTGGTCGCCCGCTCGCCCGACGGCGAGCACCTCACGACCGTCGCGACACTCGACCAATCGCGGTTCGACGCCGCTTCGATGGAGCGGCCCGCCGTGGTCAGAACCGATGACGGACGCTGGCGGCTCTACGTCTGCTCCGCCAGCAAGCCGCCGAGCAAGCACTGGTGGATCGATCTGCTGGAGGCCGACGACCCGGCGGGCTTCGCCGATGCCGAGGCGCGCACCGTCTTTCCGGGTGACGCGTCGACCGGAGTCAAGGATCCGATCGTGAGGCGGAGCGCGGACGGTGGGTGGGAAGCCTGGATCTGCTGCCACCCGCTCGACGTGCCGGACGAGGAGGATCGCATGACGACCGCCTACGCGACCTCGCCGGACGGCGTGGCGTGGACTTGGCACGGCACCGTCCTGCGGCCGCGGGAAGGCACGTGGGACCGGCGCGGCGCGAGGCTCACCACCGTCCTGCCGGACGGGCGCGCCGCGTACGACGGGCGGGCGACCAAGGAGGAGAACTGGTGGGAGCGGACGGGGCTCGCCCGTCTCACCGGCCGGGTTCCGGGCGAGCTGGAGCAGGTGTCAGAGGATGCCGTGAGCCCGGTGCGCTACCTCGACGTGCTGCCGCTGCCCGACGGCGGCTACCGGATCTGGTACGAGGCGTCATTCCCCGACGGCACGCACGAGCTGCGGACGGAGCGCATCGGGCCCTGACGCGCGGCCTATCCTGACCACCATGGATCTCGGGCTCGCCGACCGGGTCGTCCTCATCACCGGAGCCGG
Source organism: Candidatus Limnocylindria bacterium (assembly GCA_036274575.1). Classification (GTDB taxonomy): domain Bacteria; phylum Chloroflexota; class Limnocylindria; order QHBO01; family QHBO01; genus JACDBZ01. Next base: position 13,419 of record DASUFJ010000013.1, read on the forward strand.
AGGGGGCGTCGGCCCGGCCCTGGGCGCGGCGTTCGCCGCGGAGGGTGCCGCCGTCGCGCTCCACGTCCGCGATGCATCGGTTCCGGGGCGCGCACATGACGCGGCGGAGGAGATCCGCGCGGCGAACGGTCGCGCCACGGTCGTCGGTGCCGATCTGCGCTCGACCGAGGCCATCGAGACGATGGTGTCATCGGTCGCCGACGACCTCGGCAGCGTGACGGTCCTCGTCAACGCGACGTCGGCCTTCCGCACCGAGGGACTGGCCGAGATCAGCGACGAGAGCTGGATGGAGATGGCCGATGACATGCTGGGCGCCACGTTCCGGGTGGCGCGGGCGGTCGTCCCGGGGATGCAGGCGGCCGGATGGGGTCGGATCGTCAGCTTCGCCGCCCGCTCGGCCGTCGCCGGGGCGGCGAAGGCGCCGCATTACGCGGCAGCCAAGGCTGGTGTCATGGGGCTCACGGCGTCGCTCGCGAAGGAGCTCGGGCCGGACGGCATCCTCGTCAACGCCGTGGCGCCGACCCAGATCCTGACCGTGAAGGGCGGCACGCCGTCGATCCCCGACGATCGGGCCGAGAAGATGGCGAAGTCGATCCCGGTCCGCCGCATCGCGACGCCCGAGGACGTCGCACCGCTCGTCGTGTTCCTCGCCTCCGACGCCAACCGCTACGTCACGGGAGAGACGATCGCCGTCACCGGCGGCGCGAAGACCTGACCCATGGACGTTGCCGGCGGCTGGACGTTCGTGCGGCGCAATCCGTCCGCGCTCCTCCTCGCCGTTCAGCTCCTGGGCGTCGTCCTCTACCCGTTCGTCGACGCGCCGGGCGGCCGGGCGCTGCTCGGACTGTTCGGGCTCCTCGTCCTGCTCCTCGCCGTGTGGACGGTGCGGACGACGCCGGCGCTCACCTGGGTCGCCATCCTGCTCGGGATCCCGGTGGCGGTGCTGACGATCGCGGAGGCGGTCGCGCCGACGAGTCGCGAGGTGGCGTTCACATCGGGAGTGCTCCACGCGGCGTTCTACTTCTACACGTCGTACGGGCTCATCCGCTACATGTTCCGCGACCGGTTCGTGTCGACCGACGAGCTCTTCGCCACGGGGGCGACGTTCACGGTCGTCGCGTGGGCGTTCGCGTACCTCTACCAGGCGGTGCAGGCGGTCTGGCCGGGCTCGTTCATCGCCGCCGTCGACCCGAACGCGCAGCGTTCCTGGACCGAGCTCCTCTACCTCTCATTCACGACGCTCACCAGCACCGGCCTCAGCGACATCGTTCCCGTCATTGCCCAGGCGCGGTCGGTGGTGATGATCGAGATGGTGGCGGGGATGATGTACATCGTGCTGGTCCTGTCGCGGGTGGTCGGACTGACGCTGGCGCGGCAGCGCGCCTGATCGGTCAGAGGGCACGAGTCGTCAGGACGATCCCGCCGGCCGTCACGATCAGCCCGGCGGCCCACGGCACGGCCCAGCGCAGCGAGGCTATCGCCGGCGCCCGGCTGCCGAGCCGCGCGATCCCGTCCCGGCTTCTGACCAGGATGAGACCGATGCCGCCGAGGACGACGGCCATCCCGAACCCGAACGCGATCGCGAGGGCGAGCCCGTAGAGCGGGGCGCCGGCCGCGACCGCGCCGAGGAGGAGGACGAGCGCGGCGGTCGACGGGATCATGCCGCCGGCGATGCCGATCGCCGCGAGGCCGCGCCAACCGGCCGCCGCCGGGGCAGCGTGGTCGTGCGCGTGCTCGTGCGCGACGCCATGGCGATGAAGCCGCTCGTGATCGTCGTGCGCGACGGGTGCGCCCAGCGCGCCGCGGACGCAGCGCACGAGCAGCGTGAGGCCGATGACGACGACGGTCATCCCCGAGATGACCGAGAGCACGGGGTACAGCCGTTCGGGCGGGAGCAGCTCTCCGGCGAGGAGCACGACGAGGGCGAGGACGAGGACGCCCGCGGTATGCGAGATCGTGACGGCGCCGCCGAGAAGCAGCGCGTCGCGCGGGCGTCCGCGCGTCCCGACGAGGTACGCCGCCATCACGGTCTTCCCATGGCCGGGCGTGAGCGCGTGCCCGGCACCCGCGATCGCCGCCAGGACCAGGCCAAGCAGCACGACCGCGGGCGAGAGATGGTCGAAGCCGATGCCGAATGGCAGCGCCGCTCCGTCCGGGACCGCGCCACGCGCGGCCGGCGCCTGACCGCTTCCGTCGAGCGGCGCCGCGTCTTCGATCGCCGGCTGGACGAGCGCCGGCCCGCCGGCGCGCACGACGACGCTGAGGGAGCGCTCGTCGAGCGGCTGCGCCAGGAGGTCGGTCGGGTACGAGGTCAGTCGGCCCGTGACGTCGGTCGCGGTGTCCTCAGTCTCGATGCGCATGCCGTCGCCGCGCACGACGATCTCTCGCCATCCCAGCCGATCCGGATAGGAGCCGTCGGTGAAGGCGACCGTCGACCCATCGGCGATCACGCCGGTGTCGGCGGTGAGCTCGCAGACGAGGCGCAGCGTCTGCAGGTCGGCTACTCCCGGCTGCAGCTGGAGCCCAGCCGCCGCGAGCGTCATCGGCTGCCCGCGTCCGTCGACGGCCAGCCTGAGCTGCGGAAGGAGGTCGCGGCAGCGGCCGGCGCGGGCGACGGCGAGCTCGCCTCCGCTCGCGCGCCCGTCGCCGTCGGCATCGATCTCGGCGATCGCGTCCAGGGTCGGAATCTCGGCCAGGTCGATGACTACGTCGAGAGCGATCGACGACGGTCCGACGACGAGCCCGGCGTAGTGGTTGATCGTGAAGTTGCCGAGGGGGTGCGCCGAGGCGAGGGCGGGCGTCAGCGTGACCCAGGCCGCGGCTGCCAATACGGCGGCGATGCGACGCTTCACGGTCGGCCTCCGATCGTCGCCAGCGTCTCGGCCGCCCGCTTCGCCTGGAGCGGGTCGAACCTCGGATGGCGTTCCAGGAGCGTCGAGAGGATCGTCCGTGCCTCGTCCGTGTCGCCGGCCGCCGCCGCGATCATGCCGGCGTGGTAGTCCAGCAGCGGGTCCTGCGTTCCCTCGGCGCGGGCCAGCGCTATCTCCGCGGCCGCGTCCTCGGCTCGCCCGGCCGAGAAGAGGGCCCATGCCAGCGTGTCGTGGGCGTAGACGTCGTGGCGCGTGCGGAGGTCCTTGCGGGCGAGGGCGACGGCCCGCTCGACGTCACCGTCGTGGTTCGCCTCGTAGATCGCGACCTGGCGGTCGCTCGGGCTCAAGGACGCCACCGCGGCGACCTTCGCGTAGGTCGACGTCGCATCGTCGTCGCGGCCGGTCAGCGCGTAGAGGTCGCCCAGCGCGGCGAGGGTCTCCGGTCGCGGCAGGATGGCGACGGCGTCCTCGTAGTGCTCGATCGCCGCTTCGAAGTCGCCGTTCGCCGCGGTCACGCGGGCGAGGCCGGCCAGTGCCGCGGGCGAGCCGCCCCACGCGTCGAGCGCCGCGCGGTACGCGGCCTCGGAATCGGCCAGGTCGCCGTCCTGGAAGGCGAGCGAACCGACGAGGGTCTCGTACCAGGCGACCGTCTCGGGTCGCGTCTGCGGATCAGATTCGGCGGCCGCAGCGGCCGCGTTCGCCCGGGAGCGGGCATCTGAGAGGTCGCCGGTCAGAGAGGCGAGGCGCGCCATGCGGGCGTCGACCGCCGGGCCGGTCGCACCGTCCGCCAGGGACGCGTAGGTCGCCCGCGCCGCCTCGTAGTCGCCGAGCTCGAGCTGCGCGTCGCCCAGAGCGGCAAGCGCCTCCGGCGCGCCAGGCTGAGCATCGAGGACGGTGAGCGCATCGGCGGCGGCATCGGCGAAGTCATGGTTGGCGAAATGCGCCTGTCCGCGCAGCAGCACGGCGGTGAGAAGGTCGGGGTTCGCATCGAGCGCGGTCGTGGCGGCCTCGAGCGCTCGGGCGATGTCGGCCGAGTCCGCGGTGATCCGAACGCGGGCCAGGTAAAGCTCCGCCAGGTTCGTGGCGGCGATGAAGTCCGCGTCGTCGCGGCGCAGGTTGCCCGTCCACACCGCGATCGCCTCATCGATCCCCGCCAGGGGACCGTCCGCGATGCCGGGCGCGTCCGCGGGGAGGCTGACCGTGGTCGGCCGCGACGGCGGCGCGGACGCAGGCCCGCCGGTGATGGCGCCGGCGACGTAGGTGCCGGCAGCGACGAGCACGGCAACGCCGACGATGAGGAGCGGGCGAACTCGCGGCGCGCGGTGCCGCGGGTCGGCGATCGTGGACTGCATCGGTCATGACCTCCGGTGGTGGTGGTGCGATCGGGGCGGGCCGCAGGCGGTCCACCCCGATCGGATCGGTCGGTCAGTGCGGTGCACCGAGGTACGGGAAGCTGCCCATCAGGTCCCCATGGGTCCCGACGCCGTCACTCGTCACGCCGCCACCGGTCACGATCCCGAGCTCGATGTCAATGACATCGTCATCGAGGTCGCGGCCGTTGAGGAAGCTCGCATCGGTCCCGACCGTGTAGGTCAGGACGTCCGGGAGGAGGATGTCGGCCAGTCCGGCCGCCTGATCCGGCGTGTACTGCGTGCCCAGCGCGGAGAGCGCGATCAGCGTGTTGATCGTGTTCGTCCGGAACTTCCCGCCCATGGCCGTCCGCTGCTGCGAGGGCGGCGTCGCGTTGAACGCGTTCTTGTCCGCTCCCGTCGAGTTGAAGACGGTGTTGATGGCGGGACGGCCCATCTGGTCGACGACGACGCCGCCGGAGACAGTCGTGCCCCACACGCCGATGTTCGTGCCGTTGCCACCCAGCGCCGCGTTCGGCACCTCGATGACGATGGCCAGCGTGTTCAGGCCGGCGAAGAAGTCGGTCGGCGTGACGCCGAGCCGGTCGGTTCCCTGGCCGCGGACGGATCCCAGGAAGCCGATCAGGTCGAAGAAGAACGGGTCCGAGCGGACGCCGGCGAAGGCGCGAACGCCCGGGCGGCTCTGAGACTTGCCCTTCGCGTCGTCCGTGAACCCGGATGCGACCGCCTGGCCGCCGAGCTTCACGGTGTACCGCTGCACCCCCTGCGCGTCAGGGTCGCCGAAGGTCACCGCGAAGCGCAGGTCGCTGACCGCATCGCCGGTGCGATCGACGTTGAGCCGGTATTCGGCGCCGGCCTCGAAGGTCCGCGGACCGATGAGGTTGACCGCCGGGTTGACGGTCATGGCCAGCACGGTCCGGCCGCCGGCGGCATCGAAGACGTAGACGTCGTTGATGTCGAGCTGACCGCGCACCTTGCTGACGCTCAGGACGTCGGTCGGGCTGACCGACGCGCTGCCCAGGCTCGGCGCGTCGAGATGGTCGGCGCCGGCGGTGATGAGCGGCGCGATCCCTAGGGTGAGGATGAGCGTCGCTGTGATGAGCGCCGCCGCGGCGCGAGCCGCCGGGCGGAGTGGGACATGGACGGCCATCGTGGGCCTCCTCAAGTGCATCCCCCGCGGTGTCAACCGCGCGGCCCGCTCGGGGGCGAGATGCCGGGCCGCGCGTTTCCCCCCTGGATCCGGACGATCGCCAGCCGGTCCGGATGGCTTGGGTACGGGCCGGCCGCCCGCGCGCATCACTGGCATGGCATCGTTCGCCGATGCGTGAGGATGAGCGGGCACTCCGCGGGGTGCTCGACCGGCTCGGGGTCGACGGGTCCGCCGAGGTCGAGCCGGCCGCCGGCGGGGCGAGTGGCGCCGCATGGTTCGTGCGCACCGCTAGCGAGCGGTATGTCCTGCGCGTCGACGGCTCGCCCATCCGCACCGACGCGCGTCTCGCGGCCATCGACGCGGCGCGCGGGGCGGGCCTCCCGGCTCCGGCGCTCGTCCGGCGTTCGGACGAACCGGGCCGTATCGGCCTGCTGCTGACCTACCTCGAGGGCGTCCCCGTCCTCGACCTCCTGTGGCGGTCGGCCGACGAGGCCATCGCGTGGGCGTCGCGCATGGGGGCACTGCATCGTCGGCTCCACGCGGTCGTCGCTCCAGAGGCCGTCATCTCGGTCGACGACGAAGCCGGCCGCCCGTTCCACGTCGGCGAGCTGCGCGACGAGGTTCCCATCGGAGGCTCACTGCTCCACTTCGACTGGCACCCGGGCAACCTGCTGGCCGATGAGGCCAGCGGCGAGATCAGCGGAATCGTCGACTGGGACAACGCGCGACGCGGGCATCCCAGCCTGGACCTGGCACGGACCGAGAGCATGCTGACCGTCGAGCCGTTCATCGGAGCGCTCGAGCCGGCCTCGCGGCGGTTGGTCGACCAGGTACGGCTGGCCTGGGCCGACGGCTACGGCCCGGAGGCGGCCGCCATCCCGGCCGCCGCTCGGCGCTGGGCGGGACGGGTCATGCTCGAGGACCTCGCGCACCGATACGCCGACCACCCAGAGCGCCTCGACCCCGCGCGCCGATGGGCGGAGGGCGTGTTCTCGTGAGCTCCTCCGATGCGGACCCCGGTCATCCTCGCGGCGGCGGTCGAGCCGGCGCCGGATCGGTCAGGCTGGGCCGACCCTCACGCTGACGACGTCGGTCGTCTGCTCGCGGCCCTTGAGCTCGAGGCTGCGGTGCTCGAGCCCGGACATTTCGAGCCCGGCCGCGCGCATCGCGTCGGCCGTGACGAGGACCTCGCCGCCCTGCGCCGTTGAGGCCAGGCGGGCGGTGATGTTGACGTTGTCGCCGAGCGCGGTGAGCTCCACGTGGGCTCCATCCCCCACGGCGCCGACCCACGCCGACCCCGAATTCACCCCGACGCCGACGGGAACCCACGGCCCCTCCGGCGTGCCATGGCCTGTGGCGCGAAGGATCCCGAGCGCTGCGTCCACCGCGTGACGGGCGTGGTCCGGGCCCGACATGAGGGGGAAGAAGTAGGCGACGATCTCGTCGCCGACGAATTTGTCGATGCCACCGTCGTTGGCGTAGATGGCATCCGACGCGGCCGTGTAGAAGCGATCCACGAGCGCCCGGAAGTCGCGCGGCGAGAGCCGCTCGGCGATCGTCGTCGAGTTCCGGATGTCGGCGAACACGAAGCTGCAGACGATCTCAGCGCCGCCGCGGTTCTTCTCCATGAAGCTGAAGCAGGTGTTGCAGACCTTTGGATCCATCGCCGAGGGGAACTTTCCGACGATGCGCATCACGCTGCCAACCGGGCCGTGGAAGGGCGCCGCGCACAGCTTGCAGCGCGGGCCGGAGGGCAGGCGACGCATCAGCCCGCGCCACCTCCGCTCGCTCGAGTCCCCCCGGGTCAGGTAGTCACGCCAGAAGTCCTCGTTCGCGCCGCCGGCCGGGATGCGTGGACTCGTCACCTCGACAGGCTAGCCAAGGCCCGCAAGCGCACTTGCCGCCGGGACTACCATCGGCGGGTGAGCCAGCAGGCGCCCATCGACGAGCGCGAGATCCCCGGGGAGCAGGAGGCCTGGCAGCGCCTGCACGCCGTGATCGACCGGATCACGCCCGAGATCGCGGAGCTGCCAGGCTATTTCGAGGAGGGCTGGACCGCGAAGGACGCCGTCGGGCACCTCGGCGCATGGATGGCGCGCGGCGCGACCATGCTGCGCCAGATCGCGGCCGGCACGTACCGCGAGGGCGAGATCGACATCGACGCCGAGAACGCCAAGTTCCTCGAGGACCTGCGCGACGTGCCGCTCGACACGATCCACCTCCAGGCGGCGGCCGCGCACGCCGAGCTGCTGCGCGCGTGGGCGCAGCTGCCCGAGATCACGCCGGAGGCGACGTACTGGGTCCACAAGGCCGGGCCGGAGCACTACGCCGAGCACCTCCCACGCCTCGAGGCGTGGGTCGACGAGGTCGCACGCCGCCAAGCATGAGCGGGACGACCGCAGTCGGGCCGCAGTCTGCCGGTCCTAGGGTCTCGCCATGACCGCGAACCGAACGTTGCTCGCCATCGGCGCAGGGGTGATTGCCCTGGTCGTCGTCACGCTCGCCGTCGTGCTCCTGACCGATGACGGCGGTCGCACCTCGTTCGCGCCGGACTCTCCCGAGGCGGCCCTCCAGGCCTACCTCGCCGCTCTCGAGGACGAGGACGTCGACGTGGCGTACGCGGCCTTCTCGGACGACGTCCGCTCTCGAGTGAACGCCGACGCCTTCGAGCGCGAGGTCGGCCTCCGCGACGCCGGATCATCCGATGGCCCGGACACGCGCTACCTCGTCACCGCATCGAACGTCGACGGCGATACGGCGCTGGTGACGGTCACCGTCGAGGAGTTCTACGGCGACGGCCTCAACGGCTCCACCAACCGCTACGACCACGAGATCCACCTCGTCCGCGAGGAAGGCGCCTGGCACATCGACGAGCCGCTCGTCTGGCTCGAATCGGCGCCGTACCTCGAGGAAGTCCAGTGATCGGAGGACCCTGACCGATGCAGACCGCACGCCGCCTGTACGTCTACCTCATCTCCGGCATCGGCCTGGGCCTGCTGGTTGCCGGGCTCGCGATGATGCTGAGCGTCCTCCTCGATCGGCTGGGCCTGCGCGGAACCGTCATCGGCGGGGAGGGCGACGTCATCGGCCAGCAGCTCACGCTCGCCGCGGCGCTCGTGGCCGTGGGCCTGCCGGTGTGGCTCATCCATTGGGTCGCGGCCGAGCGAAGCGTGCGTCCGGAGCGGCCCGGAGCGGCCATCGAGCGCACCTCCGACGTCCGCGGCCTGTACTTCGCCCTGGCGCTGGGGATCCTGCTGGCCGTCGCGGCCTCCGGCGTCAGCTCCGTCGTCCAGGGCGTCGCGGACGAGCTCATCGGCGGCTCCGATTTCGGATTCCCGGGCATCGCGGATGGGCTGGCCATCGCCATCGTGGCCGGCGCGGCCTGGATCTATCACCTCGCCATCCGCACGCGCGACTGGGCGCGCGGGCCGATGACCGGTGGCGGTGCATGGCTGCCGCGCACGTACGTCTACGTCGCGACGTTCTTCGGCCTCGTGGCACTCCTGACCGGCATCGGCGAGCTCATCGGCGTGCTCGGACGGGTGGCGCTCGGGGCGACCCCGGAGTTCGTCGATCCCTCGGCGGAGCGCTGGTGGGAGTACCCGTTGACGAGCGCCGTGAGCGCCATCGTCGTGGGCGGCGCCGTGTGGCTGGGTCACGCCTGGTATGCCGGCCGGCTCATCCGGGATCCGGGCTGGCGCGGCGAGAGCGAGCGGCCCGCACGACTGCGCATGGCCTTCTTCGTGGCCGTGATCCTCGCCACGGCGACGGGGACGCTGTATCACCTGGGTGAGGGCGCCGGCTCGGCCATTTCGTCCGCCGCCGGGGCTTCGCTGACGAGCGAGGGTCCAGTCGCGGCGATCCTCCTCCCGATCCTTGCCGCCGTCCCGTTTGCGATCGCCTGGTGGCTGCACCTCGGCTCGATGCGCGCCGAGGCGCTCGCCAGCGGCGACGAGGAGCGGATCGACACGGAGGCGCGCCTCGAGCTGTACCCGATGGCGCTCGTCGGTCTCGCGTTCGCCGCCACCGGCGCGGCCTGGCTCATCGGCGTGCTCGTCGATGTCGTCTTCGGCGGGCGCGTCCTGAGCGGCAGCGAATTCGTACGCGACCAGGTCGCCCGCTACGCGCCGTTCGCCGTCCTGGGAATCGTCCTCTGGATCTGGGCCTGGGGCCGCATCTCGGCCCGCGTCGCGACGGACCCGGTTGGAGAGGCCGCGTCCACCACGCGACGCGCGACGCTGCTCGTCGTGCTCGCCGTCTCGGTCATCGCCGGCGTGATCGCCGCGGCGATCGTCCTGTATCGCCTGTTCGGCAGCCTCTTCGGCGTGGAGCAGGGCGGCGACGCGATCGCGGAGCTCAGCTTGCCCATCGGCGTCCTGCTCGTCGGCAGCGCGATCGCCGCGTATCACGGCACCCAGCTGCGTCGCGATCAGGCACTGCGGAGCGCTGCGGCACCTCCGGAGCCGGCGGCGCCGGAGATCCGCATGGTCGAGCTCCGTCTCAGTGGACCCGCCGATGGCGACCTCGCGGCCGTCGTCGCCGGCATGAGGGCGCAGCTGCCTCCGGGGTTCGAGCTGGAGGGCGCCCCGCCGCCCACCTGAGGCTCACGCTCGTCACCGAAGACTGGTCGCCGCTGGAGCCGGACCTCACGGGCGCAAGTCCTCGGCCCCGCACGTCGGGCTCGCGGACAATGCACGGGTGAGCGACCAGGCAGCGTGCCGGATCCTGCTCATCGGGATGATGGGCAGCGGGAAGTCGACGATTGGCCGCCGCCTGGCGGCGGCCACCGGCTGGCCCTACGTCGACAACGACGACCTCGTGGTACGAGCGACCGGCATGAGCTCGCGCGCGCTGGTCGAGGCACGTGGCGAGGGACCGATGCGCGACGCGGAGCGCGCCGCGACCACCCGGGCCCTGGACGAAGACCCGCCACTGATCGTCGGCATCGCGGCCGGCGCGATCGTCGAGGAGTCGCTCCGCCGTGCGCTCCGCGCCGGTGGCTTCGTCGTCTGGCTGCGCGCGGGCTCCGCGGCGCTCAGCGCGCGTGCCACCCGGGCCGGGCATCGGCCCTTCCTCCAGCGCGGTGGCGCCGCCTGGATCGCCGCGACGAACGAGGAGCGGGCGGTCCTGTACGCCTCCATTGCCGACCTCATCATCGACACCGACACGCTCCGTCCCCGCGCCGCCGTGGACCGCATCCTCGCCGCGATCGCGAGGCTGGACTCCTGTCCGCCGGTTCGGGCCGCGGCGCCGCGATAATCGACCGATGCACTCCACGGTCACCCGCCTCCAGGTCGGAGGCTTCGAGCTGCCGGAGTCGATCACCGGCGCGGCGGGAGAACGGGTCGTCGTCAACGCGTGGGTCGTGCGCCACCCCGAGGCGACGCTGCTCGTCGACACCGGGATCGGCGCGCACCTGCCGGAGGAGGACATGCGCGAGATGCGCTTCCTCCGCACGCCCATCATCGATGCGCTGGCGTCGGTCGGCATGCGTCCGGCCGACGTCGACCTCGTCATCAACTGCCACCTGCACGTCGACCATGCCGGCGGCAACGTCGCGTTCCGCGGGACGCCCATCCTCGTCCAGCCCGCCGAGCTGGAGGCGGCACGTGGGGCGGACTACACGATCGCCGAGGACGTCGACATCGACGAGGGCCGCTACGAGGCCCGAGAGGGCGAGCACGAGCCGCTGCCCGGCATCCGCGTGCTGCCGACACCCGGGCATTCGCCCGGGCACCAGTCGGTCGCCATCGACACCGATGCCGGCCGCCTCATGCTCGCCGGCCAGATCTTCCGTGGCGCATCCGACTTCGTGCGCGCGCTGACCGCCTACCGGCTGTCGCTCGAGGGCTTCGAGCATCCTTCCGCATTCCCCGACTGGATGCCCCGCTTCCTGGAGCTCGAGCCGTACCGCGTTGCCTTCGGCCACGACCTGGCCGTTTGGCAGCCGGACGCGTGACGCCCCGCACTCTCACTCGACGCGAGCTCAATCGGTCGATCTTGGCGCGGCAGATGCTTCTGCGCCGCGAGCCGCTCTCCGCCATCGAGGCGATGGAGCGGCTGGTCGGGATGCAGGCCCAGGAGCCAATCGACCCATATGTCGGGCTCTGGGCGCGCGTCGAGGGCTTCCGGCCGCAGGAGCTCAGCGACCTCATCGACCAGCGGCACGCGGTGCGGGTCGTGATGCTGTACCGCACGACCATCCACCTCGTCTCCGCGCGCGACTGCCTCGGCATCCGGCCCCTGCTCCAGCCCGTCGCCGTCCGTCAGTTCGGGTACACCTCGTTTGCCCGCAACCTCGAAGGGCTCGACCTCGACGAGGTCGTCGCGGCTGGTCGCGAGCTGATCGAGGCGCGGCCGCAGACGGCGAACGAGGTCGGCAAGACCCTCGCTCAGCGCTGGCCCGGACACGACGTCGCCGCGCTTGGCTACGCCGTGCGCAGCCACGTGCCGCTCGTCCAGATCCCGCCCCGCGGCTTGTGGGGTCGCGGCGGCGGGCCGGTGCTGGCGACGGCGGAGCAGTGGCTCGGCGCCCCGCTGGAGCCCAACCCATCGATCGACGATCTCGTCCGGCGCTACCTCACCGCGTTCGGTCCGGCCTCGGCCAGGGACGTTCAGATCTGGTCCTGGCTGACCGGCATCCGCGAGGTCATCGAGCGCCTGCGCCCGACGCTCGTGACGTTCCGCGACGAGGCCGGCCGCGAGCTCTTCGACGTTCCGGACGCGCCGTTTCCCGATCCTGAGACGCCCGCGCCGGTCCGGTTCCTGCCCGAATACGACAACCTCTTCCTCTCCCATGACGATCGCAGCCGCGTGGCCGATCCGACGTTCCGGCTCCGCACCTGGATGCGGGGCTCGATCCTCGTGGACGGGTTCCTGCGCGGCACGTGGCGGCTCGACTCCACGACCAAGCCGACGGCGCTGCACGTCGGCCTGCACGAGCCGTTGCGCCGGCCGCTGCGCGACGAGGTCGAGGCCGAGGCGAGAGCGCTCTTGTCGTTCGTCGCGCCTGGCGCCGACGCCCCGCGGATCCACCTGACGCACCTCGACTAGGCGGTGCGTGGTCGCGCCGTATGCTGGTCGTACCTTCTGGACGCAAGGCTCGCTGCAAGGTTCAATAGCTACGCTGAGCCCCCAGCATGGGATCGAGGTCGATGAGCCGCCAGAACCGGATCGCCTTCCTTGTCGCCGCAGTGCTCGTCGTCGCGGTGAGCGGCACCGTCCTGGCGACCCGTCGTGCGCCCCCTGTCGGGCAGCCTGCCGCGCCGGCGGCGAGCGCACAGGGGGAGGCCGACGAGGGCCCGCCTGACGCCGCGGATGTCGCCCACGCCGCTGAACGGCTTCGGGCTCACGGCTACGAGGGGAATGAGGCGCAGCTGACCGACCTCGCGAGCCGCTACGGCGTCGGTGGCGCGGTGCGGCTGGTCGTCTGGGCTGACGAGAGCGGCGAGAGCGTCGACGCCATCGCCGCCAGGCGCGACGACGGCATGGGTTGGGGCCAGATCGCCCACGACCTCGGCGTCAGTCCGGGCATCGGCGCCGTCATGCGCGGCGGCGGGAATGAGGACGAAGCCACCGGCGACTGACGGCATCGGCTAGCGTGAGGCGGTGAGCGAGCCGCGACGCTTCGCATGGATTCGGCGCCCCGTGCGCCGCGAGGGTGCCGAGCGCTATCTCCTCATCACGCTCGTATCCTTCGCCGGCACCGTCATCCTGACCCGCTGGTTCCTCTCCGTGACCGGCTTCCCGCAGATCGGGGGCGGTGACCTGCATGTCGCCCACGCGCTGTGGGGCGGCGTCGCACTCTTCGCCGCGGCCCTGCTTCCCATCCTCCTGGCCGGACGCTTCGTCTACGTCATGTCCGCCGCGCTGGCCGGCATCGGCATGGGGCTGTTCATCGACGAGGTCGGGAAGTTCATCACGTCCGCGAATGACTACTTCTATCCGGCCGCGGCGCCGATCATCTATGCCACCTTCCTCATCTCGGCCCTGGTCTGGCTCCGCGCCCGCGCGCCTGACGACCCGGATCCGCGCTCCCAGCTCCTCACAGCGCTCGAGCTCTTCGAGGAGTCGGTCGAGGGCGACCTCCAGCGCTCCGAGCACGAGGAGCTCCGCGAACGCCTGACCTCGGCCGCGTCCCGGGCACCGACCACCGAGCAGCGCCGCCTGGCTGCCGCGCTCCTGCGCTTCGTGGAGGCCGGCGAGGTGCGGATCGCGCCGGACCCGATCGACAGGCTCGGTGGGCTGCGCCGCGCGTGGAAGGCGCGAGCCGACCGCTGGCTCGGCGGTCGTGGCGTGCGGGTCGTCATCGTCGCCGCCCTCATCCTGATCGGAATCGGCCAGCTGCTCGCGCTGTGGACCATGGCGTCGGACGTGAGCTTCGATCTCGGCCAGCTCACCACCCGCCTCGCGCGCTTCGAGCTCATCCACCTTCTCGTCGAGGCCGTCGCCGGCGCGCTGATCCTGGCCGGGGCAGTGCTCATCACGACCGACGGACGCCATCGGTTGGGCTGGACGCTCGCCTATTTCGGGATGCTGGTCCTCGTCGCGCTCGCCGACCTCATCGGCTTCTACCTCCGTCAGTTCGACTCGCTGCTCGTCGTCTTCCTCCACGTCGTCCTGCTGCTCGCGGTCATCGCCTCGCGCGACGAGCTCCGCGCGGAGCCGGCGCTGGCCCCGGCGGCCGATCCGGGTCGAATGTCGTAGCCGCGCCTGCCGCAATCGATGGATGGCCACGCGGCCGCCGCGGCCGATCCTTCCACGGCAAGCCATCCGAAGGAGAACGGCACCGATGCGTGCAACCGCCATCCTCTCCGGCGCGGTCATCCTCGCCGGCCTCTACCTCGCCATCGCGGCGACAGCCGGCATGAGTGCGACCTGGACCGCGCTCGGCATCCTGGCGATCGCCGTCGTCGCAGCGGTCGCCATGGTCGCGGCGCCGGGCGGAAGCTCGACCTCTCGCGCCTGACGCCCATCGGGGGTTCCTTGGCTACACTCGGCCGCATGCTCCGCACGGTCGAGGTCACGCGATACGTCACGCCGCTGCGCGAGGGCAGCTCGCTGCCGGCCCTCGTCGAGGCCGATGACGGCGCCGAGTACGTCGTCAAGTTCCGAGGCGCCGGCCACGGCGAGAAGGCGCTCGTCGCGGAGCTCCTCGTCGGCGAGATCGGCCGGCTCCTGGGCCTGCCGGTGCCGGAGATCGTCCTTGCCGTGCTGCCGGAGTCGATCGCGCGCGGCGAGTCGCATGACGAGGTCCGCGACCTGCTCGGGTGGTCAGTCGGCCTCAACGTTGGGCTCGCCTTCGTCCCCGGAGCGTTGGCGGCCGACCTGACCCGGACGCCTCCCGAGGGGCCCGATTGGGCAGCCGACGTCGTCTGGTTCGACGACCTGACGATCAACCCGGACCGTACGCCGCGCAACGCGAACCTCATCGTGGCCGGCGGCCGAACGTGGCTCATCGACCATGGCTCGGCGCTCTACGTGCACCACGCCTGGACCGATCCCGACGCCCACGCCCGGCGTCCGTTCGAACGCATCGCCGATCACGTCCTCCTCCCCTTCGCCGGACCGGTCGACGAGGCCGATGCGCGGCTCGCGCCGCGCCTCGAGGGCAATGCGACCGATGCGACCATCGACGCCATCCCCGACGAATGGCTCATCGATCCGCGCTTCGACGGTCCGGCCGATGAGCGCGACGCGTACCGGCGCTATCTCCGCGGGCGCCTCGAGGCGCGCTCGATCTGGGTCGCGGAGGCCGAGCGGGCGCGGCGCGAGGTGCAGCGTGCCGCCGTCGCGTAGCCCATTCGAGTACGCCGTGGTCCGCGTCGTCCCCGACATCCAGCGGGCTGAGTTCGTCAATGCCGGGCTCATCCTCTTCAGCCGGCCACGGAGCTTCCTCGCCGCCCGGGCTCGCCTTGACGAGGATGCCCTCGCGGCGCTGCGGCCCGGCTGCGACGCCGATGGCATCCGCGAGCAGCTGGCCTTCATCGAGGAGGTGGCCGGCGGCTTGGTCGAAACCGGCCCGTTCGCCGGGATGACGCAGTCGGAGCGCTTCCACTGGCTCACGACGCCGCGCAGCACCGTCGTCCAGCCCGGTCCGCTGCACGCCGGCACCACCGAGGACCCGGCCGCCACGTTCGAGCACCTCTACCAGGTGATGGTCAGCCGATGACCCGCCGGCGCTGGCTCGTCGTGATCGCCGTCGCCGGCATCGCGATCTTCGGCCTCTCCTTCGTCAACCTCTGGATCGTCCACGAGCGCGTGGTGCGCGGCGAGGGGTACCGCCTGGTCCACGTCTTCCTGAGCGCGTGGCGCGGAGTCGGGATGCCGGTGCTGACGATCGGGGTGATCGTGGCGCTGGTCGTCGCCCTGGCGGCGCTCGGATCCCTCGGTGAGCGGCGCGTCCCGGCGTGGATGCTGCTCATCGGCTCCTGCGTCGCGCTGGGTCTCATCCTCGCGGTGGCGTGGCCCGTCTCCCAGCTTGGCCACGCGTCGGACGTGCACCTCAGCGTGGGCCTCCTCACGGCCGTCGGCGCGATCCTGGCCGTGGGCATGGTCGTCGCCGCCGTGGCCATGGCCCGACCGTCGAGACGGGTCCTGGCGGCGGCCGGGGCGATCGCGCTCGTCGCGCTCGTGGGCGGCGCCGCCGGGCGATGGTGGGGCCTTCAGATGGCGGAAGGCACGGGCCGGCACTGGTCGGAGGGCTCGTACGAGCGAGCCGCCACCGGCGACGAGCCGGCCGAGACGCTCACGATCGCCGGCGAGCAGGTCACGATCGGCGACCGGTGGCGGGGGACCTGGGAGTGGAGCGGCTGGACGGTGACGATCGACGACGACCCCGCCTGCCCCGGTTCACGGGGCACGTACCACGCCCGCGACGCCGGCGAGGAGAACCTGCGCTTCGTGAAGGTCGTCGACACCTGCGCCGATGGGGCTCGTGCCGCCGACCTCGAGGCCGGGATCTGGGTCCGCGTTCCCTGAGCCACCCTCAGGACGGCCAGCGCTCCCGGAACACCATCTCACTCCGCGGGAGGCGTGCCTCGCCCGGCGCCGTCTTGGGGCGCTTCGCGGCGTCCGTCGGGTAACCGACGGCGACGATCGTCCGGACGTACCGATCCTCCGGGACGTTCAGCAGGCCGCCCATCGCCTCCCTCACATCGGAGCGGACCCAGGCGATCCCGGCGCCCAGGCCAAGGAGCGTCGCCGCCACGAGGATGCGCTCCGCGGCCCGGCCCTCGTCGTACGTCTGCGAGACGGCGCTCCGATCCTCGTCGCGGGGCATGACGATCGCGATTGCCGTCGGCGCCGTCGCCAGCGAGCGGGTCTGCGGCATGCCCGCGTCCGCCATCGCGCGCAGGGTGCCTGGATCGGTGACGACGATGAATCGCCACGGCTGGCTGTTGCGGGCAGATCCCGACCAGCGGCCGGCATCGGCGAGGGCGTCGAGCTTCGCGTCGTCGACGGCCGCATCGGTGAACTCTCGAACCTGGCGCACGCGAAGGAGCGGACGCACGAGGTCGACAGGCTGGCTCATGCGGCCAGCCTCGCCGTACGATTCGGCTATGTCAACGCACTGGCGCAAGTCGCCCGCCGAGCTCGTGGAGCGCTTCGAGGCCGCGATTGCCGGAGTCGATGGGCTCGAGCCACGGCAGATGTTCGGCTACCCGGCCAGCTTCATCGGTGGCAACCTGACCACGAGCCTGCACGAGGACCGCTGGATCGTTCGTCTCCCGGACGAGGAGCGGCAGGCGCGCCTCGACGCGGGGTGGGCGCAGTTCGAGCCGATGCCGGGACGGCCGATGCGCGGGTACGTGGTCATGCCCGCGGAGGTCGCCGCCGACCCCGACGCGTCCCGCGACTGGGTCGAGCGCGCGGCCGCCTACGTTCGAACCCTGCCGCCGAAGCCAGCCAGGAAGCGCTGAGTGGATCGCCCCATGGAACGAGCGACCGGCATCGGCGGCGTGTTCCTGCGATCGAGCGACCCGGTCGCGCTCGCGCGCTGGTACACGGAGCACCTCGGCGTGACCGCATACTCGGAAGAGACGCCGGGCACGTGGTGGCAGGAGGCCGGGCCGACCGTCTGGTCGCCGTTCCCGGCCGACACCGACTACTTCGGGCGTCGCGAGCAGGGCTGGATGATCAACTTCCGTGTCCGGGACCTCGACGCGATGCTCGCCCAGCTGCGCGTCGCGGGCGTCACCGTCGACGACGAGATCCAGACGATGGAGGGCATCGGCCGTTTTGCTTGGGGGAGCGATCCGGAGGGCAACCGCTTCGAGCTGTGGGAGCCCGCGCCCGAGGCGATGGTGCAGCCCGAGCCCTAGCCGCCTACTGGGTGGTGCGGCGGTTGTAGAGCCACAGCCCCAGCGGGAAGCCCACGAGCAGGATCCCGACCGACCACAGCACCGCCAGCAGCTCGGTGTGGTAGAGGTCGGTCCCCAGCGTGAGGTCGCGGACCTCGTTCATGACGAGCGTCATCGGCTGCCACTCGGCGAACCACTGCAGCCAGTCCGGCATCGACGACGTCGGCACGAACGCGCTGCTCACGAAGGTGAGCGGGAAGACGATGGCGAAGATGATGCCCTGCAGCGCCTCGGGCGTCCGGACCAGGGACCCCGCCGCGACGCCGACCCACGAGAGGGCGAATCCGAACAGCAGCATGAGACCGATGGCCGCGAGATTCGCCGCCAGCCCTCCCTCCGGACGGAAGCCCACGAGCATCCCGACGACCCACATGATCGCGATGGCCAGCATCGCGCGCATGAGGTCGGTCAGCGTGCGGCCGGTCAGGACCGATGACTGGGCCATCGGCAGCGATCGGAAGCGGTCGATCATGCCCTTCTGGAGGTCGTTCGCCAGGAGCACCGACGTGTAGATCCCGGCGAAGGCGATGGTCTGCACGAAGATCCCGGCCATCATGTAGTTGATGTAGTCGCCTTCCTCGCCGCCCTCGACGCCGACGTTGATGGCGCCGCCGAAGACGAAGTTGAAGAGCAGCACGAACATGATCGGGCTGAGCGTGACGTCCAGCAGGAGCTCGGGCGTGCGCTTGATGTGGATGAGGTTGCGGAGCACCATCTCCCAGGAGTCGCGGAACCACCACAGCGTGCCGGTCATGCGGCGTCCTCCTCGTCCGCCGGCTTCTCCTCGGCCGGACGGCCGGTGAGGACCAGGAACACCTCGTCCAGGGTCGGGCGTCGAAAGCCGATGTCGTCGACGTGGACGCCGGCGCGGTCCAGCTCGCGGATCGCCATGGTCAGCACGCCCTCGTGCGAGGCGACGGGGACGCTCACGCGCTTCGCACCCTCGTCCACGAGGGCACGCTCCTCGCTGATCGCCTCGAGAGCGCGCTGCGCCTCGGGCAGGTATCGGGGGTTGTCGATGACGACCTCGAGGCGCTCGCCGCCGACCTGCTGCTTCAGCTCGAGGGCCGTGCCACGCGCGATCGCCTTGCCGTGATCGATGACCAGGATGTCGTCCGCCAGGCGGTCGGCCTCCTCGAGGTACTGCGTCGTCATGAGCACGGTCGTGCCGCCCTTCGCGAGCTGCTCGATGAGGTCCCACATCGACAGCCGTCCCTTCGGATCCAGGCCCGTCGTCGGCTCGTCCAGGAAGATCACCGGCGGCCGTGACATGAGTGCCGCGGCGAGATCCAGGCGACGGCGCATCCCGCCGGAGTAGGTCTTCACGGTGCGATCGGCCGCATCGGTAAGCTCGAATCGTTCCAGGAGCTCGACCGCGCGCCGGGCGACGACCTTCGAGTCGAGCCGGTTCAGCCGCCCGATCATTCCCAGGTTCTCGCGGCCGGTGAGCATCTCGTCGAGCGAGGCGTACTGGCCGGCGACCCCGAATCGCCGGCGCGCCTGCACCGGATGGCGGAGGACGTCGACGCCCGCAACCGTGGCCGATCCGCTGTCGGGATGGGTGAGCGTCGTCAGGATGCGGACCGCGGTCGTCTTGCCGGCGCCGTTCGGCCCGAGGACCGACAGGATCGTGCCCTCTTCGGCATCGAGGTCCAGGCCGGCGAGCGCGTGCGTCTCGCCAAAGGATTTGTGGAGGCCCGTGGCCTCGATCATGCGCATGGGGACGTCTTCAGCATAGCAATGAGACGGCGGAACGCCGGAAGGCTCATCGGACCGCGTAGGATCGGCCGATGCGGCGCGTCGCGGTCATCTTCACCGGCGGCACGATCGCGATGCGCTCGTCCGGGTCAGGCAACGTCCCGACCCTGCGCGGCGCGGAGCTCCTGGCGAGCGTCGAGGGCCTCGCCCGGATCGCCGACATCGAGCCGATCGACTGGGGGCTCGTGCCCGCCTCGCACCTCTCGTTCGCGCAGGTCCTCGAGATCGGCCGAACGCTCGCCGATCGGCTGACCCGTCCCGAGTTCGACGGCGCGGTCGTCGTGCAGGGCACCGACATCATTGAGGAGACCGCCTTCGCCTGGGACCTGCTCCCGCTGCCCCCGAAGCCGGTCATCGTCGTCGGCGCCATGCGCTCCGCCTCCCAGGACGGCTACGACGGGCCGGACAACCTCCGCGCCGCGGTGACGGCGGCCGCCGATCCGGCGCTGGCCGACCAGGGTGTGGTCGTCGCCATGGCCGGCGAGCTGCACGGCGCCGATGACGTGCGCAAGACCCACACCCACGCCTACGGCACGTTCCGGAGCCCGAACCTCGGGCCGCTCGGAACGGTCGCCGGCGGGCGGGTCACGCTGGCACGGCGTCGTGCGCCGCATCACCTGCCCCTGATCCCCGACGCGGCCGCCCTGCCGGTGCCGATCCTCACGGCCGTGCTCGACGAGCGGCCGGTGCTTGCGGCCGAGGATCCGGCGGCCCTCGTCGTCGCGGCGACCGGCGGTGGGAACACGACGCCGGAGATGCTCGACCTCGCGCGACCGCTCATCGAGCGCGGCCGCCCGGTGGTGCTGGCGACGCGCTGTCCCTCCGGCCGACCGGCGCCCGGCTACGGTTTCCCGGGCGGCAGCACGACCTGGTGGGACGCCGGCGCGATCTTCTCCGGCACGCTCGGGCCGCTGAAGAGTCGCGTGCTCGTGGCGCTCGGCCTCGGCGCGGGCCTCGGTTCCGCCGAGCTCGCGGCGCTGGTCGAGCCGCACGGCGGGGGATCGAAGCGCGACGAATGACGTAGTCCGGAGCGCGACGCTCGCCTGATGGCGTGTTGACGGCTGGCACATAGGCTGAACGTCCTATCACCCGGAGAGTCGGACATGCTTCGCCGCGAACCGAGCCCCGCCCCCGAAGCCGTCTCCGATCAGGAGCTTGGCGTCGCCGCCCTCCTGCTCCTGCTCGTCGTCGTCCTCGCGGTCGTCTTCGTCCCCGCATTCGCCTAGCCGGACGGCTACCATGCGGGGCCGATGCTGTCGCGCCGCCGCTTCCTCGCCGGTGGCCTCGCCCTGGCCACTGCCGCCCTCGTCGCGGCGTGTGAATCGGCGCTTCGATCGCTGACGCCAACCGGTTCACCCGCCCCGCCGTCACCGACCTCGCCGCCGACGGCGGCGCCCAGCGTCGAGCCGACCGCCTCGCCATCCGCGATGCCGCTGCGCCAGCTGATCGGCCAGATGCTCCTCGTCGGGTTCCGGGGCCTCACGCTCGAGGAGGCCGAGCCGACGAGAAGCCTCATCGCCACCGGTGAGCTCGGCGGCGTCCTCCTGTTCTCGGTCGACCAGCCGACGGGCGGACTCCGCAACGTCGAGTCACCGGAGCAGCTCAGGGCGCTCGTCAGTGGGCTCGCGGCGGCCGCGCCATCCGGGACGCCCCTGCTGGTGGCCATCGACCAGGAGGGTGGAGAGGTCGCCCGCCTCAACCCGACTCACGGCTTTCCGGCCACGCCCTCCGCGGCCGAGATGGGGTCCGGCGACGCCGGAACGACGGAGCAGACGGCGCGACGGATGGCCGGGACCCTGGCCGATGTCGGCGTCACGCTGAACCTCGCGCCGGTCGTCGACCTTGCGGTCAACCCGGACAACCCGATCATCGCCGCCCTCGATCGGTCGTTCTCGGCCGACCCCGACGTCGTCATCGCCCACGCCACCGCGTTCATCGACGGCATGCACGGCATCGCCATCCGCTGCGCCGCGAAGCACTTCCCGGGTCAGGGCAGCGCCACCGGCGACACCCACCAGGGCGTCGTCGACGTCACCGACGTCTGGACCGAGCAGGAGCTCGAGCCGTTCGCCGCGCTCAGCGCGTCCGGCGCGCCCGACGCGATCCTGACGGCCCACATCTTCAACGCGAACCTGGATGCGGAGCACCCGGCGACGCTCTCCAAGCCGACCGTGACGGGGATCCTGCGTCAGCAGCTTCGCTTCGATCGAGCCGTCATCAGCGACGACCTCCAGATGGGCGCCATCACCGAGCAGTACGGCTACGAGGAGGCGGTCGCCCTCGCCATCGAGGCGGGGATCGACGTCCTCCTCATCGCCAACCAGATCGTGTACGAGCCGGACATCGTCGAGCGGACGCTCGACATCATCGAGGGTCTCGTAAGCGACGGGCGGATCGACGAGGCGACCATCCGAGCCTCGGTGGACCGGATCCTTCGCCTCAAGGGAGTGGCGCCTACTCCATCGCCGGGATGACCGATGGGCGACCCTCCGCCTGCGTCGCATCGGAGCCCGTCGTCCGCCGCAGGGTGAGCTCCGGGATCATGACGGTCACCACCAGCGCGGCACCGATGGCGCCGGCGACGGCCAGCCACATCGCGTTCGCGACCGCGAGCGAGAACGCTTCGTGGATGGCCGTCACGATCTGGCCGATGAACGGCTCGACGAGGGGGCGTTCCGCGTCCGGCAGGGCGTTGAGGATCTGCTGGCCGAGGTCGACGCCGACGCCGGTCAGCTCGCCCTGCAGGTTGGCGCCATGGTTCGCGAAGCCGTCGATGAGCGGCTGCGGCACGCCCTGGTCCGCGAGCTGGCGCGGCACCTCGGCCGTGAACGAGCTGCCGAAGATCGTGCCGGCGATGGCCAGGCCGATCGACCCGCCGACCTGCCTGAAGAAGGTCAGCGCGCTCGTGGCCGCTCCGAGCATCCGCGGCGCGACCGCGCTCTGCACCACGATCGTGAAGACCGCGAACGACGGACCGATGCCGATGCCGGCGATGAACATCCACAGCCAGACGAGGGGCACCGGCGTCTCGGCCGTGATGCCGGTCATGAGGAAGATGCCGACCGAGCTGAGCAGCATTGCGCCGACCGTCATCCACTTGTAGCGACCGGTCCGCGCCACGATGAAGCCGGACGCAACCGAGCTGCCGAGGACGCCGGCCATGAGCGGCAGCATCTGGTAGCCGGAGATCGTCGCGCTCGAGCCCTGCACGAACTGGAACCAGCGCGGCAGGAAGATGATC
Source organism: Candidatus Limnocylindria bacterium (assembly GCA_036274575.1). Classification (GTDB taxonomy): domain Bacteria; phylum Chloroflexota; class Limnocylindria; order QHBO01; family QHBO01; genus JACDBZ01. Next base: position 36,170 of record DASUFJ010000013.1, read on the forward strand.
GCCCCGAAGAAGCCGAACGTGATGAGCAGGGTCGCGATGATCGAGCCGGTCACGGTCCGGTTGCGGAACAGCTCCAGCGGGAGGATCGGCTCGGCGGCCCGTGACTCGATCCACACGAAGGCCGCGCCCAGGACCAGGCCGATCAGGATGAGGCCGCCGACGAGCGGGTCGGTCCACTCGCCGGACTGCTTGTTCGTCAGGCCCAGCAGGAACGGCACGATGGCCGCGGCGAACACCGCGGCACCCAGGTAGTCGATCGAGCGGACCGCTTCGGGGTGCCGCACCGACGGGAGAAGCCGCCAGAGGACGACGAGGGCGAGCGCGCCGAGCGGCAGGTTGACGAAGAAGACCCAGTGCCAGCTGATCGTGTCGGTCAGGAAGCCGCCGAGCGCCGGACCGATGATCGAGGCGACGGCGAACATCGCGCCGAAGAGGCCCTGGTACTTGCCGCGCTCGCGCGGACTGAAGAGGTCGCCGATGATCGCCAGCGAGATGGGGAAGATCGCTCCGGCGCCGAGTCCCTGGATGCCGCGGAAGGCGATGAGCTGCCACATCTCCTGGGAGAGGCCGCACAGCAGCGAGCCGATCAGGAAGAGGCTGACGCCGATCATGATCATCGGTCGCCGTCCGAACTGGTCGGAGAGCTTGCCGTAGATCGGGCCGCTGACCGTCGCGGCGAGCAGGTAGATCGTGACGACCCAGACGTAGAGCTGGTTGCCTGACAGGTCGGTGACGATCCTCGGGAGGGCCGTGCCCACGATGGTCTGATCGAGGGCCGACAGGAACAGGGTGAGCATGATCGCGATGAGGATCTCGATTCGTGCTCGATGGTCGACGTGCACCGGGGCGTCGTCGACCGGGGTGTGCTGCATTGTCATGCGGTGGTGGATTCCCCTGGTTCGGCCGCCAGCCGCAGGGCAGCGGCGTGGAGGTCCTTCACCGATTGGAGCAGCCGTCGCTGCTGCTGGTCGTCGAGCTGGGCGATGAGGCGGGACATCCGCTCGCGCCGTCCGGCCTCCATCTCGCCAATGAGGCGCTGCCCCGCATCCGTCAGCGTGACGAGAACCAGCCGCCGGTCGCTGTCGTCATGCGTGCGCTGAACGATGCCGCGATCCACGAGCCGCCCCACGATGCCCGTTGCGTTCGGCAGGGCGACGTCGAGCTCCTCGGCGAGACGGGACATCGGCAGGCCGCCGTGCATCTCGAGCAGCGCCAGGACCTGGAAGCCCACGATCGAGACGCCGTGGGCCTGGCAGCGAGCCGCCCACCGGTGACGGTGGTGGGCCAGGAGAGGGGCGAGCGCGCCGATGATCTCGTCCGCTCGATCCTCGGAAGCGCTCGGCGGCGCGGGGACAGTGCTCTTGAAATGCTGGGTGGTCATGCCGGCCGATCATTATGCTCGTCATAACCATTCTGTCAACAGCAATCGTTAGCCGTGCTCAGCGCTCCACGATTGCTACGCTGCCCCGATGACGTGGGTTGAGAAGCAGCTTCGGCGCCAGGCTCGACGAATGGTCACCTGGATCGCGGCCGCCCTCCCGCGCACGTCGCGCGTCGAGCGCTTCCTCCTTCAGCGGTGGTGGAACCTCGCTCCCGCCGACATGCTCGACTCGTATCTCGTCTCGGGCTATCAGAACCCGCGGATCAACATCCAGAGCATCCTCCAGTGTCACTTTCTCCTCAGGAGGCTGTTCGGGACGGAGTTCGACGGCGTCATGGCCGAGGAGCTTCGTTTCGCGGTCGACATGAACGAGAGGCTGCGGCTGCGCGCCGTCGAGCTCGGCGTCGCGATGGGCGCGTATCTCGATCGCACCAGGGCTGCCGAGGTCCGTCGCGTCGAGGAGGCGATCCGGGGACGTCAGACCGAGTTCGTCGATCGCTGGCGCTCCCTTCTCGGCGGAAGCCGGGCCGGCCCGATCTCGGTCCTGGAGCTGGCCTGCGGATCGGCAAACGACTATCGCGCCTTCGTCGAGTGCGGTCTCGCCGCGTTCCTGGACTACCGCGGGATCGACCTGACGGCGAAGAACGTCGAGAACGCGAGGCGCCGATTCCCCGGTGTCCGGTTCGAGGTCGGCGACGTCAGGCAGGTCGTCGCGCCGGATGCATCGGTCGATTACGTCGTCGCCTCGGACATCTTCGAGCACCTGGCACCGACCACGCGGGAGGCGGCGCTCGGGGAGGCGATCCGGATCGCTCGCCGTGGCCTGGCGTTCACGTTCTTCAACATGGACGAGATCCCGGACCACGAGATCCGGCCGCGCGGGATCTACTACTGGAATCGCCTCAGCCGAGGACGGATCGAGGAGCGGATTCGCGCGCGATTCTCCGACGTGGAGGTCGTCCCGATCGGTCGCTGGCTCGGCGCCGAGCTCGGATATCGGCACACGTACAACCCGAAGGCGTATTCGATCTTTGCGGAGCACTCGCGACAGACGGCGGACCCGTCAGCTGGCGCGCCGGCACCGGCTCGTCGTGGATGAGCTGTGGACAGCCGCTCGTCTTGCTCGAGGATTCGGGGATAAAGGATCTTGCGGAGCTGTCCGGCCGCCGGGCACACTGTGGTCGTCCCGAAGGGGCAAGCGATACCGGATCACATGACTTCGGTTGTAGGTTCCGGTACCGGGTCGGTGGCTTCGGCCAGCGGCACGGGCGGCAACGATGGCTTCGGTCGTCGCGGTCGGGCGCCTGTTCCTTCGGGACATTTGCGTGCCGCGGAGCCGGTTCAGCTCCTGTCAAACGCACACTCGGCGCGCACATTTCGATTTCAGCGCATGCGTCTCGCATTGCGCTCGCTCTCGTGCGCAATACGGACAGTTCGGCGCCGCAACACCGCACACGACGCTCGAAACGAGCGGGATCGATCGCCATCGGATGGTTAACGCTCGCCTCGGCGCGCATATTTCGACTTCAGCTCATCAGTCGGGAAATACCCGCCGCTAGTGCGCAGATTTCGACGCCAGCGCATTGGTCCGTCATCACGCGCCACGCCCGCGTGCGCGGTGTCACCACCGAAACCTGCACCCCGCAGCGCGGTACTTTCAACGAAATCGCCGATGAGAACACCATGAGCAGCACGTCGCCGGGGATCCTCTTCCTGCACTGCTTCGACTGGGAGGCGCCGGACGGAGTGATCGGCTGGTCGGATGGCTAGGACGCTCCTCATCCGCGACCTGGCCGGACCGGCATCGACGATCCTGGTCGAGGACGGGCGCATCGCGGCCATCGGCGAGGGTGACGCGGCCGCCGACGAGGTGATCGACGCCGGCGGTCTGACCGCCCTCCCGGGATTCATCGAGCTCCAGGTCAACGGCATCGGCGAGCACGACTTCACGAGCGACCCGACGTCCATCGCCGCGGGCGCTCGCCTCCTTGCCGCGCACGGCGTCACGAGCTTCCTGCCGACGATCGTCACCAGCCTACGCGGGACCGTCGAGACAGCGCTCGACGCGCTGGCTGCCACCGAGGTCACCGATGGCGCGATCCCGATCGGCCTCCACGTCGAGGGCCCGTTCCTGTCGCCGGCACGCCACGGCGCGCACGACGCCGACCTCCTCCGCGCCCCGGACCTGGACGAGCTACGGTCGTGGACGGCGCTCGGCACGCGACTGGTGACCCTGGCTCCAGAGCTGCCCGGAGCGCTCGAGGCGGTTCGGCTCATCGCCGATGTGGGTGCGGTCGCCGCGCTGGGGCACACCGACGCAGACGCGGCCACGACGCGTGCGGCCATCGATGCCGGCGCCCGTTACGCGACCCACCTCTTCAATGCGATGCCGCCGATCGGTCACCGCGACCCGGGCGCCGCCGGTGCCCTTCTGGCCGATGAGCGGGTGACGGTCGGCCTGATCGCGGACGGCGTGCACGTCGATCCGGCCGTGCTCGCCATCGCCGCCCGGGCCGCTGCCGGGCGCCTCTCGGTCGTGAGCGACGGCGTCGCGTCGAGCCTGGGGCACCGGGAGCTCGAGCGCACCGACGACGGCGCGCGACTCACCGACGGCACCCTGGCCGGCGGCTCGCTCGGGCTTGACCACGGCGTCCGGACCATGGCGGGTCTCATCGGCGCCGACGCGGCGATCGAAGCCGTGACGCGGACGCCGGCGCGGCTCCTGGGGCTCACGGATGGGCGCGGCGACTTCCGCCATGGCGGACGCGCCGATCTCGCGATCGTCACGCCCGACCTCCAGGTCGCGTTGACGATCGTCGCCGGGCGCATCGTGCACCCGGCCGTCATCGCGGCGGCCTGATCTGGAGTCAGAGCGGGAGCAGCTGCTGCTCCGGCGGCGGGGGCGGCGACAGGACGATTCGCCGTCGATCGGCAATGCCGGATCCGCGCCGCACAGCACGCAGACGAGCCTCGATCGGCGCCGCGTCGCCTCGCGCCAGGTAGCCGCCGCCGCCGGCGGGATAGAGCCGCCGGTAGCGCTCCAGTTCCTCGGGCCACTCGCGCTGCAGGACCTCGAGGAAGTGCTCCCGAGTGCCGGCTCGCAGATTGAGGACGTTCGTCCAGGCGTGGGTGGCTCCGGCCTCGCGTGCCGCGACGAGCACGCCGGCGAGATGGCGGGGCGCGTCGGTCAGGCCGGGGAGGACGGGGGCCAGAGCGACGCCGGCGGCGATGCCGGCATCGGTCAGGGTTCGGATGGCGCGAAGGCGCTGCCTGGGTGCTGCGACGCCGGGCTCCAGCCAGCGGCCGAGCTTCGGGTCGAGGGTCGCGATGCTGACGCTGACCTGGACGTCGGCGCGCCGCGCGGCGTCGGCCAGCACGTCGACGTCCCTGACGACGAGCGGGCCGCGGGTGATGAGGCTGATGGGCGTGCGGGCCTCGCCGAGGACGCGGAGGCAGCCGCGGGTGAGCCGGTAGCGGCCCTCGGCCGGCTGGTACGGGTCCGTCGCCGCTCCGATGGCGACCGTCTCCCGCTTCCAGGTCCGTCGGCTCAGCTCCGCGCGGAGGACCTCGACCACGTTGACCTTGACTCGCACGCTCGTGCCGTATCGCTCATCCGAGGGGCGATCGGCTCGGCGCTCGAAACCGCGCACGTAACAGAAGGCACACCGATGCGCGCATCCCATGTACGGATTGAGGCTCCAGCGGAAGCCCATCCCGGTGACCCGGTTGAGCGCCGTGCGGCACGGCTCCTCGCGGTAGGCGGCACGCATGGGCTCATGATAGAACAGATGTTCGATTTTGGCGACGCGTTGACATGACCGAGGGGTGCCCGGGACCATGGCGGCCCATGTCCGGCGCCCTCCGACCTCGCCGCCTGCTGGCGGTTGCCCTGGCCCTGGTCATGGCGGCCCAGGCATTGGTCGTCGTCGCCGCCGACGACCTGGGTCCGCCCATCGGCTCGCTGTTCGCATGCGAGCGCCCGGGCGTCACGCCACCGCGCTGCACCAGCGTCGGCGACAGCCCGCGCCATTACGTCGCGTTCGACGACTCGCTGATCGAGCCGCTGCGCGTCGCGGTCCACGACGCGATGGTCGGGGACTACGGTCCGACCGATCTCGTGATGATCGAGCAGGAGGCTCCGAACGGCCTCACCGACGTCATCGTGTACTCGTCCGACTACGGCGAGAACGGCGCGGCGGGCTGGGTGTACTGCCCGCGCGACGCACCGCAGGGCGCCAACCCCGCCGGCGACCGCTGGTGCCGGGCGCAGGAGCTGCACTTCAATCTCAACCCGCGCTACGCGGGGTACCTCGGCGACGACGGCAGCCGCGCCTACGTCGCCTGCCACGAGCTGGGCCACACCGTCGGTCTCCGCCACTGGGGCAATCCGCCTGAGAGCAACCCGCCGGTCGCCACGACGTGCATGAACGCCGACACGCCCGATGGTCCGACCGCGCTCCATGCCGACGACGTCGCGCGCATCAACGCCTACGCCTACGTCCGGCATCCGTCGACCCGCCACCGCCCGCTCGACGCATCCCCGACCGGGGCGCGGCTGCTGCCGCCGTTCGGCGGCGCCGTCGAGGCGCTCGAGATCGAGCGCGTCCCGACCCTGGCGGCGATGGTCGCCGCCTCCGACGCAGTCGTCGTCGGCCGCCTGACCGCCGTCACTCTCGGCCGCTCGTTCGGCGCCGATGACCCGCTCCACTACGCCGCCGCGACGCTCGAGGTGGAGTCGCTCCTTGCCGGGGCGCTGCCCTCCGCGGATGTCGCGGCGCTGACCCTCGAGATCCCGCTATTCGGCGGCATCGGCGAACTCGACACGTACCGCGCCGCCCTGCCGCAGCGCGGGCTCTTCTTCCTCCGCAACAAGGGCACGTCGGCGGCCGCGGTCGGCATGTCCGCCGCGTTCCAGCGTGAGGAGGCGGCGTTCTACCGGCTCATGACATTCGACGCCGCGGTCCTTGACGACCATGGCCTCGCCATGGTCGGAGACGCACGCAATTACCTTGCGGCGCTCTCCGGCATGCCCTTCGACGTCGCGGTCGCCACCGTCCTCACGCAACGCCACTGAGCGCGAAGGCTTGCGAACCGGTCGTATGCTGTTCGAGCCGTCCGTGTCCTTCGGCAGGCAGTGGGGGCCGACCCGACCTCGCCTGAGGTGAGCTGGACATGGATCTCTTTCTTGGGCGCGAGCTGCTGATCTTCGCGCTCCTGGTGACCGCGGTCGTCCTCGCGATCTGGGCTCTGGCCGTCACGCGCGGGCCTTCGCGCTGAGAGGATCGTTTCCTAGACCTGTTCCATGCGCACGATGGGGCCCTCGAGCGTCACGCCCGTGGCGTGATTGGGGCAGTATCCGTTCGGGACCTTGTGCAGGTACTGCTGGTGGTAGTCCTCGGCGAAGTAGAACTCGCCGGCGGGGCGGATCTCGGTCGTGATCGCCCCGTACCCGGCCTTCGTCAGCTCGGCCTGGTACATGTCACGCGACGCGCTCGCGGCGGCGGCCTGCGCATCGGTCTTCGTGAAGATGACCGACCGATACTGCGTGCCGCGATCGTTGCCCTGCCGCATGCCCTGCGTGGGGTCGTGGGCCTCCCAGAACAGCTTGAGGAGCTGCTCGTAGGTGATTCGTGACGGGTCGAACACGACGCGCACCGTCTCCGTGTGGCCGGTCTTGCCGGTGCAGACCTCCTCGTACGTCGGGTTCGCCGTGAGGCCACCCTCGTAGCCGACCGCGGTGACGATGACCCCCGGCTGCTGCCAGAAGAGCTTCTCCTCGCCCCAGAAGCAGCCGAGCGCGAATTCGGCGACCTCGCTGCCCTCGGGGTAGGGCGGCTTGAGGGAGGCGCCGTTGATGGCGTGGGTTTGAGCGGTGGGAATCGCCTGGTCGCGGCCGGGCAGCGCATCGGCCGGATCGGGCAGGGTGGAGGGCCGGCCGAATCCAAACATGGGCCGAGTGTACGCCTACCATCCGCCCATGACCGATGAGCCGATGGAGCACTTCGACGAGGTCCGCATGGCGGAGCTCGTCATGCCCAACCACACGAACCACCACGGCACGCTGTTCGGCGGCCATGCGCTGGGGCTCATGGATCACGCCGGCTGGGTGGCCGCCACCCGCTGCGCGCGGCGCACGATGGTTACCGTCGCCTCCGACCGCGTCGAGTTCAAGGTGCCGGTCCACGCCGGACAGCTCGTCGAGCTCGTGGCGAGGATCACGCGGGTGGGGCGCACGTCGGTCACGGTCGCCGTCGACATGTACGCGGAGGATGTCGCGAGCGGCCGGCGCCTGCTCGCCACGTCCGGCTCGTTCGTGTTCGTGGCGATCGACGACGAGGGGCGGCCCACGCCGATCGACAGGGACCAGGCCGTCCATCCGGATTGAACGTCCCCCGACTCGGCCTCGTACCTATTGCACCGGGACGGTGAGTGCGAAGTCGCAGTCGCAACCTCCTCGTCCGTCCGCCGGTCCTCGCGGCGCGGCCCAGGGGCGTGGGTCGCGCCGCAACCTCGTCCGGATCCGCAAGGACCTCGACTCGCGCGGCGTCGGGGCCACCCATAGCGAAACCCCGTCACGGCTCGGGGGTGACGGGGTCTCGCCTGGAGGGAGGTTAGGTTGCGAGCAGTGTCCGCCCGCCGGACCCGCCCCGATAGGGCCGTTGCGCCCACGGCGAGCTACGACAAATGACGTAGCAGGAGGAGATCCGGCGCGCTGGCCGGAGAGGGCCAAGCCCACACCGTGGTCGAAAAACCGGGCAGTCCGGCACCCCGGAGGTCGAAACGCGTCGATGCCGCTCAGGATTTCGCGCAGTTGGGTTTATCGAGTCTCCGCGAGCCGCCCGTGCCGGCCCATGACCTCGAGCAGCCGATCGACCGGCAGCGCATGGGCCGTGATCCCGTCGCGGCCGGTCATCGTCTCCGCGGCCAGAAGCGCGTTGACGATCGCCTCCTCCGTCGCCTCGGCGACGCCCTCGAACAGCGGGTTGATGTGCTCGTCGACGACCATCCGCAGCTCGACCGTGGGTCGCGGGTCATCCTCCCCAGCGCGATGCGAGAGCCCCCGGTTGCCGGTGGCGAAGGCGAGGAAGAGGTCGCCTGAGCCGTGGGAGGCGAAGCTGCCCATTCGGGCCACGCCCATTCCGACGCGTTGCGCCAGGCGCGCGCACTGGTGGGGGAGGAGCGGCGCATCGGTGGCGACGATGCCGATGATCGAGCCGCCCTCGGCGCCGGCCCTGGCGCTCACCGCATCGGCCTGGTCCCAGGCGGATGGCACCTCGCTGGTCGGGATGGCCATGCCGACCGGTACGCCGTCGATGCGCAGAAGGTCGCGCGAGCCGTAGTTGGCCTGCACCAGGACCCCGACGCTCCACTCTCCCGCCCGCCGTGAGGCAGTGCCGATGCCGCCCTTGAATTCATGGCAGATCATGCCCGTGCCGCCGCCGACGTTGCCCTCGCTCACGCGGCCGTCGCTGGCATCGGCAAGGGCTGCGAAGACGTGCTCCGGGCGGACGTGGAAGCCGTTGATGTCGTTGAGCGCCCCGTCGTACGTCTCGCCCACCACGGGCAGCGCCCATATCGCGTCGCTCATGTCGTGCGCCCGGACGCCCGCCTCGATGAGCGCGTCGTGGACGACGCCGACGCTGTGGGTGTTCGTGATGCCGATCGCGCCGGCCAACATCCCGTGCTCGCGGATCCACTCCAGCCCGGTCAGCTCGCCGTTGCCGTTGAGCCGATGCGGTCCCGCGAACAGCGGCTCGCGCCAGACGTCGCCGTCATGGGGGACGATGACCGTGACCCCGGTGCGCACCGGCCCCTCCCCGGCGCGCAGCGCTCCCTCGCCGCGGATGAGCGTCGTGTGCCCGACCCGGACCCCGGCGACGTCGGTGATGGCGTTGCCCGGCCCGGGCTCCATCCGCCCGATCTGGATCCCGAGGTCACGCGCGCGCATCGGCGGAGTGTAGACATGAGGCGCAACCGATGCGGCCCCTCACGCGTCTGCTTGGACGATCCTCATGGAGGCAGCCGATGCGGTCGCGGGTGGCGCCGATTGCCCTGGTCGCGCTGATCCTCGTCGGCTGCGCCGACGCGTCCGCTTCACCGCGCTCGCGGGCACCGGATCCGAGCCTCAACCCCGACCTGCCGGCGGACATCGCCCAGGCGGTCGTGGAGAGGCAGACCTTCGGCCTTCGTGCCGACGTCGAGTACGTCGAGGACGTCCACGCCGCGGACGACTCGATCCTCCACGAGATCGGCATCCTCGTGACGCCGCAGGAGGCGGCCGAGCTCGACCGTCGCTTCTCCGCGCAGGATGAGCTGGGAGGGCTCGCGGCCTATGGGGCCGAGCACGCCGACTCGTTCGGCGGCATGTACATCGACCAGGCGGCGGGAGGCGACGTTGTCATGCTGTTCACGCGCGATCTCGACCGTCACCGGATCGCGGTCGCCGCACTGGCGCCCCAGGGGATCCGCGCCCGCGTCGAGGAGGTGACCTGGACGGAGGCCGAGCTCACCGACCTGCTCTCCAACCTCGACTTCGACGCGCTCGGGCCGGGAGCCGAGATGGTATCCGCGTCTGTCGACACGATCCGCAACGTCGTGACCCTCGAGGTCAAGACGAACGATCCCTCGTTCGAGGGCCGGCTCGAGAACCAATACGGCGGCGCGCTCGACGTCAGCGTCTTTCCCGTGCCCGGCCCGTGGCGCAACGCCGAGGCCGGCGACGGCTGGCGCCTGGTGGCAGCCGGCGAGGCAGCTGCCACCGAGGCGTACACGGTCCGAGCCGCCACCTCAGACGCGGAATGGACCGAGATGCAGGCGGCTCTCGGAGCTGGCTTCGTCGAACCGCCGGTCGACTTCGCCAGCGATGTGGCGGTCAGCTTCGGCCACGGCATCGGCTCCGGATGTCGCGAGGTTCGCCTCGACGACATCGTCATCGAGGACGGTGTCGTCTACAGCGTGACCAGCGACCCGCTGGCGCCGCGGGGATGCACCTCCGACCTGGCTGGAGCCGCCGTCTTCGTCGTCGCCCTCGAGCGCTCAGCACTGCCTCGAGACGGGTTCACGCTGCGGCTCAGCCAGAATCTGCCGGCCTGCGAGGATTGCGGGTTCACTCAGGAAATCGACGTGTCGCTGCCCTGACTCAGGGCGTTGGTCCGCTGAGGAGCGGATCGTCGATGACGCCGCACTCGGGACAGGCCGTGGCGAGGAAGCGGAACCACTCGGACAGCTCGTGGACGTCGGGGAGGGCATCGGCATCGGCCTCGTCGTGCACCCCGTACACCTGGCGGTAGCGATCCACGACCAGGAGCCGATGCTGCGCGTTTCCATCCGGCGCGACGACGTGCACGCGGCCGTCCCACGCGGCGAAGGCATCGGCACCAGCACGCAGTCGGGCCACGTAGCCGGCGGCGCCCTCGACCCCGGGGATGAGGAGGGCGGTGGCGTCGAGCCTGCGCAGGCGCTGCGGTCCCAGGGCGGCCGGCGGCACGCGATCTCCCACTCGCAGGTCGCGGAGTGAGGCTCGCGCCGGTGCTGCCGTCGACGGCTGAGGGGCGGCGACCCCGTTCACACTCACGGGACCAGCGTAGCCCGCAGCCGGCGCGCCGGGCACCGGGCTCGTCGTGGATGAGCTGTGGACAGTCCTCCATCGGGCTCGAGAATTCGGGGATAACCGGGATTGCGTCGCGTTCGAACCAGCGGCAATACTTGGGTCGTCCCGAAGGGGCAAGCGACCTCGGATCACATGATTTCGGTTGTGGGTTCCGAGACCGGCACCGGTGGCTTCGGCCGCACGGACCGGGACGGCACCGATGGCTTCGGCCAACGGGTCGGCCGCATGTTCCTTCGGGGCATTTCGCGTGTCTCGGACCGTTTCGGCGGCTGGTCCCACGCTCCCTCAACTGCGCAAGACGAAGCCGATTGGGACCTCTCGGCGCTGCTCGCGCTCGGGACGAGCCGGTACGATCGCCGATCGGCGGCTAACGCTCCTTCAGCGGGCCTATTTCGACTTCAGCGCATCCGTCTCGCAAAACGCTCCGCCGGTGCGCACTAGAGCCGGATCAGCCGTCCAGGGCCGGAGCTCATGCTCAGGAGCATCCGGATTGTCGTGAGCCGATGGTTAACGCTCACCCTGGCGCGCATATTTCGACTCCAGCGTATCGGTCTCGCCAAACGCTTCCCAGGTGCGCCTCAGGCGAGAAAACGGACCCTGACCGAGTCGATTGCTTCGACCGACGCAAGGTGATGGACCTGCGCGAATCCCTCGGCCTCGATGGCGTGCAGCGTGTCGTGGAGCCAACCATGCTGACGACGGAGGGCTGATGCCGGCGGGCGGGGCGCGGGCCGTTCCAGGTTGCGGCGTAGCGCGATCTCGAGCGGAAGGTCGAGGACGACGGCGACGGCCGGCCGCCGATGGCGTCGGGCGAGCACCAGCAGCTCTGCACGGGCCCAGTCCTCGACGTTCGTGGCGTCGACGACGGTCAGCCGGCCACGGCGCAGGCGCATCTCGAGGAGCTGATGGAGGAGCTCGAAGGCGTCGTCGGTGGCGCCTTGCGCCGACGCGTCGTCGGCGATGAGGGCGCGCATCGCGTCGGACGAGAGGACCTGGGTCGGCGCGAAGTGCCGGGCCGCGAAGGTCGTCTTTCCGGATGCCGCGATGCCGATCAGGACGACGAGCGCGTCGGTGGGAAGGTCGATGAAAACGGACCGACCGCCGAGGTCGTCGGCGGTCGGTGATGAGTCCATGAAGGAGGTCTAGCCCAATGATCAGCCTTGCGCGTCGCAGTCCGGGCACATCTCCGAGTCGGGAATGGGAGCTTTCGGCTGGCCGATGGCGCGCGGAAGGGCGCGGCCGCAGATCGTTGAGCCGGGGTCACCAATCAGGTGGACCTTGCTGAAGTGGCGATCCGGCAGACGCCACGTCACATAACGACGCTGACGCGTGGGGGTCGAGGACACGGGGCGGAACTCCGTTTGCGGAAGGTCATTCTGCCAGATTTCCGCCCCTTTCACAAATGGCCGGCCCGATCTGGCAGCATGGCGAGGAAGTGATGAAACGCATCGGTGTCCTCACCGGCGGAGGCGATGTCCCGGGCCTCAACTCGGTCATCAAGAGCGTCGTGTACCGCTCCAGCGAGGTGGGCTGGGAGGCGCTCGGCATCCGGCGCGGCTGGCAGGGCCTGACCCACGTCGACCCCGATCTCGACGACGGCGGCGGCTTCCTGCGCCACCTGGATCGGGTGAGCACGCGGGCCATCGACCGCACCGGGGGCACGATCCTGCACACCTCGCGCACGAACCCTTCCGCGATGCGAGAGGCGGGACTGCCGGATCGGCTGAGCCCCGAGCGTCGCGAGCGACTCCGTGTCGACGAGGACCGCTTCGATCTCACCCCGCTGGTGCTCGAGAACCTCGAGCGCCTCGAGATCGGGGCGCTCGTCGCCATCGGCGGCGACGACACGCTGAGCTATGCGGCGCGGCTGGGGAAGGAGGGCTTCCCGGTCATCGCCATCCCGAAGACGATGGACAACGACGTCCACGGCACCGAGTACTGCATCGGATTCTCGACGGCCGTCACCCGCGCCAAGGAGCTCATCAACCGCCAGCGCACGACGCTGGGCAGCCACGAACGCATCGGTGTCTTCCGCATCTTCGGACGGAATGCCGGCTACACGGCCTGGTACGCCGCCTACGTGACGAGCACGCGCTGCGTCATCCCCGAGGCGCCCTTCGACCTCGAGGCGCTGGCCGCCCTGCTGGCCGACGACTGGAGCCTCAACCCCTCGAACTACGCGCTGCTCATCGCCAGTGAGGGCGCCATCTGGAAGGGCGGCGAGCTGGGCGAGGTGGGGGAGCCGGACGCATTCGGGCACCGCCACAAGGCCGATGTCGGCGAGGCGCTCGCCGAGGAGCTGATGCGCCGCACCGGCATCGAGACCGTGCACAGCGACCTGACCTATGACCTGCGGTCCGGCGACCCGGACGCGCTGGACCAGATGGCCGCGATCACCTTCGCGAACGTCGCCGTCGATCTCCTGGCCGACGGCCAGTTCGGGCGGATGGTCGCCGTGCGTGACGGGAAGTACGCCCACGCGCCGCTTCCCTCGCGCACCCTCGGCGCCCGCACGCTCGACGTTCGGGCGATGTACAACGACGTCCGCTTCCGTCCTCGCTACGAGGCGAAGCTCGGCTCGCCGCTCCTCCTGGGCCCGGCCGTCCTCGAGTGACCGGCGGCACCTGGGCGCCGGAGCGGCGGCTCCTCACCGTCGCGCTGATCGGCCTCGTCACGGCTGCCGCCTTCGAGGGCATGGCGGTGCCGACCGTGCTGCCGGCGCTCGTCGACGAGCTCGGCGGCCTCGACCTCTACGGCTGGGCGTTCGCCGCCTTCTGGCTCACGAACATCATCGGCATCACGCTGGCCGGGATCGATGTCGACCGCCGCGGCACGGCGCGGTCGCTCGCCATCGGCAGCCTCCTGTTCAGCGCCGGCATGCTCATCTCCGGCGTGGCGGACGGCATGCCGCAGGTCATCCTGGGGCGCGCTGTGCAGGGCTTCGGCTCCGGCGCGATCGGCTCGGTGGTGTACGCCACCATCGCCCGCGGCTATCCCGCGTCGGCGACGCCGCACATGATCGCGCTCATCTCGAGCGCGTGGATCGTGCCCGGACTCGTGGGACCGGCGCTGGCCGGCGCGATCTCCGACGCCATCGGCTGGCGCTGGGTGTTCATCGGCGTCGTGCCCGCCGTCCTCGTCATGTCGGTACTGCTCTTTCCGCTCGCGCGCCGCATGGGCACCGTCGAACGCGGCGACGAGCCCGTGACCAGCGACACGCGCCGTGCGGTCGACGCCGTGCTGCTGGCGCTCGGTTCGACTGTGGCGCTCTCCGGGCTGACGATCGGCGCGCCGCTGCCCGCCGTGGCCCTGGTCGTCGGTGGCGGGGGCATCGCGGTCTGGGCGCTGCGTCATCTCCTGCCGCCCGGCAGTCTGCGGCTGTCCCCCGGTCGGCCGGCCGCCACCGCCGCCGTGTTCGCCATCGCCTTCGCGTTCTTCGGGACCGAGGCGTTCGTGCCGCTCACCGTCGTCGAGCTGCTGGGCGGAAGCGTCACCCTCGGCGGCATCGCGCTCTCGGCCGCTGCGGTCACGTGGGCCGCAGGATCGTGGCTCCAGGCGCGGGCGTCGGGACGCGGCGTCCGGCGAGCCGTGGTCACCGCGGGCGCCGCCCTCATCGCGGCCGGGATCGGAATCGTGGCGTTGGTGCTGGTGCCGGGCATGCCGGTCGCCGTCGTCATCACCGGCTGGGCGGTGGCCGGGCTCGGCATGGGTCTCGCCTACTCGATGCTGACCCTCCTCGTCCTGGAGACCTCGGATCGCGGCCAGGAGGGCTTCTCGTCCGCGGCGCTCCAGCTGATGTTCACGCTCGGCACGGCGTTCGGTGCCGGAATCGGCGGGGCGATCGTGGCGCTGGCCGACCGCGGCGTGATCGCCCTGTCCGAGGCGGTCGGCCTGGTCGACGCGACGATGATCGTCGTCGCCATCCTGGCCGTCGTCGTCTCGACGCGCGTCCCGCGCAGCGACCCCGCCACGCGACACGAGCCGACGGCTCGCGCCATCCCGCTCGAGCACCCCTAGGCAAGGGCCGGGACGACGACCTCCTCGATCACACGCCGGCTGGCACGTCCATCGGCTACCTCGAACGCGGCCTCCCGGAAGGCGCGCACCGCGGCCCCGTCGAACTGGCCTTCACGTATCCAGCGCGCCAGCGCATCGGTGTCCTCGAAGATCGGCCCGGGCACCCAGCTGCGATAGTCGACGTAGAGGCCGCGCTCGCGCTCGTACTCGGCCAGGTCGGGCGCGAAGAAGGCCATCGGCCGCTCCAGGAGCGAGAACTCGAAGATCGCGCTCGAGTAGTCGGTGACGAGCAGATCGCTCACCAGCATCAGCTCGTTGACGTCCGAATGGTCGGAGGCGTCTACCACGAAGCCAGCGAGCTCCGGACCGATCTCGACGCCCCCGCGCACGAAGGGATGGAGGCGGAGGATGAGCCGATGCGTTCCACCCAGCTCGCGGCTGAGCCGACCGAGGTCGAGCGAGACGCCGTGGCGCGCATCGGTCACGCGGTCTCCGCGGAAGGTCGGCGCGTAGAGGATCAGGCGGCGGCCGTCGGTCAGCCCGTAGCGGCGCCGGACGGATGCGGATGCCCGCTCCGCCGCCTCGCCGAAGAAGAGGTCGGTGCGCGGGATGCCGAGGCGCGAGACGAACCGATCCGGCGGCTGGCCGAACGCCTCCGCGAACGCCGGCGTCGAGGCCTGGGAGCCGATGAGGCAGACGTCGTAGTTGGCGTGGATCCGCACGCGGTCGCGCAGCGCGGCATCGGCGCCGAAGGCACGGTCGCCAACGCTGTACCCGAAGGTCTTGAACGCGCCGCTGGCGTGCCATGTCTGGATGATCGTCGTGCCCGGCCGCGGGTCGATGGCGTAGATGGGGAAGAAGTAGTCGTCGACGATCACGACGCGGCTGCGGGCCAGCGCCCAGCCGGCCCGCAGCGCCTGGACGGCGCCCTCGAACCGGCCGCCCCAGCCCGACCGCGCGCGGTGGGCGAGGACGACGGCCGGTATCTCGGGATGGCTGCGACGCAGCTCCGCACGCAGGTAGGCGAGGTTGCCGCCGATGCGATCGGCGTGGGCGGTGGCGAAGAGTACCGCGCGACGCATCGGCAGCGCGCGGCCGAGGACGAAGCCGAGGCGCACCAGCCCGAGCCGGATGCCGACGACCAGCGCGCTCATCGGGCGAGGATGAGCTCGTCGATGATGCGGTCGGTGGCGTGCCCGTCCAGATGGTCGAAGTGGCGACGCGCGAAGGCGGGCACCTTGTCAGCCTGGGTGTCGCCGTCCCGGATGGCGGCGAGCAGCTCGTCGAACGTGCGCACGATGCGGCCCGGGACGAACTCCTCGAATGGGACGTAGAAGTCGCGGTCGGCGACGTACTCCTCGAGGTCGTAGGCGTAGAACAGCATCGGCCGAAGGAGCGTGGAGAACTCGAAGACGATCGACGAGTAGTCGGTGATCAGCAGGTCGACGGCGAAGAGGAGGTCGTTGACGTCGATGGGCGAGGCCGTGCCGTCGATGATCCGGTCGGCCAGCTCGGCCGGGATCTCGAGCGGCTCTCGGATGAAGGGATGCATCTTTACGATGACGACCGCGTCCAACTGGAGGCACAGCGCATGGAGCGCGGCGAGGTCGAGGCGGTCGTAGTCGTAGTGGGCGTTGCGCGGCCCGGTTCCGCGGAACGTGGGGGCGAAGAGGATCGTCGTCCGCCCCGCGATGGACGGGAAGAGGCGCAGGGCGAGGGCGCGTCCGGCGGCGCGCTGTCCCTCGTCGAAGAATCGGTCCATGCGCGGGATGCCCGTCGGGATCACACGCACTTCCGGCAGGCCGAAGGCCTCCGCGTAGAAGGGGACGTCGTGGCGGCCGCTCACGATGGCGTGGGTGTAGTTCTTGTGGCGCATCGCGAACGGACTGGGCCCACCGGGCTTGCCGATGCGGCTGTAGCCGACCGTCTTGAACGCCCCGGAGGCGTGCCACAGCTGGATGATCCGGACCCGATCGTCGGGAGGGAGGCGGTAGATGGCGGGCTGGTAGTCGTCGAGGAGGATGACGTCCGCGCGTCCCAGCAGTCGCGGCAGCCGCAGCCGATCGCGCCAAGAGCGTCGATCCTGGATGCTCGCCTTGAAGATGGTGTCGATCCGGTGATCGCGATCGAGCCCGCGCTCGAGCATCCGGGCGTGGACGACGGCGAGGTTGCCGGAGAGGCTGGCGCGGGAGTCCGAGGTGAACACGATGCGGCGACCGTCCCGAGGCGAGGCGCTTCGGAAGGACCGCACCAGCCGATCGAAGATGGATCGTCGCGCGCCACGCACGAACGATCGCCACGACGGCCATCGACGTCGCTTCGGCCTCGGCGCCCGCCCGCGGCGCGCCTTCCCGGCGTGGACGACGCAGAGCACGAGACGGCCACCGTCGAGGGTGGGCCGAACGAGGGTGCGTCCGCGGCGGTACCTGAAGATGCGCAGCACCGTGCGCCGGCGGAGGTCGGCGGAGCCCGACACGGCGAGCGGGCGCTCCCCGAGCGCGAGCGTCCACGGCCCATCGGCGAGCGGGCGCTGGTCGGGTCCGAGCATGACGTTGAAGCGCGCCCAGGCCGTGCCGTCGCCACCGTGGCCGGTGGCTGTCGGGGGCATGGGCGCCAGGGGGCGCGTGTCGTCGGAGTCGGGCAGGAGCCGGAGGGCGGCCGGGTCCAGATCGTTGGCGTCGAGCCGCAGCACGACCTGGATCCGCTCCCATTCGACGGCGAGCAGCCCCACCGATGGGATGATCGAGGCCGTCCGCTCCCCTCGGGCCGTCGGCCCCGCGTCCTCCGTCGCCACCGGCGGATGATATCGGCTCGCTACAATCAGCCGTCGTCGCGGCACCGAGCGCGCGGCCGGAGGCAGGGAGGCGCCCATGCGAACGGGGATGGTGGTGCTCGCGGGCGGGATCGGAAAGCGCATCGGCCGTCCGATTCCGAAGCAGTTCCTCCTCCTTGGCGGGAACCCGCTCCTCGTTCACGTCCTGGAGAAGGCACGGGTCATCGCGGAGATCGAGAGGATCGTCGTCGCCTGTCCACCCGCGCACCTCGAGGAGACGCGTCACCTCATCGACAACCATGGCTTCGACGAGCGCTTCGAGTGCGTCGAGGGCGGCCAGACGCGGCAGGAGTCGGCGTACCGCGGGATCCTGGCCCTGGAGGGCATCGACTCGGTGATCATCCACGAAGCCGTGCGTCCGCTCGTCAGCGTGGAGGAGTTCCGGGCTCTCATCGACGCGCCCGATGAGAACGCCATGTATGGCATCCCGATTCCCTTCACGGTCCTCAAGGGCCACGAGTACGTCGAGGATCTCCTCCAGCGCAGTGAGCTCGTCAACGTCCAGCTGCCCCAGAAGTTCAACGCCGCCGCGCTGCGGGACGCTCACGAGCGTGCCCGCGCCGACGGCGAGACGTTCACCGAGGACGCGAGCCTGTTCTATCGGTACACCGGCGGACCCGTCCGCATCCTCCAGGGGTCCGAGCGCAACCTGAAGATCACCGTGCCGACCGACCTCGTCATCGCCGAGGCGATCCACGCCGATGTCATGGGGCGCACCGTGGAGGTGCCGGTTCGCGACTGATGGGGAGGGTCTGCGTCATCACGGGGGCGAGCCAGGGGATCGGTCGGGCGACGGCCGTGCGGCTGAGCTGCGACCCCTCCGTGTCGGGGATCGCGCTCATCGCGCGCAACGCCGCCGGGCTGGCGGCGACGTCCGAGGCGATGAACCAGGACGGGACGACGATCGAGTGCTACCCGTACGACCTCGCGGACCTGGACGGCATCCCGCGGCTGGTGCGGTCGATCCAGGAGCGCTTCGGATCCATCGATCTGCTGTGCAACATCGCCGGCTACGCGGAGCCGCGCGCCCTGCTCGACACGACGAACGACAACCTGCTGCGCACGTACACGGTGAACGTGCTCGCCATGGTGGTCCTGATCCGAGAGGTCGTGCGGCTCATCCACGATCGGCCGGCGAAGATCCTCAACGTGGCCTCCACGGCAGGTACGACGTCCCGTCCCGGCTGGTTGGCCTACGCCTCCTCCAAGGCGGCCGTGGTCTCGCTGTCGACGACGCTGGCCGACGAGCTGGCCGGATCGGGGATCAAGGTCTACACCATCTCGCCGGGGAGGACGGCGACGGAGCTGCGACGGACGCTCGCGCCGGAGGAGGACATGACCACGATCATGCAGCCGGAGCACGTTGCCGATGTCATCGCGCGTCTCCTCGACGACTCGGAGAACGTGCTCGACGGCCAGAACATCGTCGTGCGCAAGCAGGCCTGACCGGCGCCCATGGGTTGGTCGGAATACCGCCTCGCGACGTTCGTCCTCCGGATCCTGGGCCGCGCCTTCGCCCGCTTCCCGTTCCGGCGTCGCCGGGTCGTGCTGGCCAGCGCGCGGACGCCGGAGCTGGAGGGGAACCTCGCGGCGCTGCATGACTCCATCCGGCGGCGGGATCCGCGAGCCGAGATCACGCTCCTGCTCGAGCCATACAGCTACGGCCTGGTCGGAAAGGTCGCCTATCTCATCCGCCTCATCCGGGGCACGTACTACCTCCGGACCTCGCGGCTCGTCGTGGTCGACAACGCGTGGTTCCCCATCCACGTCGCTCCGCATCGGCCGGAGACGACCGTGGTCCAGGTGTGGCACGCGGCGGGCGCGCTCAAGCGGTTCGGGCTGGACGCTCCGGCCGCCGACCACGAGGCCGAGCGCACCTTCCTGCACCGCTACTACGACTACGTGGTGGTGGCCGGCGAGAGCTCCCGCGAACCGTACGCGTCCGCGCTGCGCACGCCGCTCGACCGCGTCCTGCCGCTCGGCACGCCACGGACCGACTTCTTCTTCGACGAGGCGCAGATGGGCGCCGCGCGGAAGCGGCTGCTGGCGCAGCACCCGCAGCTGCGCGACCGGCGCGTCGTGCTCTACGCCCCGACCTTCCGCGGCCGCGGGGAGGCGAAGCGGCCGGCGCCGAGCTTCAACGCCGCGCGCCTCCGCTCGCTACTCCCCGCCGAATACGCGCTGGTCCTCAAGACGCACCCCAACCTTCCGGCGGGCGCGACGAAGACGAAGGGCTACGACGCCATCATCGATCCGGCGGCCGAGATCAACGACGTCTTCACCATCAGCGACATCCTGGTGACCGACTACTCCTCGTCGATCTTCGAGTGGGCCCTGCTCCGCAAGCCGCTCGTCCTCATGGTCCCCGACCTGCGCGTCTACGAGGCCGATCCGGGCCTCTACCTCGACTACCGGACCGAGCTCATCGGCACCCGCGTCGGCGACACCGATGAGGTGGCCGAGACGATCCTCGGCAAGCGCTTCGACCTGGACGGCTACGACGAGTTCATCGCCCGTCACCTCGAGGCCGCCGACGGGCATGCGTCGGAGCGCTTCGCCTCGCGCTTCCTGGAGGCGCCGAGGGGACGTGCTAGGCTCCGGACCGATGTCCGTCACGAGTGAGGCGCCGGCGGCCTTCCGCAACTCGGCCGTCCGTCCCGGGCCGCTCGCGCTCCTCGGCGAGGCCTCGCGGGAGATCGCGTCCCGTCAGCGGCTGGTCCGCTACCTCGTCCAGGCGGAGATCAAGAAGCGGGGCGTCAACACGCTGCTCGGCAACGTGTGGTGGATCCTCGACCCGCTACTGCTCATGGCGGTGTACGTCGTGTTCGTGTCGATCATCACGACCCGATCCATCCCCGACTACCCGCTCTTCCTGTTTGCCGCGATCCTGCCGTGGAAGTGGTTCAGCGTCGCCGTCATCGACGCGACGGGCTCGGTCGTCAGCCAGAACCGCCTGATCAAGCAGATCGCCTTCCCCAAGATCGTCCTGCCCCTGGCCGCGACGACCGCCGGCGTCGTCGGCTTCGGCTTCGGGCTCATCACGCTCCTGGGGATCATGCTGCTCTACCCCGAGCGGCTGTCCGCGTACCTGCTCTTCATCCCCGTCATCGCCGCCGTCCAGTTCGTCTTCACCCTGGCCGTGGCCGTCCTCCTCGCCGCCGGGAACGTCTTCGTCCGCGACCTCGGCAACGTGACGCGCCACGTCCTGCGGCTGTGGTGGTACCTCTCGCCGGGCCTCTACAGCCTGGCGCTGCTCGACGACGTCGAGCTGTTCGCCCGGTACCCGATCCTCGAGCGGATCCTGACCGCCAACCCGTTCGCGATCCTCTTCGACGCGTACCGCAGCGTGATCTACGGCACGCCGGAGCACCCGCCGCTGCCGCCCGACTTCGTTTCGCTCGGCATCCTGCTTGCCGCCAGCATCGCCTTCCTGGCCGGCTCGACGATCGTCTTCAAGCGACTCGAGCCCAGCTTCGCCAAGGTGCTCTGACCGATGCCCACGTCCGAGTCTCCTCCGCCAATCACCGATACTCGCGACGCGATCTCGGCAACGGACCTCGGCGTGCGTTACAGCCTCCGCTTCAGCCGCAAGAAGTCCATCCAGCGCACGCTCGGCCAGTGGCTTTCGCGCGATCCGGTCGAGCAGTTCTGGGCGCTGCGCCATGTCTCGCTCCGCGTGGTGCATGGCGAGTCCCTGGCCGTCATCGGTCCCAACGGTGCCGGCAAGAGCACGCTGCTCCAGGTCCTGGCCGGCATCATCCGCCCCTCCGAGGGTGCCGTCGAGGTGCGCGGCCACGTCTCCGGCCTCCTCACCCTGGGTGCCGGGTTCGACATCGAGCTCACCGGGCGCGACAACATCCTCCTGGCCGGCGCCTTCCTGGGCCTCGACGACCGGGTGACGCGCGAGCTCCTGCCCGGCATCGTGGAGTACGCCGATCTCGGCCAGTTCATCGACGCCCCCCTGAAGACGTATTCGTCCGGCATGCGGGCGCGTCTCGGGTTCGCCATCGCGACCTCGGTCGATCCCGACATCCTCCTCCTCGACGAGGTGCTGGCCACCGGGGACGCGAACTTCCGCGCGAAGTCGAAGAGCCGTGTGCTCGAGCTCGTGAGCGACGCGAAGGCGGTGGTGCTGGTGACCCACGACATGAATTGGGTGCGCGAGTACTGCAACCGCGCCGTGCTCATCGAGGAGGGTGGCGTCGTCATCGAGGGCGAGCCGGAGGAAGTCGTCGAGACTCACCGGCGTCACACGGAGCAGGCGCGCAGCCGCCGCGCCACCGAGGCCCGCGCCGCCGGCCTCGAACCGGTGATCGCCCGGGCGCGCTGACCCCCCGTCCCTGCCGTCCCGGGACATCCGTCCCTTGCCGCGCGGCGTGAGCGCGGCTTATGTATCGGCTGACGATATATCGCACATCGGAAGTCGAACGATGCACCGCCTCGCCCGCGCCATCCTTCGCCTCTACCCGCCGCCATGGCGGAGCCGATACGGCCCCGAGCTCGACGACCTCCTCGCGCGCCGGCGCCTTCGCCTCCGGGACCTCGCCGACCTGCTCGCCGGGGCCGTCGACGCCAACCTCCATCCGCAGCTGGCCGGACCGATGCACCTCGCCGCCGCCGGCACACCGGCGGCCGTCCCCGCGGCCCTCCCTCCGCCGCCGCCGTCCTTCGGAGCGGTGGCTCGTGTTCCGGAGGGCCTCGTCAGCCGCCGATCGTTCCTGCGCCGCATGCTGGGCGTCGGGATCGGGCTCCTCTCGCTCGAGTTCCTGGGCGGCACGCTCGCCTTCCTCTGGCCACCGCCGGCGGAGGGCATCGGCGTCGAGCACAAGGTCGGGACGACGAGCGAGATCATCGGCATCTCACCGGAATGGGCGACCGGACGGCCGTGGGAGTTCCGCCCCGCGAGGGCGTTCCTGGTCAACGTGCCGGCCGCCAAGGCGATGGCGATGGGCGAGTCGTTGGAGGTCGCGCAGCCCGCCGCGAGCGAGATCCTGGCGCTGTGGCGCAAGTGCCCGCACCTCGGCTGCATGATCCCGGCGGCCTGTGAGACGCGCGACCGGTTCCAGTGCCTCTGCCACCAGAGCACGTACAACATCATCGGCGAGAAGCTCCAGCTCGGGCCGGCGCCGCGCGGGATGGACCGCTTCCCGGTCCGGATCGACGACGATGGGGTCGTGATCGTCGACACCCGCGAGATCATCAAGGGCCAGCCGACGGGGACCGTCACCTTCCGCGACCCGTATCCGATCAACGAGGGCTGCGGATGAGCGACGACCTCGGCGGGCTCGGCCGCTTCGCGGAGCCCTCGCTCCTCATCCTCGTCTCGCTCGGCGCGGGGCCGAAGCACGGCTACGCGATCATGACCGACGTCGAGGACATCGGCGGCGCGCGGCTGGGGCCGGGGACGCTCTATGCCGCGCTCGCCCGCCTCGAGGCGCGGGGCCTCATCGAGTCACTGCCGAGCGACGACCGCCGGCGGCCGTACCGGATCACCGCCCTCGGCGCGCGGACGCTGCGGGCGCAGCTCGAGCACCTCGACGAGCTCGTGCGGACGGGGCTCACCCGCCTCGACCGGCCCGCCGAGGGCTAGAGCCGCCGCTCAGACGACGTTCAGCTCGCGGATCGGCTCCGAGCGCTCGATGCGCTCGTAGCCCAGCGGCGAGAGATCGAGGGTCTCGTATCGGCCGGTCGCGATCCACTCCGCCAGGCCGCGACCGACGGCCGGTGCCTGCTGCAGCCCGTGGCCGGAGAAGCCATTGGCCAGCACGAAGTTCGCCAATGACGGGTGCGGCCCGACGACGGCGTTGTGGTCGAGCGTGTTGACCTCGTAGTGCCCCGCCCAGGTGTCGAGCAGCCGTACCTGGTCGAACCCCGGAACGCGCTGCGCGAGGGCCGGCCACACGAAGCTCTCGAACGCTGACCGATCCGGCGCGAGGTCGAGAGTGTCGGGGTCGGGCATCCCGTCGCGCGGCGAGAAGCCGGCGATGTAGGCGGGTCCCTCAGGGCGGAAGTAGACGCCACTCGGATCGATCGTCAGCGGCGCGTCGCCGAGCGTCGCCGGCGACTCGAAGTGGAAGACGAGGCGCTTTCGCGGTCGCACCGGCAGGTCGACGTCGACCATGCGCGCCACATCGGCCGCCCGCGGCCCGGCGGCGTTGACGACCCAGTCCGCCCCGATCGTCGACCCGTCGGCCAGCCGCACGCCGGTCACCCGGTCGCCGTCGCGCTCGATGGCCACCACTTCGCCGACGCGCTCGTCCACGCCCAGCGAGCGCGCCTTGGCACGAAAGGACTGGAGCAGCGCGTAGGCGTCGAACCAGCCCTCCCCCTCGAGGCCCAGCGAGCCCCCGGCCAGCCCCTCGGTCGATAGCCAGTCGAAGCGGTCGGCCAGCTCCGTCGGGGAGAGCAGCACGACCCGGACGTCGTGCTCGCGCTGCATGGCGTGATTGCGCTCGAGGGTTCCCACGCCCGCATCGGTGGCGAGGAAGAGGTAGCCGTTCTCGACGAAGTCGATCTCGACGTTCCCACCGTCGACCGCCAGGAAGCGCTCCGGATGCTTGATCAGCTCCACGCCGAAGCGGCTGATCTCGATGTTCAGCGGCGTGCTGAACTGGAGGCGGATGCTCGCCGCGGAGAGCGTCGTCGACGAGGTCCGGAACGTCGGGTCGCGCTCGACGACGACGACGCGTCCGTCGAAGTCCGGCCGGGCGGCGAGGAAGGTCGCGACGCTGCTTCCGATGATCGCCCCACCAACGATCACGACGTCGGCGCGGTCGTTCATCCCGGTCGGGCACACGGTGTGGGCATTGCGGCGAGAGTGTAGCCGCGCCGGCCGAGTAGGCTACCGATGCGATGGCAGCGGCACCGTCGGTTCGCTTCGCCGATGCGGCACCGCCCACCGCCGACGTGGTCATCATCGGCGGTGGCGCGATCGGCTGCGCCACCGCGTTCTTCGCGGCCCGCGCCGGGCTGCGCGCCGTCGTCCTGGAGCGGCACGCGGCGCTCGGCACACTCACCACCCCGGTGTCGACCGGCGCCTTCCGGCTCCAGTTCGACAACCCCGAGGAGATCGCCATGGTCCGCGAGGGCATCGAGCTGTTCGACGCCTTCGCCGAGCGGACCGGCCTTGAGGCATGGGATCTCGGCCTGCGCCACGGCGGCTACCTGTTCTGCTCCCGCACCGATGCCAGCGTCGAGCGTGCCCGGCGGATCGTGGAGCGACAGCGGTCGTGGGGCCTGACCGATGTCGAGCTCCTCAGCGGCGAAGAGGCCCGAGCCCGCTGGCCGTGGCTGGCGCCCGAGGTCCGCAGCGCCCGCTACCGAGCCGGTGACGGCTGGCTCGACGTGAAGCGCCTGACCGCGGGCTACGCGACCGCCGCGTCGAATGCGGGGCGCATCCCCGATCGCGTCGGCGACGGTTCGGCGACGTTCGTCACCCGCGCCGGGGTCCACGCCATCGTCGTCGAGGGCGAGCGCGTGGTACGCATCGAGAGCAACCGCGGAGCGGTCGCGACGCCCGCGGTGGTGGTGGCGACCGGACCGTTCCTGGCCCAGGTCGCCGCGCTGGCCGGCATCGGTATCGAGCTGCGCCCGACGCGTCGGCAGAAGCTCGTCATCCCGGACCTTCCGGCCATCCCCGCCGACGCGCCGATGACGATCGACGAGGAGACCGCGTCCCACTGGCGTCCGGCGATGCGTGGCTGCCTGGCGCTCTACACCGAGGCCGGCACGACGCCGTCGGAGCCCCACGACCCGGTGCCGATCGATCCCGACTGGGCCTACGGCCTTCTCGATCCGCGCTCGGAGCACGCCCTCGCCCGCGTTGCGCCGTTCTGGCGCGACGTCTGGGCCGGCGGCGCCGCAGCGGTCCACTGGTTCCTCCAGGCCGGCCAGTACGAGCTGACGCCGGACCGGCGGCCGTACCTCGGCCAGCTCGGTCCGGAGGGTCTCCTCCTCAACGGCGGCTACTCCGGGCACGGGATCATGGCCGGCGCCGGCGGCAGCCGGCGCGTCGTCGACCTGGTCCTTGGCGCCGCTGACCCGGCCGACAATCCGTTCCGTCCCGACCGGTCCATGGATGAGCGGGAGCACGACATCCTGTAGGCCGAGGCGGTGCGTGGCCGATCCATGGTGCGCGCCGATCCAGGCCTCCCACCAGCTTTCGGCTCGCGCCGCCGACTGAAATCTGCGCGCCTGGGCGCGCATTACACGGCCGATCGGGCCGGCTCCGGCGGATTCACGCTCGGATGGGGGGCGCCGGCAGCGCAGCGTTCGGATAGCGTGTCGCCGGCGGAGCAGATTTCGACTCGCCGCACCGGCTCGGGTATGACGAACGCCCGCGGTGCAACCTTCAACTTGCGGTCACCGAACCGTCGCGCGCCCTTGACGCCCACGCAACGACGGAGGTACGGTCGGCGCCACATCTGAAGACAGCGACGATCGGGACGAGTACCCGCGTCAGGCGAGCCCCCCAGGGAGCCGGGAGCAGTGGAACCCCGGCGGCGGCGCGACCGGCGAATGGACCCGGGAGCTCCGGCGGCGAACGCATGGTCAAGTAGCCGGCGGCGGAGAGGCACCGATATCGAGGCCGAGGCCATCGCCCATCCGCGGGCCGTGGTCGAACGAGCCCGGGCATGAGAACAGCCCGGGGAACAACGGTGGCACCGTGAGATGACCCCCTCGCCCGTTGAGGCGAAGGGGTCGCGTGTTCTCATGGAGGCCAGACCGATGACGGTCACTCTCACCCGCACCCAGCGTCGATTCGTCCTGCCCGAGG
>DASUFJ010000014.1:0-15321 GCA_036274575.1 Candidatus Limnocylindria bacterium
GACCGGTCCGAACGTCGTGAAGACGGTGACGCACGAGGAGATCGACTTCGAGGGCCTCGGAGGAGCGCGCATCCACAACGAGACGAGCGGCGTCGCGCACTTCCTCAGCCAGGGCGAGCCCCAGGCACTGGAGCTGGTCCGTCAGCTGCTCGGCTATCTGCCACAAAACAACCTCGATCCGGTAACGCGGCGCGATGACTGGTCGAATCCTGCGCAGGACGGCGCAGCGCTCGACTCGCTGGTGCCCGACTCACCGAAGCAGTCCTACGACATGCACACCGTCATCCGAGGCGTCGCCGACGCGGATTCGTTCATGGAGGTCCACGCCCATTACGCGAGGAACATCATCTGTGGCTTCGCGCGGATCGAGGGCCGCAGTGTCGGCATCGTCGCGCAGCAGCCGGAGGTGCTGGCCGGCGTGCTCGACATCGATGCCTCCGACAAGGCCGCGCGCTTCGTTCGCACCTGCGACTGCTTCAACATCCCCATCCTGACGCTGGTCGATGTGCCCGGATTCCTGCCCGGCGTCGACCAGGAGCATCGCGGGATCATCCGGCACGGCGCGAAGCTGCTGTACGCCTACTGTGAGGCGACCGTTCCGAAGGTGACGGTCATCACGCGCAAGGCGTACGGCGGCGCCTACGACGTCATGAGCAGCAAGCACGTGCGAGGCGATCTCAACTACGCCTGGCCGACCGCGGAGATCGCGGTCATGGGGGTCGAGGGCGCGGTGAACATCGTCTTCCGGGAGGCCATCGCCGGTGCCGAGGATCCGGAGGCGGAGCGCCGCCGCCTGGTCGCCGAGTACGAGGAGCGATTCGCGAACCCGTACATCGCCGCAGCCCGCGGCTACGTCGACGAGGTCATCCTTCCGTCGGAGACACGGGCGCGTGTCGCCGGCGCGTTCACGATGCTCGAGAACAAGCGGCAGTCGGTGCCGCCCAAGAAGCACGGCAACATTCCGCTTTGAGCGGTCGCGCGTCTTTGCGCACGGACAGCGCGCCATTCCGGCGCATCCTCGTCGCGAACCGAGGCGAGATCGCCGTGCGGGTCTTTCGGACCTGTCGCGAGCTGGAGATCGAATCGGTTGCCGTCTTCTCCGAGGCCGATGCCGGCGCCGTCCACGTCCGCGTCGCCGACGCGGCCGAGCCGATCGGCCCGGCCCCGGCCATCGACTCCTACCTGAACATCGGTGCGGTCATCGACGCTGCGCGACGCAGCCGCTCCGAGGCGATCCATCCCGGCTACGGCTTCCTGTCCGAGAACGCGGAATTCGCTCACGCCGTCGAGGATGCCGGCCTGGTGTTCATCGGTCCGCCCCCAGCGGCCCTGGAGGCACTGGGCAACAAGCTCGCCGCGCGGCGGGCAGCGGCCGACGCCGGTGTCCCCATCGTTCCGGGAACCACCGTTGCGCTCGCGGCGGACGCCGACCTCGACGGCGTCGGCCTCC
The DNA here is from genome assembly GCA_036274575.1 of Candidatus Limnocylindria bacterium. GTDB lineage: Bacteria > Chloroflexota > Limnocylindria > QHBO01 > QHBO01 > JACDBZ01. Next base: position 1,451 of record DASUFJ010000014.1, read on the forward strand.
CGGCGATGCTCAAGGCCGCCGCGGGTGGCGGGGGTCGCGGCATGCGAGTCGTCACCGAGCGCGATCAGCTCGCCGATGCCCTGGCCACGGCCAGCCGCGAGGCCTTCGCCGCGTTCGGCGACGGGACGATCTACGTCGAGCAGCTCATCGCTCCGGCCCATCACGTCGAGGTCCAGCTCCTGGGCGACCGTCACGGCGGGCTGGCCGTCCTCGGCGAACGGGATTGCTCCATCCAGCGTCGCCATCAGAAGCTCGTCGAGGAGACGCCGTCACCGGTCATCGACGACGACCTGCGCGACGCGCTCTTCGCCTCCGCTCGAGCCGTCGCCCGAACCGTGGACTTTCACAACGCGGCGACTGTCGAGTTCCTCATCGATGCCGATGGCAGCCACTACTTCCTCGAGATGAACACGCGGCTCCAGGTCGAGCACGGCGTCACCGAGCTGGCGACGGGGCTCGACCTCGTGGCGTGGCAGATTCGCGTCGCGGCTGGCGAGTCGCTGCCGGCATCGGTGACGGAAGCGGTTCCCCGCGGGCACGCCATCGAGGTCCGGCTCTACGCCGAGGACCCGTATGACGGTTTTCGGCCGGCCGCCGGCCGGGTGACCGCGTGGCAGATGCCAGCCGGCCCGGGCGTCCGGATCGACGCCGGCGTCGAGGCCGATACCGACCTGCCACCGGAGTACGACCCGCTGCTCGCGAAGCTGATGGTCCACGCCGAGGACCGGCCGGCCGCCCTGCGCCGGCTGCGACGGGCCCTGGATGAGACCCTCATCGGCGGCCTCCAGACCGGTGCGGGCTTCCTCCGCTGGCTGTGCGACGACGACGCCTTCGTCAACGGTCGCTACGACACCTCGCTCATCGCGGACCGATGGCGTCACGGCCCGTCGCTGGGTCCCGAGGAGCGAGCGCTCGTCGCCACCGCCGCCCTCGCGGGGCGCCGGACCATACCGGCTGCCCCGGCAGCACCGGCCATGGCCACGCCGTCGTCGGCATGGGCGGAGGCGGCGCGTCGCGAGGCCCTGCGCCGGTGAACGACTTCGAGGTCGTCGTCGACGGCAGCCTCACCACGCCCGCCGACGGGTGGCGTCTGGAGTGGGTCGATCCGGGGCACGGCATCGCCAGGCTCGTCGGAGACGGCCGATCCGTCCCCGTCCTCGTCGAAGGGGCCGGCACCGATTGGGTGGTGACGCTCGCGGGCCGCCGGATCCCCGTGACCGTCAGGAGCTGGCGCGAGCGGATCCTGGCGGCCGCCGAGACGGCGGCGCAGGTGCACGGAGGCCCCGTCGAGGTTCGGGCCAGCCTCCCGGGACTCGTGGTCTCTGTGGCGGTCTCCGAGGGCGACGAGGTCGCCGACGGGGCGTCGCTCCTGACGATCGAGGCGATGAAGATGCAGAACGAGGTGCGTGCGACGCGCGCCGGACGCGTGCTCGAGGTCCAGGTCGCGGCGGGGCAGACGGTCGCCGCCGGCACCCCGCTCCTGCGCCTCGAGTGAGGGGGTCGGCGCCACCTACAATCGTCCTCCGATGAGTGATCCCGAGCGACCGGACGGCCGCCCGCATCGATCGAGCGCCGGAGCCGAGATTGCCGCGGCCTACGGGCCCGGCGACCCACCCGGCTTCGACCCGGGGACCGAGCTCGGCGAGCCGGGGCAGTTCCCGTTCACGCGCGGAATCCACGCCGACGGGTATCGCGGCCGCCCGTGGACGATGCGCCAGTACGCCGGCTTCGGATCGGCGGAGGAAACGAATCGGCGCTTCCGGTACCTCCTGGAGCGTGGCCAGCACGGCCTGAGCGTCGCCTTCGACCTCCCGACCCAGATGGGCTACGACTCGGACGACCCGGCCGTGCCCGGCGAAGTGGGTCGGGTCGGCGTGCCGATCGACACGGTCGACGACATGGAGACCCTGTTCGAGGGCATCGACCTCGGTGAGGTCTCGACCTCGATGACCATCAACGCCACCGCCGCCATCCTCCTCGCCCTCTACGAGACGGTCGCCCGCCGGCACGGCGTCGACCCGCGGCGGCTGCGCGGGACGACCCAGAACGACATCCTCAAGGAGTACATCGCGCGCGGCACCTACATCTATCCCCCGGGCCCGTCGATGCGCCTGGTGACCGACACCTTCGCCTACTGCCATGCGGAGCTGCCGGCCTGGAACACCATCAGCATCAGCGGCTACCACATGCGCGAGGCGGGGGCGACCGCGGTCCAGGAGGTCGCCTTCACTGTGGCCAACGCGATCGCCTATGCCGAGGCGGCAATGGACGCCGGCCTGGGATTCGACGAGTTCGCTCCGCGCCTCTCGTTCTTCTTCGCCGCCCACAACGACCTGCTCGAGGAGGTCGCCAAGTTCCGGGCGGCGCGACGCGTGTGGGCGACCGTGGCGCGGGATCGGTTCGGGGCCAGGGACCCGAAGAGCATGGCCATGCGCTTCCACGTCCAGACCGGCGGGTCGACGCTGACCGCGCAGCAGCCCGACGTCAACGTGGTCCGCACCACGGTCCAGGCGCTGGCGGCGACGCTGGGTGGGACCCAGTCCCTCCACACGAACGCCCTCGACGAGGCGCTTGGGCTGCCGACACCTGACACGGCCCGGCTGGCCCTTCGAACACAACAAGTGTTGTACAACGAGTCAGGCGTCGCCGCGACCGTCGACCCGCTCGCCGGCTCGTACTACGTGGAGTCGCTGACGCGGGCGATCGTCGAGGGCGCCATGGCCGAGCTTCGGCATATCGACGATCTCGGCGGGACCCTGGCGGCCCTGGCGGACGGCTACCAGCAGGATGCGATCGGCGACGCTGCCTACGAGGTCCAGCGAGCGATCGAGTCGGGGCGCCGGGTCATCGTCGGCGTCAACGCCTTCACCGATGCCGGCGACGTCCAGCGCCCGGAGCCGCAGGTCATCGACCCCGAGCTCGAGCCGCGCCAGGTCGAGCGCACGCGAGCGGTGCGTGCGCGCCGGGACCAGGGCGCGGCCGATCAGGCCGTCGCGGCGCTCGAAGCCGCCGCCGCCGGTACCGAGAACGTGCTGCCGCGCATCCGGGCCTGCGTCGAGGCCGACGTCACGCTGGGCGAGATCTCGACGGCGCTGCGCCGCACCTGGGGGGAGCACCGCGCGTGACGATCGGCCCGATCCATCACGTGGCGATCGTCGTCCGCTCCATCGATGCCTCGCTGTCGCGCTACCGCGAGCTCCTGGGGCTGCATCCGGACGCCGGCCCGCGCATCTTCCAGCCGCAGGGCGTCCGGCTGTGCTTCCTGCCCACCGGGCCAGATCCGGCGGCCCGCATCGAGCTCGTCGAGCCCATCGACCCGACGAGCGGCGTCGCGCGCTTCCTCGCTTCCCGCGGAGAGGGGCTCCATCACGTGTGCCTGGTGACCGACGACCTGCCCGGCTCGCTCGAAGCCCTGGCCGCGGCGGAGGCGGAGCTCATCGACGAGACGCCGCGACCCGGCGCGCATGGCCGGGTCGCGTTCGTCCACCCGCGGACCCTCGACGGAGTCCTGTGGGAGCTCCTCGACCCGGGTGCCTGAGCTGGACAGGGCCCGAGCTACATCTGCTCGATCGGCTCGCCGTCGGCGCCGAAGACCCACCAGATGTCGCTGACGCCCTGGCCGTTCGTGTCGCCAGCGGCCTGGTCGCCGGCGAAGTAGTAGGCCGGGAAGCCATTCACGGTCAGCTGGGTCGTGCCGTCGTCGCGGTCCATCGTCCCGAGCTCGGCGGTCACGCCGTCACCGGCGCTCGGCGTGCCGGAGGCCTCGACCGGCGGCCAGTTCGCGAGGCAGTCGGCGGTGCAGTTGCTGACACCCTCTTCGTCGTTGGCGAAGAAGTAGATCGTGTTGCCGTCGGCATCGGTGAGGATCTGGCCGAAGTCGGAGTCGGCGACGAGGACGCTCGCCTCGCCGGTGGCCGGCTCGGACTCCGCGGGCGCTGACTCGGATGGAGCCGTCGACTTGGTCGCGGCGACCGATGGAGTGGACTCTTCGCTCGCGCTGGGGCTCGAGCCCGCGGACGAGCAGGCGGCGAGGATCAGGATGAGCGAGAACCCCACGATCGCGGGGAGGTTGCGCGTGCGTGCCATGGAGTGCCCCTGGTGCGAATCCGATTCGTGACGAAGTACGCCCCCGGTTACGGGAGCGGCGTCAGCGAACGCCGGCGTCGCGAAGGAGGCGAGGGATGTCGGAGGGGGAGTCGGCGACGCGAATCCCGGCCTCCTGGAGCGCAGCGCGCTTCGACTCGGCGGTGCCGGCGCCACCCGAGATGATCGCGCCGGCGTGGCCCATCCGCCGGCCGGGCGGCGCGGTGCGCCCGGCGATGAAGGCCGCCATCGGCTTCGTGACCTCGCGCGCGCAAAAGGCCGCGGCGCGCTCCTCCTCCTCGCCGCCGATCTCGCCGATCATCACGATCGCCTCGGTCTCCGGGTCCTGGTTGAGCAGGTCGATGACGTCGACGAAGCTCGTTCCCACGATGGGATCGCCGCCGATCCCGACGCACGTCGTCTGGCCGACGCCCGCATCGGTCATGGCCTGGACGACCTCGTAGGTCAGCGTCCCGGAGCGGCTGACGAGCCCGACGCGGCCCCGGACGTGGATGTTGCCGGGGATGATCCCGACCTTCGCCTCGCCGACCGACGTCAGCCCGGGGCAGTTCGGACCGATGAGCCGCACGCCCCTGGCGCGGAGCACGTGGTAGACGCGGAGCATGTCGAGCGCCGGCACGCCCTCGGTGATGCAGACGACGAGCGCGATGCCGCTGTCGGCGGCCTCGAGCATCGCGTCCGGCGCAAAGGCGGCCGGGACGAAGATGCACGACGCGTTCGCGCCGGTCTGGGCAACGGCATCGGCCACGGTGTCGTACACCGGCACGCGACCGTCGAGGGCGCTCTGCCCGCCCTTTCCGGGCGTCACGCCGGCGACGACGTTCGTCCCGTATTCCAGCATCGCGGTGGAGTGGAACTCGCCCTCGCGGCCGGTGATGCCCTGGACGAGGAGGCGCGTGTCGGCGTTGACCAGGATGCTCACGCGCCGCCCTCCGCGGCCGCGACGGCCTTCGCCGCCGCGTCGTCGAGGGAGTCGGCGGTGATGAGGCTGGCCTCGGCCAGGATCGGCCGCGCCTCCTCCGCGTTCGTGCCGACGATGCGGACGACCATCGGCACCTCGCGCTCCAGCTGCGATCGAGCCTCGACGATGCCGCGCGCGACCTCGTCGCCGCGGGTGATGCCGCCGAAGATGTTGATCAGGATGGCCTTCACCCTCGGGTCGTCCAGGATGATTCGGAAGGCCGCCGCGACCTTGTCGGCCTTGGCGCCGCCACCGATGTCGAGGAAGTTCGCCGGCTCGCCGCCCGCCAGCTTCACGAGGTCCATGGTCGTCATGGCCAGGCCGGCGCCGTTGACCATGCAGCCGATGCTGCCGTCGAGCTTGATGAAGCTGATCCCCGCCTCGCGCGCGGCGATCTCCGACGGCTCCTCCTCGTTGAGGTCGCGCATGGCCTCGAGGTCCGGATGGCGTGCGAGCGCCGAGTCGTCGAGCACGATCTTGGCGTCAAGGGCGAGGAGCCGGCCGTCGTCGGTCACCACCAGCGGATTGATCTCGGCCAGATCGGCGTCCGACTCGACGAAGGACCGATACAGCCCCTGCATCACGGTCGCGAAGTCCTTCCGCAGCTCGGTCGGGATCCCCAGGAAGTAGAAGACGCGGCTTGTCTGGAACGGCTGGAGGCCGATGAGCGGGTGGAGCGGAAGGCGCAGGATCGCGTCCGGATTGGTGCGCGCGGTCTCCTCGATCTCCACGCCGCCCTCCGCGCTGGCGATGACGGTGATGGCCTTCGCCGCGCGGTCGAGGATGAGCCCCAGGTAGTACTCGTGCGCGATGTCCGCCGCCGGCGCCACGAGGACGGTCTTCACGGTCGTGCCCTTGATGTCGAGGCCGATGATCTCGCCCGCTCGCGCCGCAGCCTCATCAGGCGAGGAGGCGAGCTTCACGCCGCCGGCCTTGCCCCGCCCGCCGACGAGCACCTGCGCCTTGACGACGACCGGACCGCCGAGGCGCTCGGCCGCCGCGCGGGCCTGATCCGGCGTCGTCGCGACCTCACCGGCGAGGAGCGGGACGCCGTAGCGCGCGAGGATCTCCTTGCTCCGGTACTCCTGGAGCTTCACGCGGGCCTCCTGCTGAGGGACGGCGCGTCGGCTCGGGGATCGGCGCGCGCCGGGGACAGGGCTCGATTGTAGCCACGGCCATCATGCCGCGACGCGCTGCCGTTGACGCGCACGTCGGCCATGCCGAGACTGGCGGCATCCCGCCGCCCCCTTTCCACCGGAGCCGGCGACCACCTCGGGGGACTCGAGCACATGAGGATCAGAGACACCCTCGCCCAGGTCCTCGCGAACCCCGCGCTCCGAGGGCTCCAGGCGTCGTGGCTGCTCGGGATCGCCGCCGAGAAGGCGTACCTGGTCGCGCTCCTGGTCTTCGCCTACGACGTCGGGGGCGTCGTCGCGGTGGGCGTGTTCACGATGCTCGCCTCACTGCCGTCCGGGCTGTTCGGGCCGGTGCTGAGCTCGGTCGCCGAGTCCTTCGCACCGGCGCGGGCGCTGCTGGGGCTCCACGTGGGGCGGGCGCTGTTCGTGGGCGCCGCGGCGCTGGCCGTGTTCGGCGACTTGGGCGTCGGCATCGTCCTGGCGGCCGCCATCGTCGAGGGCATCCTCAGCCGCCAGCACACGGCGACGACCCGCGCTCTCCTTCCCGCCCTGGCGCGCACGCCCGAGGAGCTCGTCGCATCGAACGGCGTGACGAGCCTGGTCGAGGGCGTCGGCAGCCTCCTTGGACCCATCGGTGCCGGGGTGCTGCTGCTGGTCGGTGGGCCCGCCCTCGGGCTGGCTGTCCCGGCCGTCGCGTACCTGGCGGCGGCGGCGGTGGTCCTCGCCATTCACGTGCCGCGCACGGTTCGGAGCCTAGCGGAGCAGGTCAGTGTCAGGACGCGGCTGATGGACATCGTCGGCGGATTCCGGGCGCTGGGCACGTATCCCAACGCCGGCCTGCTCATCAGCCTCATGCTCATCCAGGTCGTCGTACGCGGCGCCCTCACCGTCCTCCTCGTGTCGACCGCGTTCGAGCTGCTCGGGATTGGCGATGCGGGCGTCGGCTATCTGAACTCGGCGATCGGCGCGGGCGGACTGGTCGGCGCGCTCCTCGCCATGTCAGTGGTCGCGGGGCGCAGCCTGACGCGCACGTTCACCACCTCCCTCGCCCTCTGGGGCGCGCCGATCGCGGTCATGGGCATCGTGCCGAACCCGATCGTGGCCTTCGCGATGGCCGGCGTGATCGGCGCGGCCAATGCCTCCATCGACGTGGCCGGTTACACGCTCCTGGCCCGCGCGCTGCCCAACGAGGCGCGGGGTCGCGGCTTCGGCGTCCTCCACAGCCTGGTCGGGATCGGGGTGGCGATCGGAGCGCTCGCGGCACCCATCCTGACCCACGCGTTCGGCCTGGAGCTCGCCCTCGTCGTGAGCGGGCTCGTGCTTCCTGTATGTGCCCTCGTGAGCTACCGGGCGGTGCAGAGGGCCGAGGCAGAGGCCATCGTCCCCGAGCGCGAGCTGCGAATCATCCGCATGTTCCCGATGTTCGCCCCGCTGCCGCTCACCGCGCTCGAGGACGTGGCCCGGGCGCTCGAGCCGATCCGGTTCGGCGCCGGCGAGCGGGTCATCAGCCAGGGCGAGCGAGGCGACTGCTTCTACCTGATCGCCACGGGCCGGGTCGAGGTCGTCCACGACGGGCACCGCGAGACGACGCTCGGTCCGGGCGACGGCTTCGGCGAGATCGCGCTCCTCAGCGACGTCCCGCGCACGGCCACGATCCAGGTGGTGAATGCGATGGACGGCTATCGCCTGACGCGCGAGCCGTTCCTCGAGGCCGTGACCGGCAACCCCTCGAGCGTCCTCGCTGCCGACGAGCTCGTCTCGCGACGGCTCGCCCAGCTCGGCCATTAGACTGCTCGACCGTACGCCGGCGCTTTGACCGGCCGCACGAGGACGACCTGAGTGAGCTATGCCGTCACTCTCATTCCGGGGGACGGGATCGGCCCGGAGCTGGCGGAGGCCGCGACCGCGGTCCTCGGCGCGACCGGCATCGGCTTCGAGTGGGACCGCCAGGACGCCGGCGAGGCGACGATCGCCAGCGAGGGGACGCCACTGCCGGACCGCGTGATCGACTCGATCCGCGCCAATGGCGTCGCCCTCAAGGGACCGATCACGACGCCCGTCGGATCCGGGTTCCGATCGGTCAATGTCGCCCTGCGGCAGGCACTCGAGCTCTACGCCAACGTCCGCCCGGCCCGCTCGATGAAGGGTGTCGAGACCCGCTACGAGAGCGTCGACCTCATCATCGTCCGCGAGAACACCGAGGACCTGTATGCCGGGATCGAGCACCGCGTCGGTCCCGATGCCGCTGAGTCGATCAAGATCATCACCCGCGCCGCGTCGCAGCGCATCGCGCGCTACGCCTTCGAGTACGCGGTGAACAACGGCCGGCGCAAGGTCACCGCCGTCCACAAGGCCAATATCATGAAGCTGTCCGACGGACTCTTCCTGGAATCCGCCCAGCAGGTCGCCGCCGACTACGCCGGTCGGATCGAGTTCGAGGACCGCATCGTGGACAACATGTGCATGCAGCTCGTGCAGAAGCCCGAGCTGTATGACGTGCTCGTCCTGCCGAACCTGTACGGCGATATCGTGAGCGACCTGGCGGCGGGTCTCGTCGGCGGGCTGGGCGTCGCGCCGGGTGCGAATATCGGCGAGAAGGCAGCGGTGTTCGAGCCGGTGCATGGGTCCGCGCCGAAGTACGCCGGCCAGAACAAGGCGAACCCGACGGCGCTCATCCTCTCCGGGGCGCTCATGCTCCGCCACCTGGGCGAGACCGCCGCGGCCGCCGCGGTTGAGACGGCCGTCCGCGACGTCATCGCCGAGGGCACGACGGTGACGTACGACCTGGGCGGGACGGCGGGCACGCGCGAGTTCGGCGAGGCCGTCGCGGCACGCGTGCGCGCCACCTGAGGGTTGCGCACCCCGAGGAAATGCAGCGCGAAGGGGACCTCACGTGAACCAGGCTCGATCCATCGAGCGGGGCCGCGCCAAGGCCCGGCAGACGATAGAATCGGTCCGCCGCTGACTCACGCCGCCCGACGCTAGACGGTGCCCCGTGGAGGAGTGCACGTGCCTTGATCAACCTGTTCGGATATCGGGTCTCCTGGGCGCAGCTGGCATGGTTCGGCCACCGCGCCAGCGGCCTCGGCGTGCTCTTCTACCTCTTCCTCCACATCGTGGAGACCTCGACCGTCCTCTTCGGCCCGGATGTCTACAACGCGGCGGTCGGCATCTTCAAGAACCTGCCCGCCCGCCTGGGGGAGGTCCTCCTCATGGCGGCGCTCGTGTACCACGCGCTGAACGGGCTGCGGGTCATCGCCATGGACTTCTGGCCGGGGCTGACGCGCTGGTACCGGCCGCTGACCTACGGCGTCGTGGCCGCCACCATCATCGCCATGATCCCGCTGGGCCTGATCATGGTCCGGCCCTTCATGCCATGGGCCTGAGCCGATGACGACCGTCGCCCGCCGGCCACGAACGATCTATACGAACCCCTCACGGGCCGCCCGGCCGCGCCCGGAGGCATCGGGCCGGGAGCGGTTCTGGTGGTACTTCATGCGCCTCTCGGGCCTGGCGCTGGTGATTCTGGCGCTGGGCCACATGTTCATCATGCACGTCCTGGTCGAGATCACCGGCGGCGAGATCGACTTCGCGTTCGTCCAGAGCCGATGGGGGACACCGTTCTGGCGCATCTACGATCTCCTCCTGCTGCTCCTCGCGTTCATCCACGGGGTGAACGGGGCACGCATCGTCATCGGCGACTATGTGACGAACCGGACGGGGCGCAGCCTCGTCATCGGCGTCTTCCTCGTCATCAGCGCCATCTGGCTCGTGCTGGGCATGGGCGTGATCGCGTTCTTCGATCCGAGCACGGCGCCGCCGACGGGGCCGTTCTCGTGACCCTCGTTGCCGGTCGCAGCCCGATCCCCGCATCGCGCGTCCACGAGATGGATGCCGTCGTGGTCGGGGCCGGCGGAGCCGGCCTCTATGCGGCGCTCGAGCTGAAGCGTGATCTCGGGCCGGAGGCCCGCATCGGCGTCATCAGCAAGCTCTACCCCAGCCGCTCGCACACCGGCGCCGCCCAGGGAGGCGTGTGCGCGGCCCTCGGCAACACCGAGGAGGACCACTGGGAGTGGCACTGGTTCGACACGGTCAAGGGCGGCGACTACCTCGTCGACCAGGACGCGGCGGAGGTCATGTGCCGCGACGCGCCGGAAACGATCATCAACCTCGAGCACCTGGGCCTCCCCTTCGACCGGACCGATGACGGGCTCATCAACCAGCGCCGATTCGGCGGTCACACGCGCAACTACGGTGAGGGTCCGGTCCGTCGCAGCTGCTTCGCCGCCGACCGGACGGGGCACGCCATCCTCCAGACCCTCTTCCAGCAGTGCATCGCCCGCGAGGTGATGTTCTTCGACGAGTACCAGGTCCTGGACCTCTCCCTTCCGGACGGTCCCGGCGGCCGGGTCGCCGGAGTCATCGCGCTCGAGACGGCCACGACCGAGCTCCACGCCTTTCGCGCTCGCGCCGTCCTCTTCGCCACCGGCGGCTACGGGAAGGTCTTCAAGGTCACCTCGAACGCCCACACCCTGACCGGCGACGGCACAGCGGTCGCGTATCGGCGCGGGCTGCCGCTGGAGGACATGGAGTTCTACCAGTTCCACCCCACCGGCATGTACAAGCTCGGGTTCCTCCTTTCGGAGGCGATGCGCGGGGAGGGCGGAGTCCTCCTCAACGACCAGGGCGAGCGCTTCATGGAGCGCTATGCGCCGACCCTCAAGGACCTAGCCAGCCGCGACGTCGTGTCGCGCTCGATCTACCTCGAGATCGCCGAGGGACGCGGGATCGGCGGCCAGGACTACGTCCACCTCGACGTGCGTCATCTGGGCGCCGAGGTCTTGGAGCGGAAGCTGCCCGACATGACCGGCTTCATCCGCACGTACTTCGGGCTCGACCCGCTTCACGACCTCGTTCCGATCCAGCCGACCGCCCACTACGCCATGGGCGGCCTGCCGACCGACGTCGACGGCCGGGTTCGGGCCGATGCGGGCGACGGCATCGTCCCCGGCTTCTATGCCGCCGGCGAATGCGCGTGTGTCAGCGTCCACGGCGCGAACCGGCTGGGCACGAACTCGCTGCTCGACCTCCTGGTCTTTGGGCGCCGGGCGGGGAAGCGAATGGCCGCCGACCTGGCCGACCTTCCGGCCCCGGCCGTCGACCTCGCGGCCGAGATGTCGACCCAGGCCGCGGTCGCCGACCTTCTGGCCGGGGCCGAGGGTGAGCGACCCGCCGCCATCCGCACCGAGCTGCAGGAGCTGATGTTCACGAAGTGCGGCGTCTATCGCACCGAGACGCTGCTGAGCGAGGCCCGCGACGACATCGCCGGCCTGCGCGAGCGAGCGCGGCATCTCCACGTGGACGACAAGGGCTGCCGCTACAACACCGATCTCGGCGAGGCGCTCGAGCTCGGGTTCCTCCTCGACAATGCCGAGGCCACCGTCGCGTCGGCGTTGGCGCGCAAGGAGACCCGTGGTGGCCACGCGCGCGAGGACTTCCCCGAGCGCGACGACGTCGACTGGCTGAAGCACACCTTCGCTTGCCGCTCCGCATCCGGCGAGACGACCCTGTCCTACCGGCCGGTGACGATCACCGAATTCCAGCCCAAGCCCCGAACGTACTGACAGACCGATGGACGTGACGCTTCGCATCCGCCGCTACAACCCTGAGATCGACGACGCGCCGCACTGGGAGGAGTACCAGGTCGCGGCCGAGCCCACGGACCGCGTGCTTGACGTCCTCCACCAGGTGAAGTGGTACCAGGACGGGACGCTCACCTTCCGCCGGTCCTGCGCCCACGGCGTGTGCGGATCCGATGCGATGGTGATCAACGGCCGCAACCGCCTCGCCTGCGAGATGCTCATCCGCGACGCGGGGACACGCATCACGGTCGAGGCCATCCGCGGCCTGCCGGTCGTCAAGGACCTCCTGGTCGACATGGAGCCCTTCTGGGACTCGTACCGGTCCGTCAAGCCCTGGCTCGTCAACGGCGACGTGCCGGCCGACGGGCGCGAGCGGCGGCAGTCGCCCGAGGACCGGGAGCGGTTCGAGGACACGAGCCGGTGCATCCTGTGCGCGGCCTGCACCACGGCCTGCCCCGTCTTCTGGGCCGACCAGAAGTACGTCGGCCCGGCCGCGATCGTGAACGCGCATCGGTTCATCGTCGACTCGCGCGACCGCGCCAAGCAGGAGCGGCTCGAGATCATGGCCGATCCCGACGGCGTGTGGCGATGCCGCACGGTCTTCAACTGCGTCGAGGCCTGCCCGCGCGGGATCAACGTCACGGGCGCCATCTTCGAGGTCGCCTCCGAGATCGGTCGAGCCAACCTGCCTTGAGGCTGCTCATCCACACCGACGGCGCCGCCCGAGGCAACCCCGGCCCGTCCGGCGCGGGCGCCATCCTTCGCGACGCGGACGGCGCGGTCGTCGCCGAGATCGCCGAGCCGCTGGGTCACGCCACGAACAACGTGGCTGAGTGGACGGCCGTCCGCCTCGCGCTCGAGGAGGCGCGCCGCCTGGGCGCGACCTACGTCGACCTGCGCATGGACTCGCAGCTGGTCGCCCGCCAGATCACGGGGGTCTATCGCGTCAAGCACCCGGACCTGAAGCCGATCCACGCCGCGGTCATGGCGCTCCTCCGCTCGTTTGACGGCTACACCGTCGGCCACGTGCCGCGCGAGCTGAACAAGGACGCCGATCGGCTCAGCAACCTGGCCATCGACGGACCGTCCGCCTGAACGTTCGCTGATTCCGAACGGGCGTTCGAGTCGGCTACAATGGCGATCCCTGGAGGCGGCCGGACGGCCGCGGGCGCATTGGTCGAAAGGCCGGGTCCGAGGAAAGTCCGAGCTCCATAGAGCAGGCCAGCGGGTAACGCCCGTCCGCCGTGAGGCGAGGACCAGCGCCACAGTGACGATGCCCCGGCCTGCCGGGGAGTGAAACGCGGCAAGCTCTGGCCGGAGCAAGACCGAATAGGGGAGCGTCGAGGCTGCTCGCTCAGCTCCCGGGTAGGTCGCTCAGATGGATGGCCGTCCGTGACCGATGGAGACATCGGCTCACGACAGAACTCGGCTTACAGGCCGCTCTCCAGGGACCTACTCCTCGTCGTCGCGCCACACGGAGCGAGCGGTGCACGCGTTGCACACGGGGCGGGCCTCGTCCATGGTGCCCAGCGGAAGCGGATGCTCCGGACCGCCGAGCAGGCAGTCGACCTGGACCGTCGCCGGATCCCCCGGCAGGATGCTGACGTACCGCACGGAGCACCGCCGGATGCGACCGGATCGGGGGATCGGTCGGCGCTCGTCAGCCCCCTCGATCGGGTTCAGCGCCATCGGGAGTCGGCCTCCGCTCGCGGTGCACGTGCTCGGCTGAGGCGAGACTAGCGGGCGGCGCGTCCTGTCAACAATGGCGCGTTCGTACCATCCGGTTCCACCCGCCGGCTCGTGGTGCCTGGCGAGGCCGCCGCGCTAGACTCTCGACCGGGCCGCGCGGATCGGCGGGGCACCATCCCGAGGAGGGCCAGTGTTCGGACGACGCAGGCGCGAGGAGGAGGCGGCCGCCGAAGCGGCGCGCGAGGCCGAGCGTCGCGCGCTGTTCGCGAAGCTTGCCCAGCGCCCGGAGCACATCTGCCCCTTCCTGGGCCTCGCCGATGAGCGCACCGGCTACGTCGA
>DASUFJ010000015.1:0-17142 GCA_036274575.1 Candidatus Limnocylindria bacterium
CGACCCAGCGCCTCGGCCAGGAGCGTCCCATCGCCGGCCACGGCGTGCGAGACGACGCATCGGTCCCCGTCCAGGAGGACGGACTCGAGCCGCCGGCGGCGATGGCCGAAGGCTCTTCGCTCGAGAGACTCGCCACCGCACCAGAGGAGGTCGGAGGCGACGAAGGCCGGTCTCCCGGCGCGTGGGTCGCCGCCCAGTCGGCGACGGAGGAGATCGGTGTCCAGCCATCCGCCGTCGTCGAGCGCGAGAAGCCAGCCGTCGAGGATCACGCCGTCCTCGACCAGCCGTTCGGGAAGCTCCTCGGCCAGCTCGGGGAAGGTGATCAGCGCGTCGGCCAGGCCCTCGGCCCGCAGCCGGACGAGCTCACCGCCGTCCGACCAGGCCCAGGCGCGGACGCCGGGCCACCACGGCTCGAACAGGTAGCCGGGGTCGTCGAACGGCGCGGCGCCAGGGGTCGGCTGCATCGGCCTGATGCGCGCCGGCAGCCGATCGGCCGTTCGCGCGGTCGAGATCGGGAGGTCGAGCTGCTCTCCAGGCACGACCTGGATCGGTCAGGCCGTCTTGCGACGGCGCTGGCGCGGCGCCTTGGCCTCGACCGCCTCGGCCTCGTCGGCGCCCTTGGCGGCGGCCTTCGCGGCCTTGGGCGCCTTCGCCGTCTTGCGCTCGGTGCGCGCCGCGGCGACGGATGCCTCGAGGGCGGCCATGAGGTCGGTGATGTTCGTCGGCTCCGCGCGCTGCTGCGGCTCGGGCTTCTCGCCGGCGACCTTCTTCTCGATCACGGCCATGAGCGCCTGCCGGTAGTCGTCGCGGTAGTCGTCGGCGCTGAACTCGCCGGTCATGCTCGCCACGAGCTGCTCGGCCATCTTCTTCTCCGAGGGCTTGATGTCGATCTGGTCCTCGGGCAGGTTGAGCTCGTCGATGGCCCGCACTTCGTCCGGCCAGTGCAGCGTCGTGAGCAGCATCGTGTTGGTGTACGGGTTGAGCGCCGCGAGCTGCTCACGGTCCTTGAGGACGATCTTGCAGATCGCGCTCTTGTTCTGGTCGGCGAGCACCGACTTGAGCAGGTAGAAGGCCTTGGCGCCGATCTGCTCCGGCTCGAGGTAGTACGCCTGCTTCACGAACTGGGTGCCGGCGCTGTCGCGCGAGGCGTTGATGAAGAGCTCGATCTCGATGGCCCGCATCGTCTTGAGCGGCACCGAGTCGATGTCCTCATCGGTCACCACGACGTACTTGCCCTTGCTCCACTCGTAGCCACGCACCGTCTCCGAACGCGGGATGATCTCGTCGTGGTGCGGGCAGTAGACCTTCATCTGGATCCGGTTCAGGCAGGTGGCATGGAGCAGGTTGAAGCCGATGCCTCCCTGCTCGGTCGCCAGGTACAGCTTGACCGGGATCGTCACCAGCCCGAACTGGATCGCACCCCGCCACATCGATCGCGCCATGAACGTCTCGTGCTCCTGTTCGGCGCCTCGTCGTGCCGCCGTGCCCTGACGGCCGTGAGAACGCGGGCGGGAATGGTACACCGGTCCCGCAAACGAACCGGGGTAACCCATCGGTACCATGCGGATGGGCCATAGACCGATGCCGGCGACGTTGCAACACTCGCTGCGATGACCGACGCGACCGCTGCCCTGCGCGCCTACGTCCTGGAGGACGACCCTGACATCGCCGCCCTCGAGGCGGACCTGCTCCGCGAGATGGGGTTCACCGTCGTGACCTGCACCCGCATCGTCGAGCTGGGCGATCTCATGGAAGTGGCGCTCCCCCACCTCATGGTGGTCGACGTGATGCTGCCCGACGGCGACGGCGGGGACATCACCGAACTCCTCCGCACCGCCTGGCCCGGAATCCCGGCGATCTTCGTCTCCGCGGCGAACCGCGAACGCCTCGCCGAGCTCGTGCCGCTGGGTCCGGTCGTGCCGAAGCCATTCGACCTTGACGCGTTCCGTGAGGCGGTGGACCAGGCGCTCGGGGACGCCCGGGAGCTGCGTAGCGCGTCGTGACCGGCGCGCTAGCCAACGACCCTGACCCGGCCCCTCGGGCCGACGATCGCCACGACCGCCTCCACCATCTCTCCCTCGGCCGGCTCGAGCCGATAGCGGTGCTCGATCTCCACGTCCCCCCCGGCCAGCATGGCGTTTACCGGGCAGTAGCGGGTGGCCGACAGCTCGATCGATCGGCGCAGGGCCTCGGGCGTCACCGCGCCGGCCACGCGATGCTCGACCATGATCCGGGTGAAGACCCGCGGGTGCTCCTCGGCGGAGACGCCATGGACGGCGACCTCGTAGGTCGCAGCCGGCTGGCGCTTCTTGCGCAGGATCGCGGCGACGTCGACCGCGGTGCAGGCAGCCAGCGATGCGAGGAGCGTCTCCTTCGGGCCGGCGGCCGATCCGCCGCCGTCCGGCGGGTCGGGATCCATCGCCACGAGGTGGCCGTCGAGCGTTCGCGCGACGACCCGGCTGCCAAGCGGGTCGACGCTGGCCGTGATCTCGGTCGCCATGTCGCCAGCCTAGCCGAGGAGGTCGGCGTCCGATGAGGGCCATCCGGCCCCGGACGCTCGCCGGCACGGGGCGGCGCCGCGCCTACCTGTTCGCGGTCATGATGCTCGGCGCCGGACTCCTGGCGCTGGAGCTGGCGGTGGCCGGCGCCGCTTCGCCGACCGGCACCGGGCTCCTGGCCTGTGCGGCGGCGGTCGGCCTGGGTGTGGGCGCCGCATGGCTGGTGCGCGCCGCCCAGCCGGATCCCAAGAGGCGGGCGAGCGACGCGTTGGTCGCCCTGCTCGGCGCCACGTTCGATGACGACTACACCCTCGTCGTCGCGCCCCGGCTTGGGGTGCGCGATCAGGCGCGGCTGAGCGGGATCCTCGTCGGCCCGGCAGGCGTCCGCGTGCTCTCCACCCGCGACTGGGAAGGACGCTACCGGGTCCGCGGCCGCGTCTGGGAGTTCGACGCCCACGGCCGCCGTGGCTGGATCACGTGCCGCACGAACCCGAGCTTCGAGGCCGTGGCCCTGACCGAGGGCGTCGTGCGCTGGTGGCGCGCGGCGGGACTGCCCGAGGCGCCGATCCGGCCGGCCGTGGTCTTCCCGCACGCTCATTCACGCGTCGTCCTCGAGGAGCCGACCGACGAGGTCGTGACCACCGACAACGCCCCGTGGTGGGCCAACACCATCGGTCGCGTCCGCCGCCTCGATCCGGCCACGTCGGCCCGCATCGTCCGGAGCATCCTCGACGCGGCCGAGCCGGCCGCGGCCGTGGCCACCATCCCCGCATCGCAGGGACCGGCTGCCTAGGCGTCCTCCTCCGCTCGGTGGAGCCACGACTCCGCCGTGCGCTGGTCGAGCACGTCGGCCAGGAGCTGCTCCGAGTTCTCGTCATCGGCGACGAGGAGGATGTGAGCCCGATCACGGCGAATCGCGACCGCCGCCGCCGCGCGCGCCAGGTCCGGATGCAGCCCCGATTCCAGCGTCGCATCGGTCATGGCCACGAACCGATCGGTCACGTTGAGCAGCCCGTCGATCGGACGACCGCCCATCGGCACATGGATGCGTCCGGTGACGCGCAGCGGCGGCAGGGCGAGCTGCGCCATGACCGGCCGCTTCGGGATCCGCATGTCGGCGCGCGCCGCGCCTGCCAGCTCCTGGGCGATCATCACCAGGATCTGGTCGACCGCCACCCACGCCTGCGGCGCGCCGCGCGTCGCCATCTGGTCGGCGTATTCGCTTATCGTCGCGTGCTCGACCGAGAGATAGGCGTTCGTCAGCTGGTTGAGGATCTCAGCCACCCGAGTGAACCGCGTCTGCACCGAACCCGAGATGCGGAAGTCGCGCGTGTAGACGTCTACGTTCACCGCCGCGGCCGCGCCCAGCGGATCGATCCCGAAGCTCATGGCACCTCCGTATGCGCTGCGCGGATCGTAGCGGCCGCCTCAAGCCCCCGATGCTTCGCCGGTCGCCGCGATCCGCTCCGTCTCACCCTTCGCGCCCGTGGCCAGCAGGATCCTGCCCGAGGCCTGCTCGCCGAACAGCGCCTCCACCGTGGACAGGGTGTCGATGTCGGCCGGCGTCTTGTCGTCCCGCATCCGCACGATTCGTGGGAAGCGCATGGCGAACCCGGATCGATGGCGCCCGGAGCGCATGATCCGGTCGAAGGCGATCTCGACGACGACCTCCGGCACGACGGTCCGGTAGCGGCCGAAGTCCTGGAGCGTGATGGCCTTGAAATGCTCCGTCATCGCCGCGATCTCGGCATCGGTCAGGCCGGTGTAGGCCTTCCCGATCGTGAGGAGGCGGCTCTCGGGATCATCCGTCTCGCGCACGGCAAAGGTGTAGTCGCTCAGCACGCCACGGCGTTTACCGTGCCCCCACTCGACGCCCACCACCACGCAGTCGAGCGTGGCGAGGGCCTTCTTGAGCTTCAGCCAGCCGAGGCCGCGGCGGCCCGGCTGATAGGTCGAGTGGGGGTCCTTCACCATGAGGCCCTCGTTGTGCCGCTCGCGGGCATCGTCGAAGTGCCGGTCGACCTCCTCGACGGACCGCACGGTCGCGAGATGCGAGAGCAGCACCCGCTCCGACGTGCGTTCCGGCAGGCCCAGTGCCTCCAGGGCCGCCCGCCGCTCGCGCAGCGGGGCCTCGAGCAGGTCCTCCCCGGACCGATGCAGGAGGTCGAAGGCGACGAGCACGACCGGGACCTCGGCCAGGAGGTCCCTCGACGGCCGCACCCGACCGAGGCGGGTCTGGAGCGACGCGAAGTCGAGGACCGATCCTTCCCGCCATGGCACCAGCTCACCGTCGACGACGAGCGGCGCAGCATCGCGGAGCGCGTCCGCCGCCTCCGCGATCTCCGGGAAGGAGCGGGTCACGTCGTTGAGGTCACGGCTGAACAGCTGCGGCGCGCCGTCGCCGCCCAGGTGGAGCTGGGCGCGGATGCCGTCGTACTTGTCCTCGATCCAGCCCTCGTCGCCGACGCGTCGCATCACCTCGGCCGCATCCGCCACCGGCGAGGCGAGCATGAACCGGATCGGGCGGCCAACATGGAGCGCGGCCTCCGCCAGGCGTCCGTCGCGGGCCAGGAGCGCCGTCTCGCCCATCTCGCCGGTCAGCATGTGGGCACGCCGCACCGCATCCAGATCGGCATCGAACGCGGCGGCGACTGCCTCCTCCAGCAGGCCCTCGCGCAGGCCGATGCGCGTCTCTCGCGACGCGACCCGACCGATGAAGCGCGCCTCCGCGGAGGTCGCGCGGACGAAGAGTTCGGTCATCCGCTGCACGCGCTCGTCCGCCGATCCGGCCCCGGCCACGGCGGCGAACGCATCGGCCACGGCGGCCACCGTGAGGGGCCGACCCGTGCCTGCAGCCAGGAGATCCGCGGCGGCATCGCCGAAGTCGGAATGGCGGAGGTACGCCTCGCGCAATGCCTCCTCCGTCGCGCCGCTCGCCGCCGCCAGCGCGGCGCCCTGCTGGACCCAGCCCACCCCCAGCTTCGCCGTCGGGTCCACGAGCGGACGCCCGGCGAAGAAGACGGTCGCCGCGGCGAGGTCCGGCCGCGGCAGCGCCCTGAGATAGCCCGCGAGAAGGTCGCGCTTCGCGTTCTTGCTGCGCGTCGCGCCGACCGCCGCGGCGGTGGCCGCCAGCTCGGCGAATGGGGTCGACCTCGGTGGCATGAGCGTTCGAGTCTAGCCAAGGAATGCGACCGAGCTGCTCATGCCGTGTTCTTGACCATGCGGCTTGATCGGTGGATGCTCCGACCGTGGTATTCCCGTGGCAGCGTCGCAACGTTCCGCCCGAGCTGGCCGAGCGCGTCCCGCCCGGCCAGGTCCTGACGGAGAAGTTCCCCGTCCTCCACTTCGGCCGCGTTCCGTCCTACCCGGACCTCTCCGCCTGGGACTTCCGCGTGTGGGGCGAGGTCGACGAGCCGTTCATGCTCCGCTGGGCGGAGTTCCGCAACCTCCCGACGGCGGAGCAGACCCTCGACATCCATTGTGTCACCCGCTGGTCGAAGCTCGACACGACGTGGGAGGGCGTCGCCTTCAGCCACGTCGCCGAGGTCGCCCGGCCGAGGGATGTGGCGCGCTTCGTCATCTTCCACGCCGAGGGCGGCTTCACCTCGAACGTTCCGCTGGCGACGGCCATGCGACCGGAGTGCCTCCTGGCCTGGTCGTATGACGGCAGGCCGCTCGAGCCGGACCACGGCTACCCCCTGCGCGCGATCGTGCCCGGCACGTACTTCTGGAAGAGCGCGAAGTGGCTGCGGGGAGTGGAGTTCAGCGCCGAGGACCGGCCCGGCTTCTGGGAGCGCAATGGCTACCACAACGAGGCCGATCCCTGGAAAGAGGAGCGCTACTCCTCCTGATCGGCGGGATCGGTCTGCCGGTCGAGCCGCTTGGCACGTGCGATGAGCTCGGCAACGCGCCGGCCGCCCTTGCGCCCGATCTCGCGGAAGTGCTCATTCGAGTACCGCTCGCTGACCGCCTTGCCACCCTTGGCACCGATCTCCTGGAAGAACTCGGCGCCGTAGCGCGCGCGAGTCGTCTTGCCGCCCTTGCGGCCCGCCTCGCGAACGCTCATGTTGCCGCCCGCGTCGTCGGCGGCGGGAGCTGAGTCCTCGTCCCGGCGATCAGCCATCGGGCTCCTCCAGTGCGTATCGGTCGATGCCCGTCGAGGGCCAGGCAAGGGTGCCGAGCAAGTTGCATACCGGCGGCTAGAATGGCCCGCCGATGCATCCCCTCCTCCGCAACGCCGTGATCGGAATCGTGGGCCTCATCATCGCAGCCGCGCTGACCGCCCTCGCCCTGCTGGGACGGGACTCCGACCTCTCGGTCCTCGCCCTGCTGGCCGCCGGCATCCTGGGGACGGCCATCGGCCTCTTCCTGTTCAGCCAGGGCTGGATCTGGGCGAGCCACGCCGCGCGTCGTCGCCGCAGCGGGGAGGCGGTGCTGATCGCCGTCGGCGGTGGCCTGATGATCCTGGTCGCGGCGGTCGCGCTGGCGGGGCTGTTCGTCCTGCTCCTGCTCTTCTTCCTCGGCTAGCGCTACGATTCGCCGGGCACGCCCCCATCGTCTAGAGGCCTAGGACGCCACCCTTTCAAGGTGGAGATCACCGGTTCGAATCCGGTTGGGGGCACCAACTCAGATGTGGTTGATCTCGATCCGGTCACCGCAGTTGGGGCAGAAGAGCAGGAGGAGCTTCGGGTCCTCCGGCATGGGGCGCCACGAGTAGACGTCCGCCTCGGTGACCTGCTCTCCGCAGCGCGGGCACTCGTAGCCCATGTCGAGCCACTGGTCGCGCGGGACGTTCTGGCGGCCCATCAGCGGCGGCGCTCCGGGGGCGGTGGGGGCTCCCATCCGGGCTTCGGGCCGGTGGGCGGGGAGGCGTCATCGGGCGTGTCGGCGGCGATGATCGCGGCCCGTGTCTGCTCCGCCTTCTCCGACGGCACGAGCAGCGGGTAGGCCATGGCGGCGTAGCCCGGCCAGAGCCCGACGGGGCCTTCCCGGACCATCACCTGGACCTTGGTGAATGCGCCGGTGACGTCGCGGATGGATCGGTCCAGCACCTCGAAGTCGCGGTCGGTGACCTGCTTCAGCGCCGCCGGCAGGGTCTCGACCAGGAAGGCGGGGTTCGGGTTCGCGGACAGGGCGATCTCGAGCGCCTCGACGACCTGCTCGTCGGGCAGATCCCGGGGCAGCGGGCGGCTGATGTAGGTCATCCGCGGGTCCCGGCTGGGGCCACGGAAGGTCCGGACGAGTGACTTCAGCATGGGCCGCGCGATTGTACCGTCAGACCTCGCCGGAGCGGCGACTGCAACGCGGATTGGTATACTGGCGTCCCCTGTGAGTAATCGATCCGCGGCCCGCTGCGTGCCAGCCTGAGCCGAGTCGCGGCCGCGCGCGACCACCTGAAGGAGACCTCTCCCATCACTGCACGCGTCCGGAAGGCCGTCCTGCCCGCTGCCGGGTTCGGTACTCGCTTCCTGCCCGCGACGAAGGCGATCCCGAAGGAGATGATGCCGCTCGTCGACCGGCCGATCATTCAATATGCGGTCGAAGAGGCGGCGGCATCCGGCATCGACCAGATCATCATCGTCATCGCCACAGGGCGGAGCGCCATCGAGGACCACTTCGACTCGAACGCGTCGCTGGAGCGCTGGCTGGAGGACCGCGGTGACATCGAGATGCTCCGAACGATCCGCCGCATCAGCGAGTTCGGGACGGTTGCCTTCGTCCATCAGCGCGAGCAGCTGGGCCTGGGGCACGCCGTCCTGATGGCCAAGGACCTCGTCGGCGAGGAGCCGTTCGCGGTCATCCTCTCGGACGACGTCATGCTGAACCCCGGCGGCGAGCCGGTCACGCGCCAGCTCATCGACGTGCACGTCGCCCATCGAGGCTCGGTCATCGCCGTCCAGCGCGTCGACCCTTCGGAGGTGACCCGCTACGGGATCCTCGAGCCGCTCCACGAGGAGGGGCGCCTCGTCGAGATCCGCGACCTCGTCGAGAAGCCATCGGTCGACGAGGCGCCCTCCGACCTGGCGGTGCTGGGCCGGTATGTCCTGACCCCCAAGATCTTCGACGTGCTCGAGCAGACGAGCCGGGGCGCGGGCGGCGAGATCCAGCTGACCGACGCGATCCGCACCCTGATCCAGGAGCAGCCGGTGTTCGGCTACCAGTTCGAGGGGCGGCGCCACGACGCCGGGACGCGGATGGGCTGGATGCAGGCCAATGTCGCGGTCGCGCTCGAATCCGAGGATGCCGACGAGTTCCGGGCGTACATCCGCGGGCTCGACCTGCGAGACTGACCGACCGTGGAGATGATCGGCAGGCTCATCAGCGGCCGATATCGGCTCATCGCACCGCTCGGCGAGGGCGGGATGGCCACACTCTGGCGCGCCGTCGACGAGCAGCTGGACCGCGAGGTGGCGGTCAAGATCCTCCGCCCCCAGTTCGGCGCCGATCCCGGCTTCGCGGCCCGCTTCAAGCAGGAGGCCCGCGCCGCCGGCGGCCTCAGCCATCCGAACATCGTCAACGTCTACGACTACGGGACCGATGGCGCCGATGGCGAGCAGTACATCGTCATGGAGCTCGTCGAGGGCCGCGACCTGGCGACGATCCTCCAGGAGCGCGGCACCCTCTCGGTTGACGACTCGGTGCGCGTCGCCATCGGCGTCGCCAGCGCCCTTGAAGTGGCCCACCGCAAGGGAATCGTCCACCGCGACGTGAAGCCGGGGAACATCCTCATCACCGATGCCGGCGACGTGAAGGTCACCGACTTCGGGATCGCCCGCGCCCTGAGCGAGGCGTCGATGACGGTCACCGGCACGACGCTCGGATCGGTCCACTACTTCAGCCCTGAGCAGGCGCGTGGCGATGAGGTCACCGGCGCCAGCGACGTCTACTCGCTGGGCATCGTGCTGTTCGAGATGCTCACCGGTCGGCGTCCGTTCACCGGCGACTCGGCCGCGGCCGTGGCCCTCAAGCGCCTCAACGAGGACCCGCCGACACCGACCTCGATCGGGCATCCGGTCGCTCCCGGGCTCGAGGCGATCGTCATGCGCGCACTGGCACGCGACACCGCCGACCGCTTCCCCGATGCCGGCGCCTTCGCCGAGGCGCTCCGCGTCTGGCGCCGCAACCCCGATGCCATTCCGCCCGGCGCCACGCTCGCCGCCGCAGCCGCCGCGGCCGCCGCAACTCCCGCGGCGGGTGAGCCGACGGTGTACGTCCCGCCCAGGGTGACATACCCGGCCGACCGCACACCGGTCGCGCCGGCACCACGCGAGGAGTACCGAGACGGGGGCACGCCGTGGTGGACGTGGCTTCTGGCGATCCTCGGGATTCTGCTGCTCGGACTGATCGGCTTCCTCGGCGTCCAGCTCCTTGGAGGGCTGGGCGGCGAGTCGCCCTCGCCGAGCGCCAGCGCCGCGCTCGTGACGATCCCCGACTGCGACGACGTGGCGCTCGCGACGTTCCGATCCGAGGCCCAGGCGCTCGGCTTCACCGTCAACGACCCCGAGGACGTCCCGTCCGAGGACATCGACCAGGGCCGCGTCGTCCGCTGCGAGCCGGAAGGCGGTCAGCAGGTCGAGGAGGGATCGGCGATCACGCCGTTCGTCTCGACCGGCGCGGAGCAGGTCGCCGTTCCGCGCCTGACCGGGCAGACGGAGACGGACGCGCGCAACCGGCTCGCGGAAGTCGGTTTGGCGGCTGGCAACATCACCAGGGAGCCGAACCAGGAGATCGCGTCGGGATCGGTGATCCGGACGAATCCCCCGGCCGGCCAGGACGTCCCCGCCGGTTCGGAGGTCGACCTCGTCATCAGCACCGGGCCGACGCCGTCGCCGACGCCGTCGCCGACGCCGGTCCCGACCCCGACTCCGACCCCGGTTCCGACGCTGCCACCACCCCCGCCGACACCGACACCGACACCGACCCCGTAGTCACGACGTGGTGCCAGCAGGCACCCGGCGTCGGTCGCGGGGACCGTCCGCTCGGCATGCCCGGTGCTAGCATGCTCGGCAGCCCAATCACCACCCGCGGAGGCACATCCAACCGAGATGGCAACGATCGCCCCGATCACGGTCGACGAGTCGACCTTTGAATCGGAGGTCCTCAACGCCGAGAAGCCTGTGCTCGTCGATTTCTGGGCTGCCTGGTGCGGCCCCTGCCGCCTCGTCTCACCGGTCGTCGAGACCTTCGGCGAGAAGTATGCCGACAGGCTCAGCGTGGCCAAGGTGAACACCGATGAGAACCAGGCTCTCGCGATGCGCTACAGCATCTTCAGCATTCCCACCCTCATCGTCTTCCACAAAGGCCGCGAGGCCGCCCGCCTGGTCGGCTACATGCCCCAGGAGGTGATGGAGGAGCGCCTCAGCCAGTTCCTGGGCTGAATCCGCGCTCCCTCGAGGGGTGGGCAGGACCCACCCCTGACGATCGTCCGCGTCGTCCGCGCCGATCGGCAGCCGCTACACTCCGCCGCGAGGAGGGCTGCCCTAGCTTCGATGATCATCAAGACCGAACGGCGTGGCGGTGGCGAGCGGCGACAGGCCGAAGACCCGTTCGCGCCCGACCGCCGCGGGGCAGACCGTCGCACCATGTGCTGGGAGGTCGAGAACTGCGACCTCACCATCCGCTATCGGTGCCCTGCATTCATCCTGCGCCGTCCCTGCTGGGAGCTGTGGGCGGTGGAGGGCATCGGTCCCGCCCGCGCGTGCTGCTACAACGACAAGGAGTGCGAGCCGGGCCGCTGCGTCATCGCCGAGAAGCGCTTCGCCGGCACCGTCGAGCCGCTCACGGTCCATGTCGGTCGCCGTGGCATGCCTCTCGGCTACACGAAGCCGCGGCGCCACCACTGCCCGCACTTCTACCTCACCCACGGCGCGAAGGGCCGCGTCCCGATCCAGGCGCCACAGCTGATGCGCACCCTCATGAAGCAGGAGGGCACCGTCGCCCGATGCGAGCTGCGCGGCGGCGTGCACCTGGATTCCGGCTACGTCAACGACCTCTGCCTCACCGGCCAGTTCAACGACTGCGTCTTCTACGAGGACGCCGCAGACTGACGGCTTGACGCTCACCTACCGCCAGGCGGTCGCGGCCGTCACCGAGCGCGGCCGCTTCGGCATCAGCCTGGGGCTGGAACGCGTGACGCGGCTCATGGACGAGGTCGGCCGTCCCGAGGCCGGGCTGCGCGGAGCGCTCGTGGGCGGCACCAATGGCAAGGGCTCGGTCGTCGCGATGATCGGCTCGGTGCTCGGCGCCGCCGGCCTCCACGTCGGGACGATGCCCAAGCCGCACCTTGTCAGCTACCGCGAACGGATCGCGATCGACGGCGAGCCCCTGGCGGCCGCAGCGTTCGCCGCGGCGGTCGAGCACGTGCTCCCCGCGATCGACCGCGTGGCCGCCGACGTAGGTCCGCCGACCGAGTTCGAGGCGCTCACCGCGGCCGCGATCGCGGAGCTGGCCCGGCGGCGCGTGGACATCGCCATCGTCGAGGTCGGCATGGGCGGGCGTCTCGACGCGACGAACGTTCTCGACCTCGGGGTGGCGACGATCACGAACGTGCAGCGGGACCACGAGCGCTTCCTCGGCTCGACGCTGACCGCGATCGGGGGAGAGAAGGCGCCGATCATCAAGGCCGGGAACCTCGCGGTGACCGGCGCCAGCGGCCGCGGCGTGCGACCGATCCTCGACCGATGCGCCGCGCTCGACGTCCCACTGCGCCGCGTCGGGAGCCGCCAGCCGTATGGCGCGTCGCTGCGCTCGACCGGTTGGGATGGGGTCGTCGTCGACGCCATCCTCCCGGGCCGCATCCTGCGCGAGCTTCAGATCGGCCTCTTGGGGCGGCACCAGGCACACAACGCGGCCGTCGCCCTGGCGACGCTGGATGCGCTCGTCGAACGCTGGGGCATCGCCCTCGACGAGGCCGCGATCCGCCGAGGGCTGGCGGCGGCACGCTGGCCGGGGCGTCTCGAGCTGATCGACGGGTCGCGCGCCGGCGTTGGTCGGGTGCTCCTCGACGGCGCGCACAACCCGGCCGGAGCGCAGGCGCTGGCCACGGCCCTCGCCGACCTGGGCCTGCGGCGGCCGACGATCGTGTTCGGCGCGATGCGCGGGAAGCGAGTGAGCGCCGTGCTCCGCGCACTCGCTCCGCTCGAGCCACGCTTCATCTTCACCCGTGTCGCCGATGCCGGCGCGCTTGCACCGCACAGCCTGGCCCGGACCTGGCGCCGCGTCTCGGGCCGCCGGGCGCTGACCGCCGCAACGCCGACCGAGGCGCTGACACGAGCCGACGCGGATCCGGTCGTGGTGGCCGGCTCGCTCTATCTCGTCGGCGCCGTCCGCGGCATCATCACCGGCACGACCGAGGAGGACTGATGGCGCCGTCGCTGGCATGGGGCACCCGGACGTACGTGATGGGCATCGTCAACGTCACGCCTGACTCGTTCTCCGGCGACGGCCTGGCCACCGAGGGCACGACCGTCGACGAGGTCGTGACCGCGGCCGCGGCCCGGGCGCGCGCATTCGTGGCGGCCGGCGCGGAGATCATCGACGTCGGCGCGGAGTCGACCCGCCCGCGCGCCGCGTACGGCGACCACCCGGAGGTGGACGCCGAGAGCGAGGCGGCCGTGGCAGTCCCGGTCGTGCGTGCGCTGGCCGAAGAGCTCGGTGATCGGGCGATCGTCGGCATCGACACGAGCAAGGCCTCGGTGGCGCGCGCCGCGGTCGCCGCCGGCGCGGCCATGGTCAACGACGTGTGGGGCGCGCGGCGAGACCCCGGGACGGCGACCGTCGCGGCCGAGGCGGGCACCCACCTCGTCCTCATGCACAACCAGGACGAGATCGACTATCCAAACGGGGTCTTCGACGACGTCGTCGCCTGGCTGCGCGGCGCGATCGAGGCGGCGGAGACGAGAGGCGTGCCGCGCGACAGGATCATCGTCGACCCGGGCATCGGCTTCGGGAAGGGCACCGCCGAGAACCTCGAGATTCTCCACCGCCTGGCTGAGTTCAAACGGGCGCTGGGTGGGCTGCCGCTGCTGCTCGGGACGAGCCGCAAGCGGTTCATCGGTGAGCTCCTGGGCGGCGCTGGCCCGGACGATCGCGTGGAGGGCACCGCCGCCACGGTTGCGCTCGCGATCGCCGCGGGCGTCGACGTCGTGCGCGTCCACGACGTGGCGCACGTCGCCCGCACGCGCGCCGTGGCCGACGCCATCATCCGCAGATGAGCGCCTTCTCGGATCGGCTCAGCCTCCTTGGCATGCGCTGGCACGCGACCCATGGCGTGCTGGCGCAGGAGAAGGTCGAGCCCCAGCCGTTCGAGGTGGACGTGGTGCTCCACGCGGACCTCGCGCCGGCCGCGGAGAGGGACGACCTGGCCCGGACGGTCGACTACTCGGCGCTTCACGACCTCGTCGGCGAGATCGTCACCGGCCGCAGCTTCGACCTCATCGAGGCCCTGGCCGGCGCTATCGCCCGCGCGGTGCTGGCGGCCACGGACCCCCTCATCGTCGATGCGGTCGAGGTTCGGGTGCGAAAGCCGGAGGCGCCGATCGACGGTGACCTTGACACGGTCGAGGCGGCGCTCGTCCGGCGCCGCCTCGAGGATCGCGAGAGCCAGTCGACCTAGCGCTGCGGCAGCTCTCCCAGCGTGACGTCGATCTCCTGGGTCGAGTTGCCGCGAAGCACGCGGAGGGTGATCGTGTCGCCGACCTTGTGCGGGACGATCATCATCTGCAGGTCCGTGTCGGCGGTGATCTGCTCACCATCGATGGCGACGATGATGTCCCCGTCCTGGACGCCTGCCGTCTCGGCCGGGCTGCCCGGGAAGACCGCCGGCTGGCCGCTGCTCGAGGCGACCAGCGCGCCCTGGTCGACCGACAGGTTCTGCTCGTCGGCGAGGGCCGGGGTGATCGGCGTGTAGTAGATCCCGATCCACGGCCGGCTCAGCTGCTGACCGTCGAGCGCCTGCTGCATGATCGGCTTCGCGAAGTCGATCGGAATGGCGAAGCCGAGCCCCTGGGCGCTCTCGCTGACGGCGGTGTTGATGCCGATCACCTGTCCGGAGCTGTTCACGAGCGGGCCGCCCGAGTTGCCCGGGTTGATGGCCGCATCGGTCTGGATGAGGTTGTTGATGACGTCGCTGCTCGACTGGACCGCGTTCGTCGCGGCGATCTGGCGGCCGAGGCCGGAGACGACGCCGGTGGTCACGGTGTTCTCGAACTCGCCAAGCGGATTGCCGATGGCGATCGCCAGCTGTCCCGGCTCGAGGCCGGCGCTGCTGCCGATGGGCGCGTAGGGCAGGTCGGCATCCGCCTCGATCTTGACGATGGCGAGGTCGGTGAGGGTGTCGATCCCGTAGACGGTTGCCGGGAACTGCCGCCCATCGTTGAGGATGACGACCAGCTCGTTCGCGTCCTCGACGACGTGCTTGTTCGTGAGGATGAACCCGCTGGGGTCGTAGATGAACCCGGAGCCGGAGCCACTCGCGTTGCCAAGGATCCCGCCCACCTGGCTGCGGATGGTGACGACCGCCGGAGCGACCTTGTTGACCGCGCTGATCACCGCGCTCGATTCGTCGATGGTGACGTCGCGCACCGGGCTCGCGTCGCTGCCGCTGGCGGCGGGGACGGAGGCGGTGTCGCGGTCCATGAGGTTGTTGACCCCCACGGCAGTCAGCGCACCGGACACGATGCCGGCCACGACCGCAACGGCGACGAGCGGCGCCGCGGAGACGCCACCCCGGGTCCGGGTCGGAGCGGCCCGCTCCGGAGGCTTGCTCGTCCACGCCGGGGCGTCGTTCCCCGAGGGCGTGTACTCCCGCTCCGGGGCGGGGCCGTAATGCTGGACCTCGACCGGCTGGGTCGGGTCGCGATCGGTGGGTTGATTCGTGTCGGTCATGGCTGCGCGGTCGTCCTTCGCTTGTGCCTCGCCGGGCGGGCAAGCGTCACGCTAGGCTGCCGGGGTTGCGCGCAGGGCGCTGAGCGCGTGAAGTTTCGTTGACCTTCGATTCGGCCTCCTCGGCGTCCGCGGCACCCTCCCGCGGGAGCGTGATCCGGAACTCGGTGCCGCGGCCCACCTCGCTGGTGAGGTCGATCCGGCCGCCGTGCATCTCGACGATCGACCTCACGATCGCCAGGCCGAGGCCGCTACCGGACGCTCGCGCCTCGCCCGTGTTCGTGCCGCGGTAGAAGCGGTCGAAGATGCGCGGCAGCTCATCGGCCGGAATGCCGGGGCCCGTGTCGCGAACGACCACGGTGACCTCGTCGGCGCCCTCCTCCAGCAGGACCGATACGCCACCCCCGCGCGGCGTGAACTTCAGCGCGTTGCCAACCAGATTCGTCATGAGCTGGACGATCCGTTCGCGGTCGAACGGCATCTGGACCGACTCAGCCGGGACGACGGAGTCGAGGCCCACGCCGCGCTCCACCGCCTCCTCGGACAAGGCCTGGACCACGGCCTGGATCGGGTCGCGCAGGTCGCCGTCGTGGACATCGAGCGGGAAGATACCGGCGTCGATCCGCGACAGGTCCAGCAGGTTCGTGCTGAGCCACTCGAGCCGCCCGATCTGCTCGGTCGATCGCTCCAGGAACTCCTGGCGGGTGGCCTCGTCGACGTCATCCGCCGAGAGCAGCTCCGTGTAGAGGCGGAGCGCGGCGATCGGCGTTCGAAGCTCATGGCTGACGTCCGCAACGAACTCGCGGAGCCGATCGCGATCTGCCTCCAGCATGCGCAGGGTCCCGGACAGCCGATCGGCGGTCACGTTGAACTGCTGGCCGAGCTCGTCGATCTCGACGACGCCCGATGGCACCGCCCGTTCGTCGAGCTGCCCCTGCGCGACCCGCACGGCGACGCGCCGGAGCCTGCCGATCGGCTGGGTCACCGTGCGCGCGGCGACGATGCCGATGACAAGGGCGACGCCCAGCGCGAGGATGCCGGCGCCGATGAGGGCGCCCTGGATCTGCTGGATGGTCTGGGCGCGGGTCGAGTAGGGATCGCTCGCGATGATTCGGTACCGTACGATCGCCCCGCTCGGCAGCTGAACGTCGACGTTCGCCGCGACCGGACCGACCGCCGAGTCGCGCCGCAGCCCCTCGCTCGCGAGCTTGTCGACATCCCTCGGCGCCTCGACCGCGACGGTCTGCCCGGTCTCTGTGTTCACGATCGTGAAGGTGGCGTTGAAGATTCGCGCCGCGTCCTCGGCGACCCCGGGCACGATGCGCGTGTCACGCAGCTCGGTCACCTCGGCCAGGTTGACGCCGCTGGGGCTGTCCCCGAAGCGCGCCACCTCCTGGCGGAGGTCGATGCCGGTCGAGGCGACCGATGTAGTGATTCGCTGCTCGGTCTGCTCGGCGAAGTAGCCGGGGAGGATCTGGCTGATCGCGATGCCCGACACGAGGAGGCTGACCAGGGCGACGATGACCAGCGCGAACACCAGCCGCGTGTTGAGGCGCCGCAAGAAGGCCGCCGGGCTGCGCGGGTCGAAGCGCGCCCACCGCCTGGCGGCGGACGCGTCGGCCTCAGTCTTCGGCGAAGGCATACCCGACGCCCCTCACCGTCCGGATGTACCGGGGTTGTGACGGATCGGGCTCGACCTTGTCACGGATGTGGCTGATGTGGACGTTGATCGTCCGCTCGTCCTGCTCGAGCGCGTCGTCGT
>DASUFJ010000016.1:0-6271 GCA_036274575.1 Candidatus Limnocylindria bacterium
ATTGATCGACGACACGAATCCGGCAACGCCCAGCACCGATGAGGAGCCCGCTTCGGACTCCGCGGTGACCGTCGCCGAGCCTCAGGCACCCGAGGCGGCTGAGGCAACGATCGCGAACGGTGATGCCGGACCCGCCGCCGAGGCAGCTCCCGCCACCGAGGCGGAGCCCACCGCGAACGGCTCGACGACCGAGCCGGAGGCGCAGGAGGCGGCCGCGGCTGGGGCGCCCGAAGCGCAGACCGAGCCCGAGCCGGCCACGGCGGACGAGGCGCCGGCGGCTCGCGCGGATGAGGCCGCAGCCGTGGACGTGGCACCCGCTGATGCGGCGCCGGCTCAACCGGAGACCGCCGAGCCGGAGACGGCCGAGACCACCGCGGCGTCATCCTCCAGCGAGCCGATGACCATGGCCGAGCTGCTCGACAGCCCCGAGAACGAGGTGAAGAGCCTCAAGCACGGAGATGTCGTCGAGGGAACGGTGGTCCGGATCGATCCGGACGAGATCCTCGTCGACTTCGGCGGCAAGAGCGAGGGCGTCGTCAGCAACCGCGAGCTCATGAACCGCCGCGGATCGCGCGATGGCGACGAGGCGCGACCCGAGATCGAGGTCGGCAGCGAGGTGCTCGTCTACGTCCTGCAGCCGGAGTCGCCGGAGGGCCATGCCGTCCTCTCGTTGCGGCGCGCCGGGCTGGAGCGCAAGTGGCGTGCGATGCAGGACCGCTTCGACGCCGGCGAGATCGTCGAGGCCCGGGTCATCGATCACAACAAGGGCGGCCTCATCGTCGATCTGGGCGTGCGCGGCTTCGTGCCGATCAGCCAGATCGTCGACTTCCCGCGACGCCCGCGGGACGAGCAGCCACGCGACGCCGCGCAGGAGATCGCCGAGAAGCTCCAGCCCTTCGTCGGCCGCACCCTCCGCCTGAAGATCCTGGAGGTCAACCGCAAGGCGAATCGGCTCATCCTGTCCGAGAAGGTTGCCCTCTACGAGGAGCGCCGAGAGAAGCGCGACGAGCTGTTCAGCAGCCTCGAGACCGGCCAGCGCGTCACGGGCGTGGTCCGCTCCATCGCGCCGTTCGGCGTGTTCGTCGACCTCGGTGGCATCGACGGGCTCGTCCACAAGAGCGAGCTGTCGTGGAACAAGGTCAACAATCCGGAGACCGCCTACCAGATCGGTGACGAGGTCGAGGCCGAGGTCATCGACATCAACCATGAGCGCGGCCGCATCAGCCTCTCGATCCGCCGCCTCCAGCCCGACCCGTGGCAGGAGTCGGTGGCGAAGTACAAGATCGGCGACGTCATCGAGGGCACGGTGACCAAGCTCGTGAACTTCGGCGCCTTCGTCCGCGTGGAGGAAGGCCTCGAGGGCCTGATCCACATCAGCGAGCTGTCCCACCAGCGCGTCGCGCATCCCGGCGATGTCGTCCAGGAGGGCCAGCAGGTCAAGCTGCGGATCATCAGCCTCGACTCCGAGCGCCATCGCCTTGGCCTCAGCCTGAAGCAGGCCGAGGACCGTCCAGCCCCGGCGCCGCGCGAGGAGCGTCCACGACGCGAGCGCGGGCCGCGCCGCGAGCGGTACGACTACCGCCCCGAGGACGCGACCGCGGAGCCGGAGGGCGGCATCGACAACACGATGGCGGCGGCCTTCGCCAGCTCCGGCCTCCTCGACCAGTTCCGGACCGGGGAAGCGCCGGCGGCCGACGAGACTGTGGCTGCCGAAGAGACGGCGGACACCCGGCCCCAGGCGGAGGCGCCCGACGCGGGCGACCAGGCGACGGCCGAGACCGCCGAGACAGCCACCGAGGATGAGGCCACGACCGCGACCGCGGAGCCGGCCTCGGAGGACGAGCCTGCGCCGGCCGACGCTGCCGAGGCAGAGGACTCAAAGGCCTGATCTCGGGGCGATCCCGTTCCGCAGCGCGGAACGTTGATCGAATCTGTGCCGTCAACCGTATGAAAGGCACGGTACGAACGTCGTTCTCGGCATGAGCGAGCGCGCGTATCCGTGCCGTACACTGCGACGCTAAGACGACCACAGGGCCGGCGACCATGGACCGATTCGACAAGTTCACCGATCGAGCGAGGAAGGTGCTGACGCTCGCCCAGGACGAGGCGCAGCGCTTCAACCACAACTACATCGGTACCGAGCATCTCCTCCTCGGGCTGGTGCGCGAGGGCGAGGGCGTCGCCGCGCGCGTGCTCGAGAATATGAACGTCGAGCTGTCGAAGGTCCGCACCGCCGTCGAGTTCATCATCGGCCGCGGCGACCGCCCCGTCGTCGGCGAGGTCGGCCTCACGCCCCGAGCGAAGCGCGTCATCGAGCTGGCGCTCGACGAGGCGCGGCGCCTCGGCCACAACTACATCGGCACCGAGCACCTCCTCCTCGGGCTGGTGCGCGAGGGCGAGGGCATCGCCGCCGGCGTCCTCGAGAGCCTGGGCGTCAACCTCGACAAGGTTCGCCACCAGGTCATCCACGTGCTCAGCCAGTCGAGCACGTCTGCGCCGGCGCAGGAGACCAAGCGCCCCTCGAAGACCCCGACCCTCGACCAGCTCGGCATCAACCTGACCGATGCGGCACGCGCCGGCACTCTCGACCCGGTCATCGGCCGCGAGAAGGAGATCGAGCGCGTAATCCAGATCCTGGGCCGCAAGACGAAGAACAACCCGGCCCTCATCGGCGAGCCCGGCGTCGGCAAGACCGCCATCGCCGAGGCGCTCGCGCAGCGAATCGTGTCGGGCGACGTGCCGGAGACGCTGACCGACAAGCGGGTCCTCACCCTTGACATCGGCTCGCTGGTGGCCGGCACGAAGTACCGCGGCGAGTTCGAGGAGCGGCTGAAGAAGATCATCGAGGAGCTGCGCAGCTCGCACGACAGCGTCCTCTTCATCGACGAGCTCCACACGCTCGTCGGCGCCGGCGCGGCCGAGGGGGCGATCGACGCGGCCAACATCCTCAAGCCGCCGCTGTCCCGCGGGGAGCTCCAGTGCATCGGTGCCACGACGCTCGACGAGTACCGCAAGTACATCGAGAAGGACGCGGCGCTCGAGCGGCGGTTCCAGCCGGTCATGGTGGACGAGCCGACCGTCGACGAGGCGATTGACATCCTCTTCGGGATCCGGGAGCGCTACGAGGAGCACCACCACGTCAAGATCAGCGACGAGGCGCTGCGCGCCGCCGTCGACCTCTCGGTGCGCTACGTCGCCGATCGCGCCCTGCCGGACAAGGCGATCGATCTCGTCGACGAGGCCGGGTCGCGAGTTCGGCTGCGGTCCGCATCGGCTCCGGCTGAGATCAAGGAGGCGCAGGGCGCGCTGGAGGAGATCACCCGCCAGAAGGACGAGGCGATCGCCGGGCAGGACTACGAGGCCGCCGCTCGCCTCCGCGACGAGGAGGCGCAGGGCAAGGAGCAGATCGAGCAGCTGCGCGAGGCCTGGCACGAGGACCAGTCGAAGGAGATGCCGGTCGTCACCGACGAGGACATCGCGCAGGTCGTGAGCATGTGGACCGGCATTCCGGTCGTGCGAATCAGCGCCGAGGAGTCCGAGCGGCTGCTCCATATGGAGGACGCTCTCCACGGGCGGGTCATCGGTCAGCAGGAGGCGATCGAGACGATCAGCAAGGCGGTGCGTCGCGCGCGTGCCGGGCTGAAGGACCCGAAGCGGCCCATCGGCTCGTTCATCTTCATGGGTCCCACCGGCACCGGAAAGACCTTGCTTGCCCGCGCGCTGGCCGAGTTCCTGTTCGGCAGCGAGGACGCGCTCATCAAGATCGACATGAGCGAGTTCATGGAGCGCCACAACGTCTCGCGCCTGGTCGGCGCCCCGCCCGGCTACGTTGGCTACGACGAGGGCGGCCAGCTGACCGAGGCGGTTCGCCGCAAGAGCTACAGCGTCGTCGTGCTCGATGAGATCGAGAAGGCGCACCCGGAGGTCTTCAACATCCTCCTCCAGATCCTGGAGGACGGGCACCTCACCGATGCAAAGGGTCGCCGGGTCGACTTCCGCAACACGGTCATCATCATGACCAGCAACGTCGGCGCGCAGCAGATGCAGCGCGACACCTCCATCGGGTTCCGCGCGGGTGCCGCC
This sequence comes from Candidatus Limnocylindria bacterium, assembly GCA_036274575.1. Taxonomy (GTDB): domain Bacteria; phylum Chloroflexota; class Limnocylindria; order QHBO01; family QHBO01; genus JACDBZ01. The sequence goes on from DASUFJ010000016.1 coordinate 4,084, forward strand.
GGAGAGGCCGCCCAGGCAGCGGCCGACTACGACCGGATGAAGGAGAAGGTCCTCTCCGAGCTGAAGAACACCTTCCGGCCTGAGTTCCTCAACCGGATCGATGCGACGGTCGTCTTCCGCTCGCTGACCCGCGAGGAGATCCGCGAGATCGTCGACCTGCTGCTGACCCGGGTCAAGGGGCAGCTGGCCGGCCAGGAAATGGAGCTCCAGGTCACCGATGCGGCGAAGGACGCGATCATCGCCAAGGGCTACGACCAGGCCTATGGCGCGCGGCCGCTGCGTCGCGAGATCCAGAACCAGATCGAGGATCCGCTCGCCGAGCGGATGCTCCAGGCCACCTTCGACGCCGGCGACACGATCGTCGTCGACGTCGGTGACGATGGCGAGCTCACCATCGAGCGAGCCGCGCCGGCGGCGCCAGCCAAGCGCCAGACCGCCAAGGCCGGGCGATAAGCCACCAGTAAGCCGGCGGTAATCGGACGCGTGGCACGATCGCGCGCCGGTCGGAGGAGCTGATGCCCGCGGTCAAGACGGCGTACGTGTGCCAGCAGTGTGAGGCGTCGTCGCCGAAGTGGGCCGGCCAATGCCCGTCCTGCGGCGCGTGGAACACCATGGTCGAGACCGTCGCGACCCCGCGCTCCTCCGGCCGCGCCACGTCCGCGGCACGGGCGGTCGCCGGCGCCGCGGCCGTCGTGCCGATCGCGATCGTCGAGAGCGCCGAGCGCAGCCGGCTCGTGTCCGGCATCGGTGAGGTCGACCGCGTCCTCGGCGGTGGCTTCGTCCCGGGCTCGATCAGCCTGTTCGGTGGCGATCCGGGGATCGGCAAGTCGACGCTCCTCCTCCAGCTCGCCGCGCGCATCGCCGGGCAGGGGAGTGACGTCCTATACGTCACCGCCGAAGAGTCGGTCGCGCAGGTGCGGGGTCGGGCGGAGCGCATCGCCGCGGTCGTCGACGGCCTCCACCTCGCCACGACCACCGATCTCGACACCGCCCTCGCCGCCATCGAGTCGGCGGCGCCGCGGCTTGCCGTCGTCGACAGCGTGCAGACCCTGGCCAGCGGCGAGCTGAGTGGTCCGGCGGGGAGCGTCGGACAGGTGCGTGAGGTGGCTGCTCGGCTGGCTGAGATCGCGCGGACCACCGGCACCACGGTCGCCCTCGTCGGGCACGTGACGAAGGAGGGCACCGTCGCCGGACCGCGGACGCTCGAGCATCTCGTCGATGCGGTGATCTACCTCGAGGGCGAGCGGCTGGGGGCGACCCGCCTGCTACGTGCCGCGAAGAACCGGTTCGGCTCGACCGACGAGGTCGGCGTGCTCGAGATGCGTGGGGACGGGCTCGCGGAGGTCGATGACGCCAGCCGCTTCTTCCTCGAGTCGGACGAGACGCCGACGGCCGGCGCCGCCATCACCATCGCCCTGGAGGGGACGCGCCCGCTGGCGGTCGAGATCCAGGCGCTCTGCGCGCCCTCGAGCTACGGCTCCCCACGACGAGCGACGACCGGCATCGACGTCAATCGCGTGCTCATGCTCATCGCGGTACTTGCCCGCCACGCCGGGCTCAATCTCACCAGCCACGACGTCTACGTCAACGTCGCCGGCGGCCTGCGCATCGAGGAGCCGGCGGCGGATCTGGCGGTCGCGACGGCGCTTGCCTCGAGCCTGCGCGAGCGACCTGTTCGTCCGGCCACGGTCCTCGCGGGCGAGGTCGCACTCTCCGGGCGCCTGCGGTCCGCGGTGCGGGCCGAGCGGAGGCTGGTCGAGGCGTCCCGGCTCGGCTTCGAGCGCCTGGTGACCGGTCCGACGCGCGGGAATTCCAGCGCTGGGAATGCCAAGGGGATCATCGTCGCCGAGGACATTCGCCGGGCGCTCGAGGTGACCCTGGAGTCCTGATCCGGACCCAGTACGAACGTAGACGCTCCCGGGGGCGCGTGCTAAGGTGGCCGGCGCCGCGGCGGCCTCATCCCATTCATCTCGGCAGCCACGGTGGTTCATCCAACGGAATCATCGGACATGACCCGGATCATTCAGCTCACGGGTGCCTTGCTCGGCACCCTCTTCGGCTTCGCGCTCGGCCTGGCCCTGCTCGTCCGCTTCCCGGAGGTCATCCAGCCGCCGAACCGACCCGCGTTCCTCACGGCGTTCGTGGTCGCGACGCTGCTGTTCGGCTACCTGGCGATCCCGTACATCAC
>DASUFJ010000017.1:0-14736 GCA_036274575.1 Candidatus Limnocylindria bacterium
GCCGCTCGCCGACGAGTTCCGCGTGATCCTCGTCGTCGAGGCGGAGTCCGAGCACGACGTCCGCGCGACGCTCGACCGCGACCCGTGGAGCGGCTCGCACCTCGTCGTCGCGTCCGTCGACCGGTGGACGATCCGGCTCGACGGGCGCGGGAAGAGCTGACCACGCCGGGGTCCGTTCCCCTCGAGCGGTTTTGAGTGGACACGGGCCGAAGGGGCTCGGCGCGGACGGCGACCTGTGGGCCCGGACGCTATGACCTACCGAGCTCGCGAGTCTCGCGCTGTTCGGCGCGATTGGCCGCTGATCGTGGCGATCGTGGGGATCGGCGCCGGACAAGGACGCGATGTCGTCGGCCGTCGGCGCGTCCGTGGTCGGCGCCGGCATGTTCTCCGTCCTCCTCTTTCCGCTCGTTGCGACGCGGCTCGCCGCCGCCCACGTCCCCGCGGATGCCGGACGCCGTGGCCGCTCTCGGCGAGCGGCCGGCCACCTCAGCGCGGGCCCTCCTGCCGCGACGCCTCGGGCGGGCACCGCAGCCCCGAGGGAACCCGGACGCCGCGGCTAGAATCGGTGCCCCGCCCTCTTAGCTCAGTCGGTAGAGCACCTCCATGGTAAGGAGGGGGTCGACGGTTCGAGTCCGTCAGAGGGCTTCGTCAAAGCTCCTGCATAACACCTCCTTCCGTTAGCCAGTCAGACGACATCTCGGAGCGTCGACGTCCACCAAACGTCCACCCGAACGAGGAGCCGCGAACTATCCGGCCGTCGCGCCCTGTCGCCGAGCGGGATTCGTGTGCCCATTGCGGCGTCCACCAGGCGTCCACGCTGCGGTCTCATTGGCGAAGGCGTCGAGGAGCGCGACCGCGTGCTCGCGTCCGTCGCGGGCGAGGTGCCCGTAGTGGTGGTCGATCATCGCCAGGCTCGCGCCCATGAACCGGGAGAGCTCGAAGATGGAGACGCCGGCGCGAAGCGCGAAGGTGGCGTAGGTGTGACGCAGGTCGTAGGGCCGGCGGATCGGCTCGATCTCCGCAGCGAGCTGCGCCGGTCTCCATTCCCGCGCGCGGAAGTTATGCAGATCGATGTGGGCACCACGCGGCGAGGGAAAGAGGAGCGAACCTTCCGAGTGTGGCAGGCGCTTGAGTGCCTCGAGTGCGACCGACTGCAGCGGCACCGGCCGCACGCTCCGGCGCGTCTTCGTCTGCTTGACCTGTCCACGCACGAACTGGCGCCGGACGTACACGACGCCGCCCACGTCGTCGATGTCTCGCCGCTCGAGTGCGACGAGCTCGGCTGGACGAAGGCCAGTGGCAGCCGCGAACGTGATCATCGGCCCGGTCACCGGGCCGAGGCACGCGGCAATCGTCGCGATCTCCGCCCATGTCTCGAAGGGCCGTTTCTCCGGGAACCGACGCAGCGGGTTCGCGACGCCTCGCTTCGCCGGATTAACGTCGATCAGCTGCCAGGCGACCGCGCGGTTCAGCACCTGCCGAAGCGCCTGCGTCGCCTCGAAGCGATGCCCTTCCGGCAGCGTCCCGCGCCAGGCGCAGATCTGCTCAGAGCGCAGATCGATGAGCCTCGTGTCGCCGAAGGCTGCGGTCGCCTTGGCGAGCAACCAGCGAAGCTTCTCGAGCGTCGCCGGAGCCGCCTGGTGCACATTGAGGTACTCCTCGACCAGTTCGGTGAGGGTGATCGTCGCGCCGGGACGAAGGTGGTCGAGCGTGCGCTTGAGCGCCCGCTGCGCATCCGCGCGCGTTGCGAAGCCTCCCACCTGCGGCCGCTTCGAGCAGCGCCCGTCCACGCGGTAGCGATACGCCCACACCGCCTTCCCGTCCGATCTCCGCGTCCTCAGCTTCAGGACTTGACCGTGCTGTGCCATCTGGCACCTCCCTCGAATCGGATGACGACTCGAGGATCGATGCCCTGCAGACACATGACCGGTTCTGTCAATGGGAAAGGATCGCCTGTACGTACCCACTCTCTAACGGGCGAGTTAGAAACCCCTAGAACGTGTCGCTCGCAGGCCTCGCCATTCGCCAGAAGTAGGTCGCTGCGATGCCTCCATCTGGCCGCGTCTCGCGCTGGCAACCTTCGTGTACGCGCTGACTCGGCGAGCCGACGATCTCGAGCCGACTCCCTATCGCGGCAGGGGCGCAGCTGTTAGGTCACGCTTGCGGTCTATTAGTAGTCGCCCATTCCACCCATGCCGCCCATGCCGCCCATGCCTGCGCCGGCAGTAGCCTTCTCGGGCGCGTCGGCGACGATTGCCTCGGTCATGAGGATGTTCTTCGCGATCGACGCGGCGTTCTGCAACGCCGAGCGCGTAACCATCGTCGGGTCGATGATGCCCGCCGCCACGAGGTCTACGTACTCCCCCGTGTCGACGTTCAGGCCGTGGCCCTTCTTCGCCGAGCGCACCTGATTGACGACGACCGAGCCCTCCAGCCCGGCGTTGTAGGCGAGCTGTCGGAGCGGCTCCTCCAACGCGCGCACGACGATCGACGCGCCGGTGCGCTCGTCACCGTCGAGCGTGTCGAGCTTGATCGCCTTGGCTGCACTGAGGAGTGAGACGCCGCCGCCGGCGACGATGCCCTCCTCGAGGGCGGCCCGGGTCGCCTGCAGCGCGTCCTCGACGCGGTGCTTCTTCTCTTTCATCTCGGTCTCGGTCGCGGCGCCGACCTTGACGACCGCAACGCCGCCCGACAGCTTCGCGAGGCGCTCCTGGAGCTTCTCGCGGTCGAAGTCGGAATCGGTGTTCTCGACCTCCGACTTGAGCTGCTTGATGCGGGCCTTGATCGCCTCGGAGTCGCCGGCCCCGTCCACGATCGTGGTCGAGTCCTTGTCGATCACGATCTTGCGGGCCCTGCCGAGCTGCGAGAGCTTCGTGTTCTCGAGCTTGAGCCCCATCTCCTCGGTGATCACCTCGCCGCCGGTGAGGATCGCGATGTCCTCGAGCATCCGCTTGCGGCGGTCACCGAAGCCCGGCGCCTTGACAGCGACGGCGGTGAAGACGCCGCGGAGCTTGTTGACGACGACGGTCGCGAGCGCCTCGCCCTCGACGTCCTCGGCCACGATCAGCAGCGGCTTGCCGGCCTGGATCACCTGCTCAAGCACGGGCAGGAGGTCCTTGACGGCGCCGATCTTCTGGTTGGCGATGAGTACATACGGCTCGTCGAGGACCGCCTCCATGCGCTCCGCGTCGGTGATCATGTACGGGGACAGGTACCCCTTGTCGAACTGCATGCCCTCCGAGAACTCGAGGTCGAGACCAAACGTCTGACCCTCCTCGACATTCACGACGCCGTCCTTCCCGACCTTCTCGATCGCGTCCGCGATCACATCGCCGATCTCCCGCTCGCGCGAGGAGATGGTCGCGACGCGGGCGATGTCCTCCTTGCCGGACACCTCCGTCGACTGCTTCTTGAGATCCTCGACGACGCCCTCGACGGCCTTCTCGATGCCCCGCTTGAGGCCCATCGGGTTGGCGCCCGCGGCGACGTTCTTGAGACCCTCCCGGACGATCGCCTGGGCGAGCACCGTCGCGGTCGTCGTGCCGTCACCAGCCACGTCGTTGGTCGCGGTCGCGACCTCGCGGACGAGCTGCGCGCCCTGATTCTCGAACGCATCCTCGACCTCGATCTCACGTGCGATCGTGACGCCGTCGTTCGTGATCGTCGGCGCCCCGAACTTCTTGTCGAGGACGACGTAGCGGCCCTTCGGGCCGAGCGTCACCTTCACCGCGTCGGCGAGGGTGTTGACGCCCCGCTCGAGCGCGCGACGCGCGTCCTCGTTGAACTTCAGCTCCTTGTGAGCCATATCTCTACCTCCTGAGCGAACGAGCTAGGCGGCGGCGCCGGCGAGCTTGCGCTTGCCCTTGCCACCCGTGGATACGACCTTGGCGAGCACATCCGACTCGCGCAGGATCAGGACCTCGTCGGCGCCGAGCTTGATCTCGGTGCCCCCGTACTTGGAGAAGATGATCTCGTCACCCTCCTCCACGTCCATCTTGATGTACTCCCCGTCCTCGTCACGCGGGCCGGGACCGACCGACAGGACCTTGCCGCGCTGCGGCTTCTCCCGCGCCGTGTCCGGCAACACAATGCCGCTGACCGTGATCTCCTCTTCCTCGAGCACCTCCACGATCAACCGGTCACCGAGCGGTTGCAAGTTCATAAAAACGCCTCCCAGACACTTTCGGTCGGTCTCTGACTAAAAAGGATCTGGCACTCGGCTACCGAGAGTGCCAACAACCAAGACTATCACAGACTGTCACAAATCGCACAAATTCGAGCAGACCCTCAATAGGATGGACCAAGCCCGGGGGCGGTCAGGATCATCTGCGCCGCCATCGGGCGTATGCGCTGCGCGAGACCCCTGAGGCGCTCCGCTATCTCGCAGAGGGACACGCTCGAGGAAAAGTCGTCGTCACCGTGCCGGGGGAGGGAGGTGACGAGCGCGCATGCGACACTGGCCCGAGGGCGGGGCTCGCGGCTGCCGCTTGCGACGGGACCTCCCCAGGGTCGGGTCAGCTGTCAGTCGTTCGTGAGTTTCGCGCCTCGAGCAAGTCGGCATCGGCGCGATCGATGAGTTCTTCGAGGCTATCGGCGGGCTCCGCCTCGGCCAGGCCAAACGTGACGGAGCAGCGCGGGTCCGCCGCCGCCAGTGCGTCGGCGATCGTCTCGAAGCGCGCTCTGGCCTCTCGAATGGTGAGGTTCGGCATCCCACAGAGCAGCTCGTCGCCTCCGTAGCGCACGATCACGTCGTAAGGGCGGACATTCGCGCGAACGGTCTCGCCGATGAGCCGCAGCAGCGTGTCGCCCGCACGATGACCTCGACGATCGTTGACGGCTTTCAAGCCGTCCACGTCGACGAACGCGAGCACGAGGCTGGCGCCCGTGCGGCGCGCACGCTCGAGCTCACGCGACACTTCCTCGAGCCCGAACCTGCGCGTGCGCGCGCCCGTCAAGTCGTCCGTCGCCGCGAGCCGCAAGTTCTCTGCATATCTCGTGCGCTCCAGAATCGCCTCGGCGCGTTCACGGGCTGACTCCTCCCGGTCGGCCGCCGCCCGCTTCCGATCGTCGGCCGCCTTGGCTCGATCTGCCGCGGCCCGTGCCCTGTCACGTTCGGCGCGCAGAAGGATGTCCTCCCGGGTCGCATCCGCGTCGTTCTGAAGATCGTGCAGACGAGCGAGCGCATCACGACCCTTCGCACCACGGTCACGAAGCTCCGCCGCGCGATCACGGTCGTCCGCTGCCGCTAGCCTCGCCGCGCCACTCTCGGCACGCGCCGCGGAAACGGCGCCACGATCCCGGCCAGTCTGCTCCCGCGCCAATGTGCTTCTGCGGTACGTGACCGCGTTGCCGCCGGCCGCGAAATCATCATCGGCGGCGTGCTGATCCTCATCCGAGCTTCGTTGATCGCGCTCACTCGCCGTTTGGTCGTGATCCGACCACGTCTGATCCTGATCACTCGCGGTCTGGTCCCGCTCGCTCGCTCCTTGGTCGAGGTCACTCGCGACGGCGTCACCCAGGAGATCAACCGCCGCGGCCGGAAGCTCGGCCCCGCAGAAAATGCACCTGGGGGCGGCGGTCGCCTCACCACAAGCCGGGCACTTCACATCCTCCGCCACCGCGGACTCCTATCCCCGAGCGATAGCTCGGTGCGCACTGCGATCGTAGCCGCCTCTCGGCCGCGTCGGGAAACGATGGGCCGAATCGCTTCGCACGAAACCGGTGCCTGTTGTGGCGGGGCCAGCGCTTCAGCCCGCAGAGCAGCCGAGCGCTGTCCCTCCTGTCACGACTAGGGCAGCGCGCGCGTCAGCCGTGCCCCCTCTTCGGGGCTTGGCGACAAGGAGAGCGGGACGAGTGCTGCAAGAGTGGCGGCACCGCCGAGCAGGAAGAGCGAGCGGTAGCTGCCGCTGGACGCGATCGCCACACCGGCCACGGGGACCGCCAGCGCCGACGCCGCCGCGCGGAGCGAGTAGTAAATGGCCGTGTAGCCGCCGGCCTCGCCGCGCGGGATTAGCGCGGCGAAGAGGGAAAAGCCGAGCGTCGAGACGAGACCGAAGCCGACGGCCGCCAGGGCGCATGCCACCGATACCCACAGCAGGCTCGTGAACACGCCGGCCGCGAGGAAGCCCGTCCCCATCAACAGCACCCCAAGCGCCAGGAACGGCTTGTGCAGCCGGGGCTGCTGGACGTAGCCTGCGGCTGACATGACCGCGCCGGCTACAACCGCGAACGCGGCGAGCCAGAGCGAGGCGCGCGCCGCGTCGAGGTTGAGCACGCGCTGTGCGTAGAGGATGAAGAAGACCGGCAGCGCTGCATACCCGATCACCCACAAGACCTCGGCCGCCAGCAACGCACGCACGCCCGGCCGGGTCAGCGCGGCGGCGTAGAAACGGAATGGAGGCGACACGCCCCGTTTACGCCCGCGCGGTACCGTCACCGGAAGCCAGCGCACCGTCGGCCAGGCGAGTAGCGGCATCCCCACCGCCGCGAGCACGAACGGCGCCCACGGCGCCAGCGTCGTGAGCAGACCTCCGACCGCGAGCCCGATCAGGCCGCCAATCAGCATGGCGACTTCCTGCGCGCCATTCCCGCGGGCGTACTGCCCTCCTTCGAAGCAATCGTGGACGAGCGCGCGGTGGGCAGTGGTGACGACGTTGACGCCGACGTAGGCAACTGTCCCTGCGAGTGCGAGCACGAGGAACGACGTGCCGTGACCGACGGCGGCCGCCGAGAGGCCACACGCGGCGAGCAGCGCGCCGCCGACGATGAACGGCCGCCGGCCATGCCGTGCCGTGTGCCGCCGGTCGCTCCAGCGACCGACCAGCAACGGGACCGCGAAACCGGCAGCCGAGTTCACCATCATCACCAGTCCAATCAACCCCGGCGCCTCCCTGATGTCGGCGAGCAGTAGAGGCAGGTAGGTCGTGGTGACCGTCCGAACCAGGCCAGCCCCGACCGCCGCCATGGCGAACACGGCGAGGTACGCAAACCCCGTGCGCCGCAACGCCGGCGCAAGGACGCCCGCCGGTAGGCCGGGAATCTCGAAAACACCGACGCCACCGGCTGCCAAGGACACCCGTTCAGCAGCCTCGGGCGGCACGGTCTGGACGAGCCGACTCGTCACGCGGGCGGTGGGCTCGGCCTGGGGGCGCGCGGATCGTCGAGCACGTGGGCCGACTGGAGCCGGATGAAGCCGCAATTCGCACAGGTGAGCGGGAATGCCTCCGTGCCGCGGTCGACCGTGGCGCTGCCGGTGACGTGCTCGAGCCCGACGCGCTCGTCCCAGCCATGCCAGTCCTCACCGCCACAGAACGGACACGCCATGCGCGCATTGCGGCTCCGCAAGAAGTCAAAGATCCGCTTCGTGGCCTCTCCTATCTTCCTCTCCGATCGCCGGACGCCCCTGCCGCTACTCGCCACAGCTCTGGCGCATCAGTCGGAGTCGTCAATCGGAGTCGCGTTCCACGCTGCCTCCGTCCGACTCCCAGGCCGCCAGCGCCGGCGACGGAGAAGCTGTCCCAGCGGCCACCACGGCGCACGACGCCACCAGGACGCGCTTCGCATGTGGTGGAGAGCTGACGAGGCGACGTTCTGCCGTTCTGCCCTTGGCGGAGGCGACCGCCCGTGGCGGGGAGCCCTGCGACAAGGCCACTCGATCAAGCGCGTTTCTGTACGCCTCGTACGCGGCCAGCGCCTCGAAATCGTGCCGCCGGCGGTTCGGGAAGAAGCGCGCCAGGAAGACGGACCAGGCGAGCCTGCCGGGTCCATCCCGATCTCGTTGGAGCTCCCAGACGGGCGTGGCAATTTTCGGCCGCACCGGATAGCGGAAGTCGAACGGCCCATGCTTGCGCATTGACTCGACCATGACTCCTCCTCTCACAAGACCACGGGCACTTCCCGCGTCAGGTTGGAAGCCCGCAACGGCACGTGCTTCCCTGCACCCAGGCCCGGTGTGCAAGTCGGAGAGGAGAAGCGGCAGCCTCAACGGCTTCCGCGCAAGGTCTACGCGCACACTCATCATAGCTCGTCACTCGCGCCAAGATGCGGCGCGGCGTGTGAGGCTGCCGCGAAGGCAAGGGAACTCGAGCGGACAGTCCCCGCCTCGGCGGCGGCGTAGGTCTGTCTGCGCACGCCCGCCGGTGCGCGCCTTGCGACGCCGGTACGGTGATGTCAGCGAGCTGATGCGGATCCAGGTTGCGCTACCGTGTGGTCAGCGTCCCCGTGTTCTGACTCCCGCACGAGCCCGCCGTTTGCCGTTTCGGGGGAGTCGCGAGAGGGAGCGACATCATGAGGAAGGGCCTGAAGCGGGTTCTCGACCGGCTTCGTTCGGCGTCCAACGGGAGGTTTCGTACGCCGACGTCGGTGCGGGGCGGACTGCAGCAGCCGCAGCGAATGACACGGCTCGAGGGCTAGCGCGTGCGGACGGCGATCGTCTCCACCTTTCCGCCCCGTGCCTGCGGGATTGGCACCTTCGCAGCCGATCTGCGAGCGACGCTGACCGGAACGGGAGTGGTCACCGCCGCCGATCTCGTCGCCGTCGTGCACGAACCCTCAAGCCCGCAGCGGAGGGGACTGCTTGCAACGATTGCGCAGGCTGTGCGTGGCGACTACGTCCGGACTGCCCGGATGCTCGGCCGTCTCGACGTCGACGTCGTGCTACTGCAACACGAGTACGGGATCTTCGGCGGCCCTGACGGGGAGTACGTGCTGTCGTTCGCTCAGGAGCTGGCGCAGCCGCTCGTGGTGACCCTGCACACGGTGCTGTCCGAACCGACGCCGCACCAAGCGGAGGTGCTGACTGAACTGTGTACCGAAGCGGAGCTTGTGATCGTGATGACGGACACGGCACTCCGACTGCTCGTCGACTCGGGCGCCTGCCCGGAGGAGAAGGTGCGCGTCGTGCCGCACGGGGCGCCGGCGCGTATCACCGCACGTGCGGCACGCGACCGCGAAGAGCTCGCGTCCGGCGCGTCTGCCTCCCGCGACGCTTTCCAGCTTTCCACATTCGGTCTGATCTCACCTGGCAAAGGGCTCGAGACGGTGATCGACGCGCTACCGGCGATGATCGAGCGGCATCCGGAGATCGTCTACACGATCGCCGGGCGCACGCATCCGGAGGTCGAACATCGGGAGGGTGAGCGGTACCGGCTGATGCTCGAGCGGCGCGTGCTCGAGCTCGGGCTCGGCGCGCACGTCGAGTTCGACGATCGGTTCCTGACGGTCGACGAGCTCTCCGACCTGCTCGCCGCAACCGATGTGTTCCTGACGCCGTACAGCAACCGGGAGCAGATTGCCTCGGGCGCGCTGACGTTCGCGATCGCCGCCGGCTGCGCGATCGTGTCGACCCCCTACTGGTACGCGCAGGACATGCTCGCCTCGGGCGCCGGGCTCCTCGTGCCCTTCCGGGACTCGGAAGCTCTCGCCGATGCGGTCTGCAGCTACGTCGAGCAGCCGGACGCGCTCATGGCGGCGCGCGTCGAGGCACAGCGGATCGGCTCGACGCTAGCGTGGCCGGCCGTCGCCGAGGCAACTGCTTGTGTCTTGCAGGAAGCCTACGAGCTCGCGCCGCGGCGGCGGCCGGCAGGGGTCGCCGACCTGCACCTGACGAGCTTGCGCACCGACCATCTGCTCACGCTCGCCGACGACGTCGGCATCGTGCAGCACGCGCACGGCATCATTCCCAACCGCGACAGCGGCTACTGCGTCGACGATGTCGCTCGACTCGCGGTGGTCTCGCTCGCACTTGCACGCCGCGGTGACGAACAAGTCTGGACATCGAGTCTCTACCGTGCTCTCGCCTTCCTTCACGCGGCTACTGAGGAGGGTGGGATGCGCAACTTCATGGGGTACGACCGTCGTTGGCTCGATGAGCCGCATGTCGGCGACCATGTCGGTCGCTCCGTCTGGGCGCTCGGCGACATCTTGGCCACAGCGTGGGTTCCGGCGGTCGTGCGACCGGCGGGCGACCTCCTCGACAGGCTCGTCGGCACACTCACCGGCGACGTCTCGCTGCGAACGGCCGCCTACACGGTGCTCGGTCTCTCCCGCCTCGACGCCGACCGGCTCGAGCCGATCGCCCATCGGCTGCTCGAGCGGCTCGTCGAGCAGCTTGCTGACGCCTACCAGCGCACCTGCTCCGAGGACTGGTGCTGGTTCGAAGATGAGCTCAGCTATGACAACGCACGACTCTCGCAGGCACTCCTCATCGGCGGCAACGCGCTCGACCGGCCGGAGCTGGCCGAGCTTGGCCTCGAGTCGCTGCACTGGCTCGGCGATGAGTGCGGACTCAACGCAGACGCGCTCAGGCTCCCGGGCCATCATGGGCGTCGCCGAGGTGAGGGTGCACCGGGCGGAGGCGATGAGCAGCCTCTCGACGCCGCCGCGATCGTTGAAGCCGAGCTGAGCGCCTTCGCCGTCACCGGCGCAGCGGAGCACGGGGTCCGGGCGATCAAGGCTTTCGAGTGGTTCCTCGGCCGCAACCGCCTGCAGAGACCGCTCTACGACTTCGCGACCGGCGGCTGCAGCGACGGGCTCGGACGCGACGCGCTAAACGACAACGAAGGCGCCGAGTCGACACTCGCCTTCCACCACGCCGCGCTTCTCCTTGACGCCGCCGGCGTACGCGCAAGCTCCCGCGAGCGGACACTCGAAGCGGCTGCGGCATGAGCAAGCGCGAGCTCTTCGCGCGCCACCCGCGCAACCCGATCCTGACAGCCGACGACTGGCCCTACTCGGTGAACGCCGTCTTCAACCCGGCGGCCGCCGCAATCGACGGCGAAACAGTGCTCCTCGCCCGCGTCGAAGACCGCCGCGGGATCTCACACCTCACCGTCGCCCGCTCCACGAATGGCTTCGACGGCTGGTCAATCCAGCCCGAGCCCCTGCTCGCACCCGACAACAAGACCGCAAGCGAGCAATGGGGTTTCGAGGATCCCCGCGTCGTCTGGGTCGAGGAGCTCAGCCGCTGGGTGATCACCTGCACCGCCTACGGCCCGGCCGGACCGGCCGTCTTTCTCGCCACGACCGCGGACTTCCGCACAGTCGAGCGCTACGGCGTCGTCAGGCACCCCGAGGACAAGAACGCCGCGCTCCTTCCGCATCGCATCGACGGCCGCTGGGTGCTCCTGCACCGGCCCAAGACCCAGTTCGGGGGCGCGCACGGCGAGATCCTCCTCTCCCGCTCCGCCGACCTCGTCAGCTGGAGCGCCCCCGAACAAGTGCTCCAACCGCGCGCCGGCGCCTGGTGGGACTCGCTGCGGATCGGCATCGGACCGCCACCGCTCCTCACCGAGCACGGCTGGCTGCTCCTCTACCACGGCGTGAAGGACACCGTGGCCGGCGACATGTACCGCGTCGGCCTGGCACTGCTCGACCTCGACGAGCCGACACGCGTCCTGCGACGCCTCCCCACCTGGATCCTCGCCCCGCTCGCGGACTACGAGCGAACCGGCGACGTGCCCAACGTCGTCTTCCCCTGCGGACTCCTCCACGAGCCCGACAGCGACGAGGTCCGCCTCTACTACGGCGCCGCCGACAGCTCCATCTGCCTCGCCACGGCACAACTCCGCGACCTCCTCGACGCAATCCTGGACACGCCGCCAGAGGCATGAGCGACACAAAATGCTGACCCCGCAGAGATCCGTTCGCCGAAAGCTCCTCGCCTCGCGCGCGTCGCGCGTTGGTGGGTTGCGGGCTCGGGCCGGAACCTTTGTGCGGGGCCAGTCACCTAAAGGTACTCCCTTTCGGTCGACTCGGCGGTACCGCCAGCGCGATCGATGCCACAACGCATCCTGACGCGGCGGCAGCACCCGCGACCTCGCGCGGCGTGAGCAACGTCCACCTCGACACGCTCTGCCGTCAGCCGCGACGCAGCTACTTCCCGCGTGAGGTCTTCTTTTTCGGTTTCGGCTTCGCGGGAATCTCCTTGCCTGCAGCCGCCGCTCGCGCCTTCTGCTTCTTCGTCGCCATGCGTCCTCCGGTCGTTGTTACCGCCACCGTAGACGCATGTACTCAGTCCGTCACGCTGGAGGTCGCGGCTTCGGCGCGCGGCTGCTCCCGATAGCGGCGGTACAAACGGGGCAGTTGTGCGCGCGGGGTGAGAATGAACTCCTCCCGGTCGATGTCGATCCACGCGTCGGCGTGCCCGGCGGGGCAGCGTTCGGCGCCGACGAACGCCTCCACGGCCGCCACCGACGGTTTCGGTGAGCCATCGACTCGCCACAGGCCGAAGGTGCGCTCGTGCGGAGCGAGATCGAGAGGCGGGCTCTCCCAGAGCGCTGCGTCATAGTCGGAATAGCACCAGAGCATCGCACCGAGACAGCCGGCGCGACGAAGCGCCTCGAGCGCCCTCGCCGTGTATGCGGCCGCCGCATCCTCTTCGACAAGCAGCGAGCGGCGCTCCCTGCAGGCGCTCTGCTCGCTGCGGCCGTCGCGGCGGTAGGTGGGCAGACCGAACTCGCTGAACAGAACCTCGCGACCCGCGCCAAGCCACCGTGTTATGCGGGCGAGGAACGGGAGCAGTTCGTGGTCGGTTGAACCGTCCGCCCAGCGAGCGTAGATCGGGTAGCCGTGCATCGAGAGGAGATCGCACACCTCGGAGGCTTCACGCGGCCCGAGCTGCCGATCGTCTTCGAGGTCTTCCATGTGCAACCCGACCGTCACGAGCGCGGTATCGTCCGCGCCGCGGATCGCGGAGGTGACGCGCGCAAGCCAGGCGCGCGCGGCTGCCCTGGTCGGGGGGATCACGCAGTTGGAGTTCTCGTTGCCGAGATCCCACGCCCAGACGGCGGCATGACCGGTGAGGGCTGCAGCGGCCTCGGCGGCAAAGAGCGCCTGAGCAGCTCCGACCTCCGCATCGGAGTACCAGTTGCGGAGCCCGGTCTCGGCGACCCTGCCACCCGAAACGACCCGGAAGCGAGGAGCACCGTCCGAGCCTCCCAGCGCCCACGCCGGGATCCAGTTCACGCCGCTCATGTGACCCGTGAAGAGGGTGGGGATGAGAGCGAGCTCGGACTCACCCGCGAGATCGGCGACCGCAATGAGCCGCTCGAGCATCTCTCGGTCGACTCGGTTTGGGGCCGGTTGAAAGTCTCCCCAGGTGAGAAACACCCTCACGGAGTCGAGACCGCAGGCCGCGATCCGCGCAAAGTCGGTTGCGACCTCCGCGGCATCGAACTTCGACCACCAGCTCATCGCGGTGCGGGCGGGCCAGTAGTTGACGCCGACCCGGAACCGCTGCCCCAGCGAGCTTGTGCTCAGCGGACGCCCTCTTTGCGGGTCTGTGCGTCTCGGTGGAGCTCGACGACGCGCCGATAGAGGGCGAGGTAGTCGTCCACCATCCGCTCGACGTCGAAGCGCGCTGCCACCGATGCGCGCACGGCTTCGCGGTCGAGCTCGCCCGAAGCATGGACGGCGGCAACCGCCTCCTCCTGAGTATCGACGAGGAAGCCGTTCTTGGCATGATTGACGATCTCCGCCATCGAGCCGCGCCGCCGCGCAATGACCGGCGTGCCACAGGCCATCGCCTCGACGACGCTGAAGCCGAACGGCTCGTCGAAGTTGACGAGATGGAGAAGTGCCCTCGCGCCGCCGAGCAGGCCGCCACGTCGTTCAGGGCCGACCGGTCCGGCGTAGCTCACGCGCTCCCCGTCGAGCCGCGGCTCGACGAGCTGTTCGAAGTAGCTGCGGTCCTGGATGATCCCGGCGATCGTCAGCGGCATGCCCGTACGCTCGGCGACGTCGATCGCCTCCACCGTCCCCTTGTCCGGATGGATCCGCCCGAAGAACAGGAGGTAGTCCCCCGGCGTCCGCTGGAGCTCGAATTCGCTCAGGTCGATTCCGTGATGGATCGTGGCCACATAGTCGAGACGCTTGTGCCGGTCGGCATCGCTGATCGCGACGTAGTAGCCGCGCCCGTTGTACTTCTCGAACACGGGAACGATCTGCTGCGATGAGAACCCGTGGATGGTCGTCACGACCGGTGTGTCAACCAGACCGCTGTAGGTCAGCGGCAGGAAGTCGAAACTGTTGTGAATCACGTCGAACTCGGTGGCGCGTTCGAACACCTCCGAGATGTGCAGCGCCTCCCACGCCTTCGGATGCAATGCCGGATCCTCCGAGTAGCCGGTCGGCGCCGTGCCGACGAGCTGAGCAGTCGTGACGGAGTCGGCGGTCGCGAACAAGGTGACGGCGACTCCCCGCCTGACCAGCCCCTCGGTCAACAAAGCGGCGAACTGCTCCCAGGGACCGTACCCGCGCGGCGGTACCCGCCAAGAGATCGGCGCGAGGATCGCGACCCGCAAGGTCATCGGCTTAGGTCGCCGGCTGTTCTGCGACCTGGTCGAGGATCCAGGCGTCGGCCTCGGCGAGGCCGACGCCGCGGCAGAGCGCGACCTCCGCGGTAAGTAGCGTGCGCGCCTGCACATAGAGCTGCCGGTCCCACGCTCCGGTCGATCGACCGCTTGCGCCGGCTGCGAGCCGCTGCTCGCGCCGGAGTCCGTCGCGAACCACTTCCGCCAAGGCCGTCGCCTCCCCGGCCGCCACCTTGTCGCGAGTGACGCGGTAGCGCCTCGACCATGGCTCGACCGGCACCGAGGCCTCCTCACCGAGAGTGCGTCGCACATCCTCGAGCTCCGGCGCGCCCGAGAGCGGCCGCAGCGCAGCAAGCGCCCGCGCGAGCGGGAAGATAACTCGTAACCCGCTCGCGAAGACGAGAGCGACCGTTTCCGGCAGCCCCCC
>DASUFJ010000018.1:0-3069 GCA_036274575.1 Candidatus Limnocylindria bacterium
CTCCTCGGCCCTGATGCGCGCCTGGCTCGCGGTCGTGGTTCCGGTCCCCGGCGTCAGGTTCATCGTCGGGAGGCCATAGACGAGGATCGCCCCCGCCAGCGCGGCCACCATGACGAGTCCGGCGACGGCGGCCGGCACCAGCCCGTTGGCGCTGGTCTGTGTCCGCTGTGCCTGTGTCATTTCTGGTACCCCTTTGGGCTGCTCGGGCGCTGCGGCGGTCCCGCAACGTGTTTCTGTGATCGTCGGCGGTGCGCGGCCGTTCGTGTGAGCGCGCGTCCGATACCGGCCGAGTGAACTTTCCGACACCGCCGATGTCACCGAAGGTCATCTGGACAGCCGCCGCCCGCGGCATAGCGTGGGAGCGCACGGCGCTGGAGAAGCTGCCATGAAGGGACCGATGCGGATCGCGCGCGGCATCGCGCTCCTGCTCGTCGTCGCGCTCCTCCTCTTCGCCCCCGCCTCCCGTACGTCGGCCGTGCAGACCTTTCCCGATCCGTTCGACGGCGCAGGCACATTCGTCGACCTCCGCGCCGGGTCGACGGGGCAGGACATCGGCGACGTCTTCATGCTCCGCGAGGGGACGACGTTCCGCGTTCGGATCTTCCTGGATGCGCCGTCCGTCTTCATCGACTCTCACCTCTGCGTGAGCGCGGATCCGTTCACCGTGCGCATACCGCCCGGGCAGTGCCAGTTCGCCGCGGCGGGTGCCGCCTCCGGCACGTATGACGTGGTGCTGCCGCCATCGACCTTCCCACCCGGTACCGTCCCGTTCAGCGACGGCCTCGGACCCTTCTGCGCCCAGATCCATGTCGCGTACAACCGACCCGGCCTCGCGCGGACGGCCCTTGGTGGGGGCTCCGCCTACGCCGGATGGGAGCCCGGTTCACCGTTCTTCGGGAACGTCTGCTTCCCCGCCGTCCCCGACCCCGCGCCCGATGATCCGCAGATCACGGTCGCCAAGACTGGGTCGTTCTCCGGCGGAGTCATCTCGTTCACCGTGACGGTCGAGAACCCGACGACGACGGAGGCACTGAACGTCGCGCTGTGGGAGACGCTTCCGCTGCAGCTCACCTGGACCGTCCCGCCGGAGTGCGTCATCACGGTCATCGACGCCATCGCGCGGTGCGATCTCGGCAACCTCGCAGGCGGAGCCAGTGTGCCGCTCACCTTCTCGGCCACGCCCGCCGCGAATCAGTGCGGCACGTTCGACAACTTTGCCGAGGCGTTCATCGACGGCACGCCCTCCGCGAACGACACGGCCGCCGTCGAGGTGCCATGCCCGCCTGAGCCTGCAGATCCGGTCATCCTCATGACCAAGGTCGCATCGAGCGCGACCGCGAGCCCCCCGGGGACGATCGTCTACCTCGTGACGGTCGAGAACGTGGGGCCGGGGAATGCGACGGACGTGACGCTCACCGATGAGCTCCCCGAAGGACCGACGTGGTCCCTGGGGTCCGGGTCGAACCTGTGCTCGATCTCCGGGACGACGCTGACGTGCTTCGCGCCGGATGTTCCGGATGGCGTCTTCGAGGTGCTCCAGATCTTCGGCGCCGTCGATGAATCGTTCTGCGGCACGCTCGAGAACTCGGCGACGATCACCTGGTCCGGAGGGCCGGCCACGGGTAGCGCGACGGCCAGCGCCGGTGAAGTCGAAGTGCTCTGCCCGCCGTCCCCGGCGCCAACTCCCGATCAGGGCGTGGGGCCCGACACGGGTGGCGGAGACGAAGGTGGCGGCGGGGGCGGGGGCGAGCTACCTGACACGCGCACCGACGCCGCCGCACCCGTCGCGCCGGATTGGCCGATATCGGTAGCGACGCTGCTCGCCCTGGCCGTCGCCCTGGTCGCGGATGGCCGGAGGGTTCGGCGCCACTAGAATCGGGGCCATGGCCCAGACGCAGGAACCCGAGGTCGATCCCGCCATCGCCGACCCCTCCGTGGCCGAGCCCCCCGTCGTCGAACCAACGGGAGCCGCGGCCGAGTACCTGATGATGATTCGCTACATGCACGGCGAGGGGCAGCCGGTGATCGCCGCCCGCCTCGCCGAGCGGCTGGGCGTGAGCCCGGCGACCGTCAGCGAGATGGTGACCCGGCTCGTTCGCGAGGACCTGCTCAGCGTCGACGTCGAGACCCGCCAGCTCAACCTCACCGATCGCGGCCGATCCGCGGCGGAGCGCACGTTCCGCCGCCACGCACTTTCGGAATGGCTGCTCACCGAGGTCATCGGGCTCGGCTGGGCCGAGGCGGATGAGGAGGCGCATCACCTGCAGAACGCGTTCAGCGACCGGGTCACCGATCGGATCGACGAGCTCCTCGGCCGGCCGCCGACGTGCCCGCACGGGAACCCGATCCCGCGCGACGGGATCACGCCGGAGCGTCCCGCGGGCTCGCGCCTGTCCGAAGCCGACGCCGGCGACGAGGTCACGATCCTGCGCGTCACCGAGGAGGCGGAGGAGGATGCGCGCCTCCTCACCTTCCTCCAGGAGAACGAGGTCCGGCCCGGCCACGTGTTCCGGGTGAGCGACGTCGCGGATCACATCGGCACGATGACCATGAGGAGCGACGAGGGTCGCGAGGTCACGCTGGGCCTCGTCGCGGCCGCGAAGCTGCGCATCCTCGACGGGCGCGCCGATCCGAGCCTCTTCCACCGCGTCCCTGAGCGGGCCCGGCTCGCCACGACCGCCTGAATCGGTCTGCTACGATCGGGCGGCATGGTTCGAAACCGCAACCGCCGCGCCGTCATCGCGGCGGCGGTCACCGTCCTCTGGCTCGCGTACATGATGATCGGGCTGCCGGTCATCAATGCAACGATGCCCACGGTCGGTGGCCAGGGCCCCGAGGGGACCGCCGCGTTCATCGGTCTCGTGAGCGGCGTCTTCGCCGTGGGCTTCATCATGTGGGCCGCTTCCGACTGACGCCGCTGGCGGCCGGCCAAGCCGTCGAGTAGCCTTCGCCGAATGGCGGCCGAGGCTGAATCGGCGATCCTTCGGTATCATGCCGGCGTGAGCCGTGTACCCAGCGGGGTCCGCTCGTGAGCGGTCCCTGGGATCGGCCGTCACCCCAGAACCCCGA
>DASUFJ010000019.1:0-4592 GCA_036274575.1 Candidatus Limnocylindria bacterium
CGCATGGCGAGGGCGGCGGCATCGCGTGGGTCGTTCGCGCGGTGGATGCGCGGGCCGCCCAGGCGGTGGTCTGACTCGACCCGCCACGAGCCGAGGGTGACGACGCTGCGCCCCATGCGCAGCGCGAGGCCGATCTCCGACAGCGTCCCGTGCCGGCCACCGATCGCCACGACCGCATCGGCCGAGGTGACGACGACGAGGTTGCGGACGACGCCGAGGCCGGTCGCGACCGGCGTCTGAACGAACTCGTTGGCTTCCGCCGGATCGGTGCCGGGCAGGATGCCGATGGTCTGACCGCCCGCGCCGACCGCACCGCGTGACGCGGCACGCATCACGCCACCGAGCCCACCGGTCACGACAACAGCCCCGGAGCGAGCGATGTGCTGGCCGACCTCCTCAGCCCACTCGAGGATGCGGTTGCCATCCGGGCCGCGCGGGTCCCCATCGCCGATGACGGCGACATAGGGCGGACGCGTTCGTGCAATCGGCTCAGGCACGGACCGATGTACCGATGTGGACGGACTCGAGTGTCTCGTATCGGGCGGGACGGTTGCCGCCCAGGTGGCTTCGCATCAACCGAATCTCCTCGACGGCCAGCGTACCCGGCGGCGCGACCAGCCGGCTGATGGCATCGCGCAGCCGGACGGGCTCGCGTCGGGCGCGTGCAAGTGTCAGGTGGGGGCGGAACCTGTCCGTCCCCTCCAATCCAAGCGCCCGATGGAGGCTCACCGACAGCCCGGTGAGAAGTCCATTGGCATCCTCGATCGCATACCACAGCACGCGGGCTCGGCCCGGCGAAGGGAAGGCACCGAGCCCTCCGGTCGGAAGCGTGGCGGCGAACGCCCCGGCGGCAACGGCGCGGACGGATGCAACGACGGGCGCGACCGAGCTCGGATCGGTCCAGCCGAGGAAGGCAAGCGTCACGTGCCAGGCGTCAGGATCGGTCCAGCGCAGCTCCGCGAAGGCCGGGTCGGATCGCCAGGTCGCCACCGCGCTCGCCAGATCGGTCCGCAGCCGGTCGCCTATTGGGACGGCGACGAAGCACCGCCATCGCTCGTCGCTCATCGGTCCGGCAGGCGAGCGTCGACGATCGACAGCAGCTCGTCGAGCGACGAGATGACGGGGGTGCCATCGGGAACCTCGTCGGCACGGTACCGATGCGCCCGGTCGATCAGCACGCCCTCGATCCCGACACTCGCGGCCCCGAGGATGTCGGCATCGACATGGTCTCCGACGTGGATGACCTCGGCCGGCTCCACGCCGGCCTGCTCAAGGGCCCACTCGAAGATCCGGCGATGCGGCTTCTCGAAGCCGATGCGCGAGCTGGCGGCGATGAAGTCGAAGTGCTGCACCAGGTCGAGGGCGTGGAGCAGCTCGGGGAGGTTCCAGACCCAGTTGCTCACTGCGCCGACAATCAGGCCTCGCTGCTTGAGCCCGATCAGCGTCGAGTAGGCATCGGGAAAGATGTGCCAATGGGTCGTGACCGTGAACAGCTCGGCAAGGCGGCGGAAGTACGCCTCCGGCATCGGCTCCAGGCCGAGCTCGGCGATGGCCGCGGCGTCGATCTCGACGGTGCGCTGAAAGCTCGTCTCCTCGCTGGGCTCGAAGCCGCCCTCCATCCCCCAGCCGCCGTGGTGGTACGCCCGTCGCAGCGCGCCATGCAGCTCACCGATATCGACGTCGACCCCGAACTCGCGAAACGCGATGGCGTAGACCGCCTCCCACGACGGGTTCGGGCGCATAACCGTGTCGCCGATATCCACGAAGACGGCACGCAGCGGCGGACGGATCTCGCTCATGGCCCCCCAAGCGTAGCGGGGGACGGGCAGTCAGGCGGCCGACACACCCATGGTGCGCAGGATGCCGTAGATCTCGGTGCGATAGCGAATGCCGGATGAGTGGCGTGACAGCCACAGAACGTAATCGGGATCCCGTCGAGCAAGATCACGCAGCGACCAGCCGGCGTAGCGGCCGAAGCTGAGGACGCTGCCGGGCGAGCTGACCGCCGGCGGCTCCACCGATCCCGGACGGCTGGAGGCGACGACCGACACGCCGGCGATGATCGCGCGGCGGCTGCGGTCGTGGTCGGCACGCGCGTGCGGGTCGCGCACCAACGCGTAGGCCTTGTTCAGCTCCGCCATCTTGTCACGCGCCCGACGGGTCGCGTCGCGATCCGGGTGGTACTTGAGGGCGAGCGCCTTGAAGGCGGCGGTGATGACCTCCTGATCGGCGGTCGGCACGACCTGCAGGACCGCGTAGGGATCGAGGGTCGGCGCCGTCATCGGTCTGGTGGCCGGCTTCGGCCGTCAGTCGTTGTAGAGCCGCTCCTCGATCAGCTTCTCGGCCGTGATCCGCCCCGTCGGATCGAAGCAGCTGTACTCGAAGAGCTTCTCGTACTCGAGGTCGACGTTGTCCTGCCCGCCGCGGTTCTTCTCGATCGAGGCGATGATCCAGTCGCGGTAGCGCTGCGCCTGGTACGGGTTGAACTCGATGTTGACCTTGGCGACGATGTTGTACTTGTCGTTCAGGATCAGGATGATGTCGGACTCGTAGTTGATGGCGGATGAGCCGCGCAGGTGGTGGTTGCGCAGCCGCTTCGCCTTCAGGCCCTCGCGATCGGCCGCCACGATCGCGACGACCGGCACCGACTCGCCGAGGGCGATGTCCTTGAGGCCCGACACGATGCGGGTGACCTTCTCCTCCTCGGTGTTCGGCTCCGGGATGACCGGCACCTTCTGGAGGTAGTCGACGAAGAGGACGAGCCGCCGCTGATCGTCCGAGCCGCGGTGCTCCTGGACCAGCGAGCGCAGGTTGTCGATGGTCGACTGCGTCGCGGTCCCGCGCATCAGGTAGAGGTTCGACCCGTATCGGGCGATGCGCTCGAGGGAAGGACGTAGGCGTGGGTTAGCCCCGAGCTTGGCGCTGGCTCCCGACTCGGCCGACGCGGTGTACGAGCCGACGACCTCCTTCTTGACGTCCTGGATCTTCACCGCGCCCGACTTCTTGGGCAGGTGCGCGAGCGCCGACTCCATGGCGACCATGCGCTGGATGAGGTACTCCTCGTCGTGCTCGAAGCAGACGTACAGCACCGTCGCCTGACCGGATGCCGCCATGTTGCGAGCCATCTGGAGCGCCATCGTCGTCTTGCCCTGGCCCTGCGCCCCACCGATGAGCAGCAGCTCGCCCGGTCGGAGGCCGCCGCCGATCGTCTTGTCCATCGGCACGAAGCCGGTCGCGATCGGCACGAGGTCCTCGATGTTGCCCTTCGCGACGCGTTCGTTCAATGAGGTGAGCACGTCCAGCGCCGAGCGCGGGAGCAGCGTTCCCTCCCCCGCCTCCAGCTTCCAGTCTTGGTCGGCCTTCTTCGTCGGCTTGGCGACCGGCTCGTCGATCATGGGATTGGCAGGCTCCATGTGCTCAGGCTCGTACACCGATTGCGACGCAGTTGTGCCTGCGCGCAACACGCTCAGCGGAGTATACGGTCCACTTCCTAGGCCACCAATGACCCGATTGGACTACCGCTGAGTTGCGCAAGATTCATATCCGGTCCAACCGAGCCCCAGCCGACGTAGGACGTACGATGCCCCAAAACCCCCGAGTCCGAAGGAGAAGCTGAGTGAACTGCCCGCGCGACCAGTCCGAGCTCCAGGTCGAGACCCATCGCGGGATCGACGTCGACCGATGCCCGCAGTGCAAGGGCGGCTGGCTCGACGAGGACGAGCTGGCCAAGCTGGAGTCGACGGTCGAGTCCACCGAGGAGCAACGCTCGGGGATGATCGAGTACGCGCAGCGGGAGTCGGAGCTGTCGTGCCCCAAGTGCGGCGAACGGATGACGGCCTTCAACTACCGCGCGTACAGCCTTGAGCTCGACGTGTGCGACACCAACAAGCACGGGTTCTGGCTGGACGAGGGCGAGGCCGTCCGCGTCCGCGAGATCGTCGAGGAGCGGGTGGAGGGCCTGCAGCGGGCAGTCAAGGCGGAGGCCGAGTGGGGCAACTTCCTGGACGACCTGCGCGGCGGCCGCTCGTTCTGGGACCGGCTCACCGGGAAGGGCTGAACACCGGGACGGCGCACGGAGAAGGCCCGCCATCGCTGGCGGGCCTCCCGGTGAACGTGATGGGGAAGAGCTAGGCCGGCTGCGGCGCCGGGCCGGGCCGCGGCTGGCGGCCGCCCTCTTCGGCATCGGGCTCGAGGTCGGTCGGGACCCCGTCGTCGACGTCCGCACCCGCCGTCTTCGGCTTCGGACCGCCCGTTCGCGGGGGCAGGACGCCGTCGAAGAGCGACTCGAACTCCTCGCTCTCGATCGTCTCCTTCTCGACCAGCAGGGCCGCGAGCCGATCGAGCACGTCGCGATGCGAGGTCAGCGCCTCCTTGGCGCGGGCGAAGCCCTGGTCGATGATCGCGCGCACCTCGGCGTCGATCTTCGCCGCGACCTCGTCACTGTAATTGCGCTGCTCGCTGATCTCGCGGCCCAGGAAGACCATCTCCTCCTTCTTGCCGAAGGCCAGCGGGCCGAGCTTCTCGCTCATCCCGTACTGGGTGACCATGGCGCGGGCCAGGTTCGTCGCCTTCTCGATGTCGTTCGAGCTGCC